>NZ_JACGWV010000002.1:0-315594 GCF_014137995.1 Promicromonospora sukumoe
TGCCCTTGACCACGTCGACGACCTGCGAGATGTCGAAGTCCGTCGCGGCGGACAGGTACGCGTAGGCGTGCGCGGGCGACATCCCGTACCGCACCCCCAGCAGCGCGATCGCGGCGCGCACGCAGTTCTGCACGGCGACGTCGAGGTCGCGGTCCAGCCCGGTCGGCACCAGGTACTCGGCGGTCTCGCCGAGCGGGCCGGCCAGGTCGCCGAACGCCGCGACGGCGTCGGCGGCCGGGATCAGGTCGAAGCCCAGCCGCACGCGCAGCGAGGCCTCGAACGCGGTGAGCGCCACCTCGCCGTCGCCCTGCGCGAAGTGCGGGTCGCCCACGTAGGCGAGCGCGCCGGCCACCTGCACCGGCAGGTACAGGGTGGACCCGGCGCCCAGCAGGTTGATGTCGATGTTGCCGCCGAACGGCCCCGGCGGCACCGAGTGCGGCCGCTCGTCCCCGGCCGCGGCGACGCCCATGATGCCGAGGAACGGGTGCAGGTCGAAGCCCACGCGACGCTCGGAGCCCTCGGCGAGCGGGATCGAGCCGCGACCCGCGCCGTCGGCCCACGAGTCCACCTGCGCGAACACGCTGACGATGTCGGCGCCGCCGGCCGGGTACTCGCCCGGCAGCGACCCGCGGCCGTGCCGGTTGGAGATGACGCCGTACGGCACGCGCGGGTCCGTCGACAGCACGCGGATCGCGAGCAGGTCGCCGGGCCGCGCGCCGCGCACCTCGATCGGCCCGGTCACGACGTGGCCGCCGTGCGCGCCCGGGACGTCGGGCAGCCCGGGCGTGCGGTCGCCCAGCCGCGAGCGGCGGACGGCGGCGAGCTCCACGGCGTCCGCGAGCACCGCGTCCTCGGCGACGCCGCGCTCCGCGAACCACCCGAGCGGGTCGCCGCCCTGGTCCTCGAGGATGCCCTCGTGGGACAGGGTGTCGACCACGACCTCCTGGCCCGGGTCGACCGTGAGCACGGCGCTGTCCGCGGCGCAGGGCAGGCGGCCCCAGTAGGCGGTCTCGGCCGACGTGGGCAGGTAGGCCGCCCCGTCGACGACGGCGGTGCCGGCGTCCGCGCTGGTGCCCGTACCTGGCTGGAGGATCGTCTGCTGGTGCACGGGCCGAGAGTACACAGCGGGTGTTGCGCGCCCGACGCTGCTCAGCACCGGGCGGTCACCGCCGCGGGATCATCCCGGCCTGCTCGTAGACGGAGCGCAGGTAGGCCAGCAGCTCGTCGGCGTCCGGCGGCTCGGGGCGCAGCAGCCGGTAGACGACGGCGCCGACGGTCATGTCGATGAGCGCCTCGATGTCGGTCTCCGGGGGCAGCACCCCCTCGTCGACGGCCCGCGACAGCGCCAGGTGCGCGGTGCGGCGCCGGGGCAGGATGTGGTCGTTCCAGAACGCCGCCATCAGGCCGGGATGCGTGACGCTGGAGCCGAACACCTGGGCGAGCATGGCGCGGTAGCCGGGCTCGGCGAGGGTGCGGGCGCTCCCCGGCAGGGCTTCGGCGATCACCTGCGAGATCTGGGCGTACGACATGCCGTCGAGGTCGCCGATGCCCGGCGACGGGATCTCGCCGCGCGCCGACTCGACCGCCGCCGCGATCAGCTCGTCCTTGCTGCCCCAGCGCCGGTACACGGTCAGCTTGCCGACGCCGGCCCGCCGCGCGATCTGCTCGATGCTGGTCCCGGCGTGGCCGTGCTCGGTGAACAGCTCGAGCGCCGCGGCCAGGATCGCCTGGTCCGTGCGTGGGTCCCGCGGGCGGCCCCGGCCCCTCTGCCCGGCGGGCGCCGTCATCGGACCCGCCCGTCGCGCAGCAGGCCGGCCAGCCAGGGCCCGGCGCCCGCCGGGTCGGTCCCGCGCCAGGCCAGGTGCCCGTCGGGGCGTACCAGCCAGGCCTCGGGCACGCCGTCGGTGCGGGAGAGACGGGTCGGTTCGACGTCGTCCGGTTCGACGTCCGGCCCGACGTCGTCCGGCCCGGGCCGGACGCTTCCCGGCCCGGTCTCCGCCGGCGGCACGAGCAGGGCCCACCGCCCGCCGAGCTCGTCGTGCAGGCGGGTCGCCCGGCCGTCGGCCCGGGTGCAGGCGAGGCTCGGCACGCGGTCGCCGACGCAGACCCGCCGGGTCAGCCGCGCCGCCGTCCGCTCGCCCGGCCCGGCCCCGAGCGGCCCCGACCGGTAGCTGACCCAGAGCTGGGAGGTCGTGAAGGTGGCCCAGCGCTGGACCCAGGGCTGGTTGAAGAGCCGGACGAGCACCTGGTCCCGCAGGAACCGGCCCGCGGCGCTGCGCGCCACGTTCACCTTGGTCACGTTCGCCGTGCCCCGCAGCACCTCGGCGGCCAGCGGACGCCGCTCCGCCTCGTAGGTGTCCACCAGCGCCTTCGACGCGAGGCCCCGCACCACGAGGCCCAGCTTCCAGGCGAGGTTCTCGGCGTCGCCCAGGCCCGTGAGCATGCCCTGGCCGCCGAACGGCGCGTGCGCGTGCGCGGCGTCGCCCGCGACGAGGACGCGCCCGCTCCGGTACCGGTCGGCCAGCCGGCGGTGGATCGTGAACTCGGAGAGCCACACGGGCTCCAGCACCCGGACCTGGCGGCCGGTGCGCCCGGGGAGGATCGCGCGGAACCGGTCCAGGATCTGCTCCTCGGTGAGGCGGCTCCGCCGGCCGTAGGCGTCGGCGGCCCACTGCGCGGCGTCCGCGGTGGCCTTCGTGCCCGCGGCGTCCGCGGCGTCGTCCGGCATCCCCGTGGCCTGCTCCCCCGCCGCACCGTCCGGGTCGTACGCGATCAGGCGCCACAGGTCGGCCCGCCCGTCGGGGTCGGGCATGGGCATCACGCCGAGCATCCCGTCCGGGTGCACCCAGCCTGACGTCCCGGCACGGTCAAGGTCCCAGTCCAGGTGCAGGTCGGCCAGGAGGAACCGCTCGCTGAGGCGCACGCCCGGGGCGCTGATCCCGGCGGCCGCGCGGACCGCGCTGTCGGTGCCGTCGCAGCCGACGAGCCACCGGGCCCGCACGGTTCGTCCGTCGGAGAGCTCGGCGGTGACGCCGTCGTCGTCCTGCAGCGCACCGGTCAGCCGCGCGCCCCACTCCGGGGCGCCGCCCAGCTCCGCGAGACGGCGCCGCAGGCCGTCCTCGACGAGTGCCTGCGAGACCACCATGGGCGGTGCGGCGGTGCGCAGCCCGGGGTCGCCGAACCGGACGCGCATCATGGGCCGGTCGCCCAGGTAGGTCGTGATCCGCATGGCGCGCACCGAGCGCTCCGGCAGGTCGCCCAGCGCGCCCAGCCGGTCGAGGACCTCCGACCCGCGCGCGTGCACGAAGTTGGCGCGCGACGTCGTCGCCGGGGCCGCCCGACGGTCCACCACGCGCACCCCGACCCCCTGCAGCCGCAGGCCGCAGGCCAGGGCGAGACCCGTGGGTCCTGCCCCGACCACCAGCACGTCGATGACCTCGGCGTCGGCCATGCCTACCTCCATTTATTAACGGAACGGTACCGTTAACAATATAGCGCCGGCGCGGCAGCATCGGAAGCCTCCTCCGCGCCTTCAGTCCCGCAGCAGCGCCCGGACCGCCGCCCGGGCAGTGCCGAAGGCGTCCGGCTGGGCGCGCGTGGTGTGCGCCACCATCGCGCCCTCGTACAGGAGGTGGATCTGCGCACCGACACCATCCGGGTCGGGGTGGCCGGCGTCGCGCAGCAGCCGCTGGAACTCGGCGAGCATGTACTGCTTGTCGGCCAGGATCACGGCGTTGCCGGGGTGGTCGATGCCGCCGATCTCGCCGTGGGCATTGACGAACGCGCACCCGCGCACGTTCTCGTCGGCCCACTCCTCGGCGACCTCCAGGGCCACGAGCACCTGGTCGAGGCCCGACGCGCGGCGCTCCGCGAGCCGCCGCTCGAACCACGCCGCCCAGCGCTCGTGCCGCCGGGTCAGGTAGGCGGCCACCAGCGCGTCCTTGGAGCCGAACCGGTCGTACAGCGTCTTCTTGGTGACCCCGGCCTGGTCGGCGATCAGGTCGACGCCGACGCCGCGGATGCCCCGCTCGTAGAACAGCTCGCTGGCCGTGGCGAGGATCCGCTCGCCGGCCGGGGTGTCGGGGTTGGGGCTGCGTCGTGCCACGGGACCTCTCCTGACCTGCTGGGATACGGGGGATACTGCGAGTATACGGACCTGTATGGTTACCTGCTGGGCATGAGCCTTCTCCGGCACCTCGCCCCCGCCCTGCTCGTGGTCATGTGGAGCTCCGGCTTCGTGGGCGCCACGTTCGCGGCCCCGGTCGCGCCGGCCACGACCACGCTCCTGTGGCGCTATGTCGTCGCCGCCCTGCTGATGGTGGTGATCGTGCTCGCGCTGGGCCGACGCTACGGCCCGCGCTACCTGCGGCGCGAGGCGGTGCTCGGCGCGCTCGGCCAGGCCGGCTACCTGTACGGCGTGTTCCGCGCGGTCGAGGAGGGCCTGCCCGCCGGGACCGCCGCCCTGCTCGCCTCGCTCCAGCCGCCGCTGGTCGCGGTGGTCCTGTCCGCGTCGGGCCGCGGCAACGGTGGCGGACGTCGCCAGGCCGTCGGCCTGGCCGTCGGGTTCGCGGGCGTCGCCCTCGCCGTCGGGCCCGACGTCGCCGCCGGCGCCGGTGCCGCGGGCGCGCTCTGGGCCGTGCTCGGCATGCTGTCGCTCTCGGCCGCCACGGTGCTGGGCGACCTGTGGCCCGCGCCGACGGAGGCCGAGAAGCACGACGTGCTGGACTCGCTGGCCGTGCAGGGCGTCGTGGCGCTCGGGATCTTCGCGGCGCTGGCGTTCGCGAGCGGAGACGCCGGTCCGCCCGCCGACCCGACGTTCTGGCTCGCGATCGCCTGGCTCGTCGGGCTGGCGTTCCTGGGCGGCTACGGCATGTACCTGTACGTGCTGCGCACCCGCGGGCCGGTCGCGGTGAGCACCTGGCTCTACCTCACGCCCGCCGTCTCCGCCGCGTGGGCCTGGGCGATGTTCGGCCAGGACCTGCCGCTGCTGACGGTCGCCGGCTTCGTGGTCAGCCTGGCGGGCGTGCTGCTGACCCGGCCGGGGCGGCGGTCCCCGGATGAAACCCGGCCTGAGGTGCCCGAGGTCTCGGTACGCTCCGGGCCGTGAGGATCACCGACTTCCGGCCGCGGCAGAGCAAGGAGGCCGCTCGGCTCGTGGCGGCGGCTACCACCGACGACCCGCTCACCATCTACATGGTGCCGGACGCCAAGCGGCGCGCATTGCCCACCCTGATCCATTTCCGTGAGGCACTGCGTCTGATCACGCCCGCGCAGGCCGCGCGGGTCGCCGTGCAGGACGGACGGATCATCGGACTGTGCCACTGGGTCAACGTCATGAAGAACGAGACCCACGAACCGATCGACCCGCGCCTGGCCCACGTCACCGGCCGGCTCGAGCGACGCATCGGGGACGCGTGGGCCCACCTTGTCGCCGTGCACACCGCGCTGCGCCCCGTGTTCGAGGGCGAGACGGGATGGATCCTCAGCGCCCTCGCGGTCCACCCCGACCACCAGGGCGTTGACATCGACGGCGCCCTCCTGCGCGACGGTCTCGCCGAGGCCGACCTCGACGGCCAGCCGGTCTCGCTGCTGGCGACCGCACCAGAAGAGATCGGGTTCTGCCGACAGCACGGCTTCGAGATCACCGAGACGATCGACGAGCTCCTCCCAGGAGCACCGCCCATCTGGAAGATGCGTCGGCCAGCGGTCAGGGCTGGGCATCTCCCCACCGCGCCACGTGGTGCCACACCTTCTTGAGGTCCTGCGGGTGGTGCTCCCCGGCGCGCACGGCCTCGCCGATCACCCGGGCGTCGAGCCAGCCGCCCGTCGTGCGCCCGACGGCGACCGCGCGCGCCACCTCCACGATCTCCGGACCTCGGAACTCGGGGCGCGCGGCCACCTCGTCGACGTGCAGCCGGAGCCCGTGGTGCCACTCGACGGTGACGCCGAGTCGCGCCGCGGCGTCGGCCACCGCGGTGCCGCGGTAGGAGGGGTCCAGGACCAGCGCCTCGACGTCGTCCGGCAGGGCGACGACGCCGTGCACCTGGGCCTCGACGTAGTCGTCCAGCAGGTCGTGGACGCCGGCCGCGGTGTCGGCGTCCGCCATCGTGACCAGCGGCGTCGGGTCCGCGGCGGCGAAGTGCTCCGGCTCCAGGAAGGAGTCCGGGTAGCAGAACGTGGTGCGCTCCAGCACGTGCGGGCGCAGCCGCAGGTGCGCGGACCCGAAGCGGACGGCGCCGCCCGCAGCGCGGCCCCGGTGGTTCAGCGCGCCGTAGCGTGGGCGCAGGTGGGGAGCGGCGTCGTCGTACCAGCCGTCGAACATGCGCTGCTCCCAGACCCAGCGGTCGCCGCCGCGGTGCGCGGTGAGGCCGCCGTTGCTGGTGCCGGTCTCGAACTGGGACCGCCACACCCGGTCGTGGGCGAGGCGCTCGACCAGCGTCTCGCTGCCGTCGGCGACCAGCCGGTCGGGGTGGAAGTTGATGGTGACCGGCCAGCTCATGCGGGGAGGTTACCCCGGGGTGTGCATCAGATCGGCCGCTTGCGTCGAGATCGGTCCGGCGATGGACCGGTCTCGTTGCAAGCGGCCGATCTGACTCGGGCGGCCAGAGCCCGGCGGGTCAGACCGCCGCGCGCTCCGCGCGGTTGACGGCCGAGACGATCGCCTTCAGGGACGACAGGGTGATCGACGGGTCGATGCCGACGCCCCACAGGACGTCGTCGCCCACCGCGCACTCGACGTACGCCGCCGCGCTGGCGTCGCCTCCCTCGGACAGGGCGTGCTCGGTGTAGTCCAGCACGCGTACGTCGACGCCGACCTGGGCGATCGCGTTGACGAAGGCGTCGATCGGCCCGTTGCCGGATCCGGTCAGCGTCAGCTCCTTGCCGCGGTCGGTGACGTCCACCTCGAGCGTGTCCTGCTCGCCCTCGGCGGAGACGGCACGGGTGCCGCGCAGCGTGAGCCGGCCCCAGTGCTCCAGGCCCGACGTCGCGTTCTCCTCGACCGGCAGGTACTCGTCGGTGAAGATGCGCCAGATGTCCGCGCCGGTGACCTCGGTGCCCTGCTCGTCGGTCACCTGCTGCACGGCGTGCGAGAACTCGATCTGCAGCCGGCGCGGCAGGTCCAGGTTGTGCTCGCTCTTGAGCAGGTAGGACACGCCGCCCTTGCCGGACTGCGAGTTCACGCGGATGACGGCCTCGTAGGACCGGCCGACGTCGCGCGGGTCGATCGGCAGGTACGGCACGCCCCAGTCCAGGTCGTCGACGCTCACGCCGGCCGCCTCGGCGCGCCCGGCCATGTGCTCGAAGCCCTTCTTGATGGCGTCCTGGTGCGAGCCCGAGAACGCCGTGAACACCAGGTCGCCCACGTAGGGGTGACGCTCGTGCACGGGCATCTGGTTGCAGTGCTCGACCGTGCGGCGGATGCCGTCGATGTCGCTGAAGTCGATCTGCGGGTCGATCCCCTGCGAGAACAGGTTCATGCCCAGGGTCACCAGGTCGACGTTGCCGGTGCGCTCGCCGTTGCCGAACAGGCAGCCCTCGATGCGGTCGGCGCCGGCCAGGTAGCCCAGCTCGGCGGCGGCCACGGCCGTGCCGCGGTCGTTGTGCGGGTGCAGCGACAGGATGACGTTCTCGCGGTGGGCCAGGTGGCGGCTCATCCACTCGATCGAGTCGGCGTAGACGTTCGGCGTCGCCATCTCGACGGTCGCCGGCAGGTTGATGATGACCTTGCGCTCCGGCGTCGGCTCGAAGATCTCGATGACCTCGTTGCAGATGCGGACCGCGAACTCCAGCTCGGTGCCGGTGTACGACTCCGGGGAGTACTCGTAGTAGATGCGCGTGCCCGGGACGGTCTCCTCCAGCTTGCGGCACAGCTTGGCGCCGTCGAGCGCGATGTCGACGATGCCGTCCTGGTCGGAGCGGAAGACGACCTCCCGCTGCAGCACGGACGTCGAGTTGTAGAGGTGGACGATCGCCTGCTTGGCGCCGGTGATCGCCTCGTAGGTGCGCTCGATCAGGTGGGCCCGGGCCTGGGTGAGGACCTGGATGACCACGTCGTCGGGGATCCGGTTCTCGTCGATCAGCTTGCGCACGAAGTCGTAGTCCGTCTGGCTCGCCGACGGGAAACCGACCTCGATCTCCTTGTAGCCCATCTGGACCAGCAGCTCGAACATCCGCAGCTTGCGCTCCGCGTCCATCGGCTCGATCAGGGCCTGGTTGCCGTCGCGCAGGTCCACCGCGCACCAGCGCGGGGCCTTCTCGATGCGCTTGGCGGGCCACGTACGGTCAGGCAGCTCGAGGCTGATCTGCTCGTGGAAGGGCCGGTACTTCTGGGTAGGCATGCCCGACGTCTGCTGCGGGTTGTCCTCGATGATCCCGCCTGCGGCGCCGTGCACTGCTGTCTCGTGAACTCCGCCGGGGGTGGTGGCGGTGATGCTGTTCTCCATCATGTGTCCTTCGCTCGGTGAGGTTGGCCGGCACACCAAGCCTCCGCGACGAGGGACCGGCCTGTCTAGGCCTCGTCGCGGCAGCGAAGGAGAAGGATCACCGTCAGGCGCACGCCGCCACTGTACCCCCCGCCCGGACCGGGGGCGCCAGTCACGCCCACGATCCGGACCTGACCCCACGTACAGGAGCGGCGCCCCTCCCACACGTGTCAGACGTACAGGTCCCCGGAGGGACCTGTACGTCTGACACGTGGAGGGGTCAGCGGCGGTTGCGCAGGGCCGCGTCGACCTGGGGGTCGCCCAGGGCGCCCAGCCAGTCCAGCAGCGCCGGGTACGTCGACGGGTTGGCCGCGACCTGCGGACGCAGGTGCGGGGCCTCCTGCACGATCTTGGCCAGGTCCGCGAGCGGCGTGGCCGGGTCGAGCGCCTGGGCGGGGTTCCACCGGCCGCCTGCCACCACGGGCGGCAGCACGGCGGTGTGCCCGGACTCCGAGCCGTAGTCCGACGCCGCGGCGCCGTTCCCCTGACCGCCCTGTGCGCCCTGCCCGGGCACGACCGGGCGCGTCGCGTGCTCCTGGGCCTCGTCGAGCCCGGTCGAGCCGTCCGCGGCGGCCTGCTGGCCGTTCCCCATGGGCCGGATGCGCGCGGTCGGGTGCGCGGTGGGGTGCGCCGTCCGCTGGGTGTCCGGCGCCGGCTGCGCGGCGACCGGCGTTGCACCGGAGCGGACCGGCGGCATCGTCGCGGTCGCGTCGACGGGGCCGGACGCGGCCGGCATCTCCTCGACCGTGCGCATCGAGCCGAGCGAGACCTCGCCCGACGTCGGCTGCGCCGTCTGCACCGGGACCACGCCGCGCTGGGCGGCGGCGGCACCGGCGACCGTCCGCACGGCGCCCGTGGAGCTGACGCGGCGCGGCTCGGCCGGGCGTCGCAGCTCGGGGGCGGGCCGCACGGGCTCCTCCGGGAGGGCGACCGGCGCGGCCTTGTCACCCTTGGGCCGCGGCGGGGACCAGACGTAGGCCTGGCTGCGGTCGGCGTCGACCTCGCCGCCGATGCCGGCGGTCTGGAAGTGCTCGCGCACCGCCTTGGGCACCATGAGCGCGCTGGCCGCGACGATGGGCAGGGCGAGCGCCATGAGCAGGTCGCCGAGGTTCACGC
The DNA here is from genome assembly GCF_014137995.1 of Promicromonospora sukumoe. NCBI lineage: Bacteria > Bacillati > Actinomycetota > Actinomycetes > Micrococcales > Promicromonosporaceae > Promicromonospora > Promicromonospora sukumoe. Next base: position 9,600 of record NZ_JACGWV010000002.1, read on the forward strand.
CCAGGCTGGCGCCCGACGTCGCGATGACGACGACGAGGCCCAGCACGCCCGCGACGCACGCTGCGCCGACGGCGGGCACGTGGCCGGTGTTCGGGTCGCGCTTCAGGGAGCGGCGCGCGAACCAGGCGATGCCGGCGACGACGACGCCGAGCACGAGCCGCAGCACCAGCGTGACGCCGGCGCCGGACCCGATGAAGCCGGGGTCGATGAGCTGGACGAGCGCGGCGAGCGCGCTGCACGCGGCCAGGAGAACGATGACGTCGAACGCGCGGATCGCGACCCGCACCCAGACGCCGGCGGCGTGCTCGGTGCTCTCCTCGGCGTCGGCGGCCGCGGGGTCGCGGCGGACGGCGGGCGAGCCCGCCACGGCGGCGGCGAGCGGGAGCAGCACCAGGCCGAAGCGGCTCGGGTCGGTGACGCCCGGCTGCATGGACTCCATGCCGGTCAGGGCGCCGCCCGAGGTGAAGACGAACAGGAGCGCCAGCACGATGCCGACGGCGACGAGCACCAGGCGCGAGGGCCGGTCGTGCCGCACGGTGCCGCCCACGAGGAGCCACACGAGGCCGAGCGAGAGCACCAGCCACACGGGCGCCAGCAGCCGGTCGCCCAGGGTGGCGCCGTCGGCGAGCTCGGCGAGCAGCGTCGAGAGCACGGCGCCCAGCGCGATGAGCGCGCCGACGCCGGCGAGGCCGAACCGCCAGGCACGGACGACGGCGCCGTCCTCGTCGACGGGCCCGAGCTCGCTGTCGCGCGGGGTGGCCGCGAGCGCCGCGCCGGCGAGCGCGAGGCCCAGGCCGGTGCCGACGCCGGCGCCGCTGCGCACGTCGAGCACGAGGTGCACCAGGCCGATCACGGCGAGCGGGAGCCCGGCGAGCAGGCGTGCGCGGCGTGTCGAGTGCACGGTCCACGTCACGGGGAGCACGGAGAACCGCGCGAGGTAGGGCAGGGTCAGCGACGCGAGCGACAGCGCGACCGCGAGGACCACCTCGACCCGGTCCGCGGAGCGGTCCAGCAGGTTCCACGGGAGCGCGAGCGACACGAGCAGGGCGAGCGCGGCGACGGCGTCTCGCACGTAGTCGGCGGCCGCGATGTTGGCGAAGGGCCGGACGTCGCCGGAGCCGTCGGCGGCGGTGCCGGGCCCGGTCTCGTGCGGAGAGGTCGTGACGTGCTCGTGGCCGAGACTCTCGGTCGGTGCGCCGTTCGCGTCGTCCGCGACGTCGCCCGAAGTTCTCTCGTCACGCTCCGAAGCGTGCTGGTCCATCATCCGTTCACTCCTCGATAACGCCGCTGGTCGAGACTGGGGAAGTGTGGCTGGCGGCGCTGGGGCCCATCACGTTTCTACCCGTTGGGTACCGGCTCTGTCAGGCCGTGCCACGGCGAGTCCGGTCACACCTGTATTTCTGCGCACGTCCATCACATCTGGTGCGTGTGGAACATCCGCCGTCGGCGAGCGCCGTCGGCACACCCAGGTCACAGGAGAACGCAGTGGACTCAGCCGCCGCACCGGCACCCCGCACCTGCGACGTCTGGCTGGTCCCGGTCCGACGCCGGGAAGCCTGGACGCGCCTGCTGACCGTACCGGATCGGGAGCAGCTCGTGGGCCTGGACGCACTGGCGACGGACGTCCACCTGACGTCGCGCGCGGCCCAGCGGCTGATCCTGGCCCGGTATCTCGGCCTGGCGCCGCAGGACGTCGTGGTGGACCGGGCGTGCGATCGCTGCGGCGACCCGCAGCACGGCCGCCCCCACGTCAAGGACGCCGCCCTGGACTACTCGGTGTCGCACACGCGGGCGTGGGTGCTGGTCGCGGTGGTGGGCGAGGGCCGCGTGGGCGCGAACCTCGACGCCCGGCCGGAGGTCGGCGACCTGGACGACCTCGCGGCGGCCGCGCTCACACGGGCCGAGCACCACGCGTGGCGCCGCCTGCCGGCGCGGGACCGGGCCGACGCGCTGCTCGCGTCGTGGACCCGCAAGGAGGCGACGACCAAGCTGGTGGGGCACGGCCTGGCGATCCCCCTGCGAGACCTCGACGTGACCGGGCCGCGCCCCAGCCTGGTGACGGCCGACCCGTCGGTCCGGCTCCCCCACCCCCGGCCGTACCTGACGCACGTGCCCGCGCCGGCGGGGCACAGCGCGGCGCTGGCGACGACGACGCACGTGGACCAGGTGCGGCACCTGCGCCTGCCGGACGCGCTGCCGGAGGCTGTGGCGGTGGCGCCGCGCGCTGCCGTCCCGCGCCCGTCCGTCCCGAGCCTCGCGGTCCCGGGCCCGTCGGTACCGAGCCTGGCGGTCCCCCGCGCCGTGCCGTCGCCCCGGACCGCGCACCCGGCGCACCCGTCCCGGCCGCTGACCGGGACGGCGGCACGGCCCACCTACTGAGCCGGACTCATCAGGCCGGGGACGGCCGCTACCGGCCGGGATACGGTCGTCCCCGGCCTGCTGAATCTCCCTCAGCCCGGGGAGACCTCAGATGCCGAGCTGGTAGGCGCCCCAGTAGGCCAGCGTGACCAGGAGCGCCGTCGAGCCCAGCACGGTGGCCCAGAAGCCCGTCGACACCACGGCGACGGCGGGCCGGCGCGGCTCGGGACCGTCGGGCTCGACCAGCGACATCCGCCGGTCGCGCAGCCGGTTGACCAGCAGCGCCGCCGCGACGACGGCGACCAGCCCGAGCACGCGCACGGCGATCCAGCCGCCCTGCACCACCAGGTCGTTCTTCTCGTAGTCCAGCGCGAGCCGGGCGACGACCCCGAGATACGCGGCGAGCCCGAGCGACGTCACCACGGCTCCGAGGGCCAGCCAGGCCAGGGGTCCGCGCAGCCCGCGCGCGAGGCGCACGCCCGGGCGACCCGAACGTCGTCGGGCCAGGCTCCGGACGACGGCCACTCCCCCGAGCAGCAGCGAGCCCACGACGAGCAGCCCGGCGGCGGTGACGACCACGCCGACCAGCCAGTCGCCGTCGCCGTACCAGTGCGGCTGCGGCACGGGCGCCGCGAGGTAGAGCTGCTCGGGCTGGGCCCCCGCGACCTGCGGCGGGGCGGACGCCGTCGCCGGCAGGCCGAGCACCCAGTCGGCGACGTCGCGCGCGAAGTCGGGGTGCAGCACCAGGCCGCCCGGCGTCTGGACGTTGATGCCGTGGTTGGCGTGGTCGTAGAAGCGGACGGTCACGTCGTCGGCGTCGGCCAGGAGCTCGCGCGTGCCCTGCTCGAGCGGCATCGAGGCGTCGTCGGTGCCGTAGACGGCGAGGATCGGGTCCTGCTGCTGCCGGAGCCACGGCCGCACGTCGAAGTCCGCGTACTCGAACCCGCCGCCGGGCACCTTCATGCCGACGGCGCGCGGGATCGCGCGGAACACCCCGGCGGGCACGTCCGTGTTCCGCAGGTAGTTGTCGACGGCGTAGGCGGCCTGCTGCCGCGGCGGCACGATCGGCGCGGAGACGAGGATCTGGAACGCGAGCCGCGGGTCGTTCACCATCATCACCGGGGACACCCACGCGCCCTCCGACTCGGCGTACAGGCCCACGTCGTCCGGGTCGACGCCCGGGACGTCCCGCAGGAAGCGCACCGAGAAGGCGTAGTCGCGCGCCATCGCCTCGTAGTCCCGGTGCCGCGTGGAGTAGTTGTCGAGCCGCTTGTCGGGCACCAGCGTGGTGATCCCCGCGCTCGCGAGCGACGTCGCGGCCTGCGTGAACGCGTCGGCGGCCTTGCCGGTGCCCGCGCCGTGCACGAAGACGATGCCGGGGCGGCCGGGGTGGTCGTCGGCGTCGGGGGCGTCGCCCGGGTCGGTGTCCGTGCCCCGTTCGACCGGCTCGCGGAGCAGGCCGCCCACCTCGCGGCCGTCGGCCAGCGGGATGATGACGGGCGTCTCGCGCACGTCGTGGTCGCCGGGCTCACCGGCGTCGGGCGAGGCGCCCCCGATCGCCGTGTCGGAGGAGGCGAGCCGCAGGTGGTCGGTCACCGGCTCCGGCTCCCAGACGGGACCCGCGACAGCACCCGCGACGGCCAGCGCGACCAGGATCGCGGCGGAGGTGGCGACGGTCCGAAACAACACCTTCGGATGCTACGCCTGCGGCCCCGTTCGCTCGATCCGACGGCGTCGGCGGGTCACTCCGGCGGGCGGGAGGCGAGCATCTCCTCGGTGTCCCACGTCAGCGCGCCCGACCGCAGGTCGGCGACAATCCCGCGCACCCAGCCCAGCTCCGCGCGCAGGGTGACCAGGAGGTGCTCGTGCTCCAGCAGGAGCACCCGCGGCAGGCCCCACTCCTGGGCGGTGGCGGCCTCGCGCTCCGCCTCCGCCAGGGCTACTTCGAGGGCCGTGACGCGCTCCGCGAGCCGGTCGCGCACCAGGTCGGGCCCGGTGATCGCGACGACGGCCAGCACCGCCCGGAACTCGGGGAACTCGCGCGCCGGCGTCGCGAGCGCGGCGTCCATCCAGCGGCGCAGGGCGGCGGACCCGTCGGGGGTCAGCGCGTAGACGATCCGGGCCGGTCCGGCGTCGGCCGCCTGCTTCTCGTGGACCGCGATGAGACCGTCGCGCAGCAGCCGCTCGATCGACTGGTAGACGCTGTTGCTGCGGGCCACGTTGACGACGTCGTCCTTGCGCCGGGTCTTGATCAGCCGCTGCATGCGGTAGGCGTGCATCGGCTCCTCCGCGAGCAGCGCGAGCAGCACCATGGCGAGCGGCGAGCGCGGCCGGGAGTCCTGGGTCACGGCGCCCAGCCTAAGCGGCCAACACCTTGCCATCTTATGGTTACCCATTTTATGGTGAGCACATGAGAGCGATCATCGTCGGAGCGGGCATCACCGGACCCGTGACCGCCATGGCCCTGCAGAAGGCCGGCATCGAGGCGACGGTGCACGAGGCCTACGACCGCACCGCGGACGGCGTCGGCGCCTACCTGACCCTGGCCCCGAACGGGCTCGCCGCCCTGCAGGTGCTGGACATCGACCACCACGACCTGGGCGGCTTCGACACGCCCGCGCTGGAGCTGCGGGGGTCCGGCGGCCGCGTCTTGGCGCGCCTCGGCATGGGCCGGGACGACGACGCCGGCACGGTCAGCCAGACCGTCCGGCGCTCCGACCTCTACACCCGGCTCCGGGACGAGGCCGTGCGGCGCGGCATCTCGGTCGAGTACGGCAAGCGGCTGGTCGACGCCACGGTCGTGCCGGGCGCGGGCAGCAGGGCTGCGGGGGCAGCCGGCGTCGTCGGCCCGCCTGGTGCCGGCGCGGCCGGCGTCGTCGCCTCCTTCGCGGACGGGACCACCGCCGAGGGCGACCTGCTGATCGGGGCCGACGGCCTGCACTCCCGCACCCGGGCGATCCTCGACCCGGCCTGCCCGCCGCCGCGCTACACCGGCCTGCTGAACACGGGCGGCTACGCCTCGGGCGTGACCGTGGACGGCCCCCGGGGCGTGTTCACGATGACGTTCGGCAAGCGGGCCTTCTTCGCCTACGCGAACCGCGGGCCGGGCGACGTCTGGTGGTTCGCGAACGTGCCGCGGGCCCGCGAGGCGAGCGCCGACGAGCTCGCCGCCTGGACGCCGGAGCGCTGGCGCGCCGAGCTGGAGCGCCTGTTCGCCGACGACGCCGGGCCCGCGCTGGAGCTGATCGCCGCGACGCCGCAGGTCATCGGCCCGTGGAACACGCTCGACCTGCCCCGGGTGCCGGTCTGGCACCGCGGGCCGATCGGGCTGGTCGGCGACGCGGCGCACGGCATCTCGCCGACGTCGGGCCAGGGGGCCTCGCTCGCGATCGAGGACGGCGTGCTGCTCGCGCGGTTCCTGCGGGACCACCGCGACCCCGCGGAGGCGTTCGCGGCCTTCGAGGAGTTGCGGCGAGGTCGGGTCGAGCGGCTGATCGCGCAGGCGAAGCGCACCTCGAACCAGAAGATCCCCAACCCGCTGACCCGGGTGCTGCGCGACCGGGTCATCCTGCCGCTGGTGAGCCGAGCCGCCGCCCGCAGCACGCGCGACTGGGTCACGGACTACCGCATCGACTGGAACACCCCGACCACCCCAACCCCCACCCCTCGTTGAGTGCTGGATATTCGCCCTTCTCGCACACGGAGAAGGGCGAATATCCAGCACTCAACGATCGGGAGCGACCGGGGGGCACGTCAGCGCGCGACCTCGTAGATCTCCGTGCCCGATGACCGCGCCCGGCTGTACCGGACCGGCAGCGCCTGCGGGTGCCGCACCCACGGCGACGGCACCCACGCCAGGTCGTGGTCCTCGACCGCCAGCTCCAGGTCGAGCTCGGTCAGCAGCCGGCTGATCGCCACGCGCGCGATGATCCGCGCCTGGCGCGACGCCGGGCAGCGGTGCGGCCCCACGCCCCAGGCCAGGTGCGCCCGGTTGCCGACCTCGTCCCACATGTTGCCGGTGTGCACCAGCGGGTCCTGGTTCGCCGCGGCCACCGCCATGATCAGCGCGTCACCCTTGCGGACCAGCTTGCCGTCGAGCTCCAGGTCGTTCATCGCGTACCGGGGCAGCGGCGGGTTCGCGGCGGGCGCCTCGCGCCACAGCACCTCGTCCAGCGCCTCGTCCAGGGCGATCCGGCCGCCCGTCCAGCGCGCGGCGAACCGCTGGTCCGTGAGCAGCAGCCGCAGGGTCAGGGCGATCCACGCCGTGAGGAACTCGCTGGCCGCGATCAGCGGCACCGACATCGAGTCCGCGATCTCCCGGTCGTCGTGGAAGCTCGGGTGCCGCACGAACGACGACGTCAGGTCCGCCCCCGCCGTCGTCTTCCGGTCCTGGACGTGCGCCATCAGGTTGCGGCCCATCCGGTCGCGCGCCTGCGGCGCCTCGCTCGTGTGGTTCATGATGTGCGCCGAGTCGGCCATCATCTGCTCCGCCGTGTCCTGGTCGAAGCCGAACAGCGCCGTCACCGCGAGGAAGCCCACCTTCTTGGCCCAGTGCGGGACCAGGTCGGCCTCGCCGCTGGAGCCGAGCTCCTCGACCAGCCGCCGGCTGACCTCCTCGACCTGCGCCACCACCAGCTTCTCCGGCAGCGCCTCCAGCGCGTCGTCCAGCGGCTGGCGCAGCCGACGACGGCGCTCCCCGTCATGGTGGTACGACGAGTTGCGCGGCTCCCGCGGCGAGATCCCGAGTAGCGCCGACCGCTCCGACAGCAGCCCGTCGTAGTGCCAGCGCCAGTTGCGCGGGTCGCGGGAGAACTGCGACTCGTTCCGCGTGATCTCGCAGATCTCCGCGTGCCCCATGACCAGCCACACGGGCACGCCCGGCTCCATGTCGACGGGCGCCACGACGCCCCACCTGGACCGCAGCACGTCGTAGATCTCCTGCGAGTCCGTGCCACCCGTCGTCGCCGACAGGGGGGTGAGCCCGGTCAGGCCCGCGAGCTCGACGGGCGCCGCCCGAACGACCACTGTCTCCATCGCGCCATCACAGCACAGTGTCCGGATTGCCCTTGATCGTGGCTGCGATATTCGAGTCAGAGCTCGTCGGGCCCCAGTCCGTAGGCGGCGCCGTGCTCCCGCAGGAAGTCCCGGAGGTAGGGCAGCGCGAACGCGACCTTGCCGTGCGACACCTGCTCGATCATGCCGGCCGCCATCAGTCGCCGACGGTAGGTGTTGGCATGCTGCGGGCTCACCTCGCCCATCCGCCGTCGCAGGTCCGCCATCTGCGACGGGCCGTCGTCGACGGACATGGCGACGAGGAAGGTCCGGTCCAGGTCGGAGAGGTCGGCGAGCGCCGTCTCGTGGACCAGGCTGCCCAGCCGACGACGCGCCGCGCTGATCCCCGCGTCCACGGCGTCGAGGTCGGCGACGCCCCCGTCGGTGGCACGCCAGACGTGATAGCCCACGAGCTGGATCAGGAACGGGTAGCCGAACGTGGCCTCGGCGGCCAGCTCGCTCGCTTCCGGAGTCATCGCCCGGCCGTTCTCCTCGAACGTGGCGACCAGGGCGTCGTGCACCTCGTCGATGCTCACGTCACCCAGCACGTGCTTGTCCGCTCGCCGCAGGAAGGTCAGGACGCCGTCCGACAACAGGCCGGACACCGCGGACGGAAGACCGGCCATCACGAGCGCGAACTGGCGTTGCTCCCGCACCATGTGCTGGGCGAGAGCCGCGATCTCCCGCATGTCCGGCAGCGAGACGTGCACCTCGTCGATCGTGAGCAGCAGACCGGAGTCGTGGCGTTCGAGGTCGTCGAGCAGCGCGTTGAGCTTGCGCCGCAGCCCCGCGGAAAGCTCGGGGGTCAGCTCGGTAGAGACCCCACCGAACGACGCCGGCAGGTTGATACCTGTCAGACGTCGCTTGGGGCGCGGCCGGCGCTCCTCCAGCATGTGGCTGACGTGCTCGTCGAGCCTGCCCATGAGGCCCGTGGTCGCCGTCTCGTCGACGAACAGCCATCCGTGTTCCAGCGCGACGTCGTCGACCGCATTCAGCAGGGTCGTCTTGCCCACACCGCGTGCACCCGTGAAGATCGTGAGCCGTCCAGGCGAGCCCGGCCCCTCGTCGAGCCCGTCGGCCACCGCGGCGATCTGGTCGTCGCGGCCCACCAGATGGGGTGGCGTGGCACCGGCCGACGGTTTGAACGGGTTCCTCGACGCCGCCATCCAGGAGCCTTTCTTAGAGTTTCTTATTTCTTCTGACTCTAAGGGGGCCCTAGGACTCCGGCAACAAGCCGGCGGCGTCAGAAGCCCAGCCGGCGCAGCTGCTTCGGGTCGCGCTGCCAGTCCTTGGCGACCTTGACGTGCAGGTCGAGGTAGACGCGCGTGCCCAGCAGCTTCTCGATGCCCTGCCGCGCCTCGGTGCCGACGGACCGCAGCCGGGACCCGCCGCGCCCGATGATGATCGCCTTCTGCGAGTCGCGCTCCACGAACAGATTGACGCGCACGTCCAGGAGCGGCGGCTTCCCCTTGGCCGGGTCGCCCGAGCCCTCGCGCTCGACGATCTCCTCGACGACCACGGCAAGCGAGTGCGGCAGCTCGTCGCGCACGCCCTCCAGGGCGGCCTCGCGCACCAGCTCAGCCACCATGACGGCCTCGGGCTCGTCGGTCAGCTCGCCGTCCGGGTACAGGTCGGGACCCTCGGGCAGGTGGGAGATCAGGACGGCCTCGAGCTCCTCGACCTGGTACCCGTCCTTGGCCGAGACGGGCACGATGTCGGCCCACTCGCGGTCCACGGACTTCGCGAGCTGCTCGACGGAGAGCAGGTGCTCCACCAGGTCGGGGCGCGGCACCAGGTCGGCCTTGGTCACGACGGCGACGACGGGCACGCCGCGGCGCCCCGTCATCAGCTCGGCGAGCTGCGCCGCGATGTAGCGGTCGCCGGGGCCCACCTTCTGGTCCGCGGGCAGGCAGAACGCGATGACGTCCACCTCGGAGAGCGTGTCGCGCACCAGGTCGTTGAGCCGCTCGCCCAGCAGCGTGCGGGGCCGGTGCAGACCCGGGGTGTCCACGAGCACGAGCTGCGCGTCCGGCCGGTGCACGATCCCGCGGATGGTGTGCCGGGTGGTCTGCGGCCGCGCCGACATGATCGCGACCTTCTGCCCCACCAGCGCGTTCGTCAGGGTCGACTTGCCGGCGTTGGGGCGGCCCACCAGGCAGGCGAACCCGCTCCGGTGCTCGGCGGTCTGTCGCACTGCGGGCTGCTCGCTCAAGAGGTCACTTCCTTCTGGTCACGCTTCTGATCACGGCGGTCGTGCTGGTCGAGACCGCCGTTGCTGTCGTCCGGCTCGCCCACCGGTTCCGTGCGGTGCACGAGGATGGTCGAGATCTGCTTGCGCCGCCCCTCGACCCGTTCTGCCTCCAGGTGCACGCCGCCCACCTCGACGGACGCCCCGGCGAGCGGCACCTTGCCGAGCGCCTTGGCGAGCAGGCCACCGGCGGTGTCCACGTCGTCGTCGTCCAGGCGCAGGTCGAACAGGTCGCCGAGCTCGTCCACCGGAAGACGGGCCGGCACGCGCAGCACGCCGCCGCCCAGGTCCTCGATCTCCTGGACGGGCACGGTGTCGTGCTCGTCGGTGAGCTCGCCGACGACCTCCTCCAGGAGGTCCTCGATGGTCACCAGGCCCGCGACCCCACCGTACTCGTCGACCACGAGCGCGATGTGGCTGGCCGAGGCCTGCATCTCGCGCAGCAGGTCGTCGATCGGCTTCGACTCGGGCACGAAGACGGCGTCGCGGGCGACGTCGGAGGCGGGGCGCCGGGACGGTTCCCGGGCGCCGCCGTCGTCGACGGGCCAGTGCACCGCGGCCACGACGTCCTTGAAGTAGGCGACGCCGACGACGTCGTCCACCGACTCGCCGACGACGGGCACCCGCGAGAAGCCGGAGCGCAGGAACAGCCGCAGCACCTTGTCGAGCGAGGTGTCTGCCGTGACGGTCACCATGTCGGTGCGGGGCACCATGACCTCGCGCGTGATGGTGCCGCCGAGCTCGATCACCGACCGGAGCAGCTCGCGGTCGGACTCCTCGAAGGCGCTGGACTCCCCCAGCCGGTCCGCGATGTCGCGCAGCTCGGCCTCGGTGGGCGGCGACGGGTCGACGTGCGGCACCGAGATGCGGGTCAGCCAGGCGACGGCGCGCGAGACGCCGCTCAGCGGGCCCACCAGCGCGACCAGCACCGCGACGGGGCGGCGGAAGCCGAGCGCGCGCGGCGAGACCCGCACGAAGATGACACCGACCACCACGCCGACGACGAGCGCGATGAGCATGACCGGCAGCTCGTTGGGCACGCCCTCGCCCGGGATCGCCTGCTGCACGAGCAGGGTCCCGGCCGCGATGGCCACGACCTCCGCCATCACGCGCACGAGCGCGAAGGAGGCGACGGTCGCCGGCGGGTCGACGACGAGGGCCTGGGCGCGCCGGATCCGGCCGGCGCGCTCCGGGTCGGGCGACTGCCCCAGCTCGGCCTCCGCGAGCGCCTCCGTGAGGGACGCGCGGGTGACGCGCAGGAGCGCTGCCTCGCCGGCGGAGAGCATGCCCGCCAGCGAGAGGCCGACCAGCATGACGAGGGTCAGGAGAAGGACGATCACGCCGGTCACCGCGTCGCGAGGAAGGTGAGCAGGAGCTTGCGCTGCAGGGCGAACATCTCCTTCTCCTCCTCCGGCTCCGCGTGGTCGTAGCCCAGCAGGTGCAGGATGCCGTGCGTCGTCAGGAGCAGCAGCTCCTCCGTCGTGGAGTGGCCGGCGGCCTTGGCCTGGGTGACCGCGACCTCCGGGCACAGCACGATGTCGCCGAGCGTTCCGGCCGGGGTGACGTCGCCGTCACGCCCCGGCCGGAGCTCGTCCATGGGGAACGAGAGGACGTCGGTGGGCCCTGGCTCGTCCATCCACTGCACGTGCAGGTCGGACATGACGGTGGTGTCGACGAAGATGATCGACAGCTCCGACTGGGGGTGTACGCGCATGGCGTCGATGACGAAGCGGCCGAGCGCGGCGAACTCCGCCTCGTCGACCTCGAACCCCGACTCGTTGTTGACCTCGATGCTCACCGGCGCTGCCTCTTGTTGCTTCCCGAACGATGGTCCTGCGGCTGGCGGCCCGGACGACGGTCGTCCGTGAGCACGTCCCACCGCGCGTACGCGTCGATGATGTCGCTGACCAGACGGTGCCGCACGACGTCGGACGACGTCAGGCGGCAGAACTCGACGTCGTCGACGCCGAGCAGGATGTCCTCGACGACGCGCAGGCCGGAGGTGGTGCCGCCCGGCAGGTCGACCTGGGTCGCGTCGCCGGTGATCACCATCTTGGAGCCGAAGCCCAGGCGGGTCAGGAACATCTTCATCTGCTCGGTGGAGGTGTTCTGCGCCTCGTCCAGCACGATGAACGAGTCGTTGAGCGACCGGCCGCGCATGTACGCCAGGGGCGCGACCTCGATGGTGCCCGCCTCGATGAGCTTGGGCACCTGCTCGGGGTCGACCATGTCGTGCAGCGCGTCGTAGAGCGGGCGCAGGTAGGGGTCGATCTTCTCGGACAGCGTGCCGGGCAGGAACCCGAGGCGCTCCCCGGCCTCGACGGCCGGGCGCGTCAGGATGATCCGGTTGACCTGCTTGGCCTGCAGCGCCTGGACGGCCTTGGCCATGGCGAGGTAGGTCTTGCCGGTGCCGGCCGGGCCGATGCCGAAGGTGATGGTGTTGGTGTCGATGGCGTCCACGTACGCCTTCTGCCCGACCGTCTTGGGGCGGATGGTGCGGCCCCGGCTGGACAGGATGTTGAACGTGAGGACCTCGGCGGGCCGCGACTTGGACGCGTCGCTCAGCATCGCCACCGAACGCTTGACGACCTCGGGGGTGAGCTGGGTGCCGGCCTCGACGACCTCGATCAGCTCGTCGAGCAGCTGGGTGACCAGGGCGACGTCGCCCGCCGGTCCGTTCACCGCTATCTCGTTGCCACGGGCATGGACGTCGACGCCGGGAAAGCCCTCCTCGACGGCCCGCAGCACCGAGTCCCGGCTCCCGAGGAGCGCGACCGTCGGGATGTGGGCCGGGACGACGATCTTGTGCTCGATCCGGGTCTGGGACTGTGTGCTGGACGAAGTTGTCATGAGCCGGCCCCGCGGGGCCGATCCGCTCCTTATGCGGTAGGGATGACGACAGCCTCATCCTATCGACAGGACCGGGTCACGCCACGGTCTTTCCCGTACCGCGTCGAGGGGAGGTTCAGGCAAACCCGGGGAGGTCGGCACCGGCGAGCAGGTGGGCGTGCACGTGGAACACGCTCTGGCCGGCCTTGGGCCCGGTGTTGAAGACCAGGCGGTACTGGCCGTCGGCCACCTCGGAGGCCACGCCGTCCGCCAGCGCGATCAGGCTCGCGAGGCCCTCGGGGTCCGACGCCGCGAACGCGGGCACGTCCGGGTAGTGCTCCTTGGGCACCACGAGGACGTGCACCGGCGCCTTGGGCGCGATGTCCCGGAAGGCGATGGCGGTGTCCGACGACGCGACGACGTCGGCCGGGATGTCCCCCGCGACGATCTTGCAGAAGAGGCAGTCGGGGCTGTCGGTACTCGTCATGTCGGCAGGCTACCGGCGGGGGTCCGTGGCTCGCGCCCGCAGGCGTCCGGGGCGGTTTGGACGGTGCTTTGGACGACGCTCCGTGATGTTCCCGTCCCGTTACCTGGCTCGAAATGCCCGGGTGAAGGGGATGTGGGAGAGTTTGCGGCGTTCGATGGAGATTGGGGTACTGAGGCAGCGTTTAGTCGCCGTCCAACCTCGCGGGTCCCGTCGGTCGCCCTCACTTCACACTCTGCTTTCACCTGGAGGTTCGCGTGGGTTGGTTCATCGCCCAATCGCTCGCATTCATCATCATCGCGGCCCTGATCGGCCTCGCGATCGGCATCTGGATCGGCTGGGTCGTCTGGGGCCGCCGCGCCAGGGGCAAGCACACCGCGGAGAAGGCCGAGGCCGCCGCGCGTTCGGCCGGTGCTTCCTCGGCTGCCACGGAGGCCTCGGGCGACGAGGCGAGCGCGGACGGCGGGACTGGTGCCGCCAAGGCGGACGCGGCCGGGACCGCTGAGGCGGAGTCTGTTGAGGCGGAGCCGGCTGAGGCGGAGCCGGCTGAGGCGGAGAAGGCGGACGCCGAGGCGGTGCCCGCCCTCGCTGCCGCGACCGCCGGGACCGCGGCGGCGACTTCCGCTACTGCTGGCGAGAACGACGGCGCGAAGGCCGACGCCGAGAGCATCGCCGGCGCGGGCGCCGACAAGGCCGACGAGGCGACGGACGGGAACTCCGGCGCGGGTGCCGACGCGACCGACGGGGCCGGTGACACCGAGGCCGCGGACGCGAAGCAGGACGCCACGAAGGAGCAGGGCGCGGAGGACGAGGTCACGTCCGCCGAGTCCGACGTCGTCGCCGAGGCGGAGGCCGTCGCGCGCGAGGCCGCCGAGGCTGCCGCCGCGCAGGCCGCGGCACGGCTCGAGGCCGGGGGCGACGCCGAGACCGCCGTCGTGCCCGAGGCCGCCGAGGCCGCGGACGATCTGCAGCGTCTGGAGGGCGTCGGCCCGAAGATCGCCGCGGCGCTGAAGGCGGCCGGCTACACCACGTACGCGAAGATCGCGGGCGCGACCGAGGCCGAGCTCCGGGAGGCCGTCGCGGGCCAGGGCATCAAGTTCGCCCCGGCGGCCGCGAGCTGGGCCGACCAGGCGCAGTACCTCGTGGACAACGACGCGAAGGGCCTGGAGGAGTACCAGGACTACCTCGTGGGCGGCCAGGAGCGGCGCGCGAAGTTCAACGAGAACGTCGACTACACCGACGTCGACGAGATCGAGGGCGCAGCCGCTAAGGCCGCCGCGCTCGCCGAGGACGAGGCGGCCGCCGCGGCCGCGGCCGTCGTCGTGCCGGAGCCCGAGCCCACGCCGGAGCCCGAGCCGCAGGACCTGCAGCGCATCGAGGGCATCGGCCCCAAGATCGAGGCGGCCCTGCAGGCTGCCGGCTACACGACGTACGCCAAGGTCGCCGCGGCGAGCGAGGACGACCTGCGCGCGGCCCTGACCGCGAGCGGCATCACGTTCGCGCCGGCCGCCACGACCTGGGCCGACCAGGCCCAGTACCTGGTGGACGGCGACGAGGACGGCCTCAAGGAGTACCAGGACTACCTCATCGGCGGCCAGGAGCGGCGCGCGAAGTTCAACGAGAACGTCGACTACACCGACGTCGACGAGATCGAGGGCGCAGCCGCCAAGGCCGCCGCGCTCGCGCAGGACGAGGCGGAGGCCGCGGCGGCGCCCGTCGTCGAGCCGGAGCCCGAGCCCGCCCCGGAGCCCGAGCCGCAGGACCTGCAGCGCATCGAGGGCATCGGCCCCAAGATCGAGTCCACGCTTCACGCCGCCGGCTTCACGACCTACGCGAAGATCGCCGCCGCGAGCGAGGACGAGCTGCGCGCGGCGCTCGCCACGGGCGGCATCACGTTCGCCCCGGCGGCCGCGAGCTGGGCCGACCAGGCCCAGTACCTGGCCGACGGCGACGAGACCGGCCTGCAGGAGTTCCAGGACTACCTCATCGGCGGCCAGGACCGCGCCGCCAAGTTCCGCAAGGACGTCGACTACACGGACGTCGACGAGGTCGAGGGCACCGCGGCCAAGGCCGAGGCGATCGCCGAGGACGAGGCGAAGGCCGAGGCCGCCGAGGCTGACGAGAGCAGCGAGGCCGAGAGCGCCGGGGCCGAGAAGTCTGAGGACGACGAGCCCACGCAGTCCGAGGTGAAGGCATGAACCTGAAGGTCGTGCTCCCGCCGGTGATCATCGTGGTCCTCGGCCTGGGCGCCCTGTCGAGCGTCCAGAACACGGGGTTCCGTGAGCACATCGAGACCACGCTGACGGAGAGCGCGCAGGGGGCCCTCTCCGCCGCGGGCATCGAGGGCGCGGACGTCCGGTTCGCGGGCCGCGACGCCGACGTGACCGCGCCGAGCGACGCGGAGGCGCTGACCGCCGCGGAGGTCGTCGGCGGGGTGACCGGCGTCCGGACCGCCGCGGCCTACGGGCCGGACGGCCTGGTCTCGGGCGAGCCCGGCCCCGCGGAGGCCGCGGAGCCGGCGGAGACCGAGGACGAGACCGACGACGTCACCGACGCCGCGACGGACGCCCTGGCCGACGCGATCGCGTCGCCCGAGGCGAGCGAGGCGACGTCGGGCGACGGGACGAGCGACGACGAGGCGACCGAGGACGAGGCGACGGACGGCGCGACCGACGATGCCGCCGACGACAAGGACGACGACAAGGACGAGCCCAAGCGCGAGCCGACCCGCGAGGAGCGGGAGCAGGCGCAGGAGGACCTCGTCGAGATCCCGAACATCACGTTCGTCACGGACAGCGCCCGGCTGACCAAGGACGGCCGTCGCGTGGTGCGGGAGGCCGCGGAGGTGCTCGCGGAGCACCCGGAGGTCGAGGTACGCGTCGAGGGCCACACCGACTCGGTGGGCAGCGACGAGCACAACCAGCGGCTCAGCGAGCGCCGCGCGGAGCAGGTCGTGGACGAGCTGGTGGACCTGGGCGTCGAGCGCGACCGGCTGACGTGGAAGGGCTTCGGCGAGTCGGACCCGCTGGTCGTCCCGCGCACGTTCGAGGACCTGGAGAAGAACCGCCGCGTGGAGTTCATAGTCCGCAACTGACCCCACTCGTTGAGTGCTGGGTATTTGCGGGTTTCCGGGTCGGAAACCCGCAAATACCCAGCACTCAACTGTTTCGCGTGGGGGTTACCAGCGGCCCAGGCGTTCGCTCAGCAGGGCGATCGCTATCGGGCCCGCCGTGGACGTACGCAGGACGTGGGGGCCTAGGCGGGCCGTGGTGGCGCCCGCCTCCGTGAGCAGGGCGACCTCCGTCTCGGAGATGCCGCCCTCGGGGCCGACGACGAGAAGCAGGGGGCCGGCGTCGGGCAGCGCGACCGACGCGAGGCCGGCCGTCGCCTCCTCGTGCAGCACGACGACGGCGCCGCCCGCCGCGACGACCTCACGGGTCCGGGCGGCGAGCTGCTTGCTGCTCAGCGGCACGTCGACGGCGGGGATGCGCGCCCGGCGGGCCTGCTTGGTCGCGGCCCGCACGGTGCTGACCCAGCGGGCCCGCGACTTCGCCGCGCGGTCGCCGCGCCACACCACGACGGACCGTTCGGCCTGCCACGGGATGATCGCGTCCGCGCCGGTCTCGGTCGCGGCCTCGATGGCCATCTCGTCGCGGTCGCCCTTGGCGAGAGCCTGGACGAGCGTGACGACGACGTCGGGCACAGGCTCGACGTCGGCCTGCTCGACGCGCAGGTGCACCTCGGCGCCCTGCACGCTCTCGACGACGGTCCGCAGGCGGACGCCCGCGCCGTCGACGACGTCGATGCGCTCCCCCGGACCGCGCCGCTGGACCACACCGGCGTGCCGGCCCTCGGCGCCGTCGAGCACGTACACCGCGCCCGCGGCGTACCCGGACAGCGGATGGGCGGCGGACGCCTCCGCGAGAAAGACTGGCGCGCTCATGGCCGCGGGGTCAGCGCCCGCTGAGCTTGTCGCGCAGGCGCGAGAAGACGCCGCCCTGGACCGTCGCGAGACGCGGCTCGGGCCGCTCCTCGCCGCGGAGCGTGGCGAGCTGCTGCATGAGCGCGGTCTGCTCCTCGTCCAGCGACGTGGGCACATGGACCTCGATGTGCACGTTGAGGTCGCCGCGCCCGCTGGAGTGCAGGTGCCCGACGCCCAGGCCCTTGAGGGTCATGACCTGGCCGGGCTGCGTGCCCGGGCGCAGGTCGATCTCCTGCAGGCCGTCGAGGGTGTCGAGCTCGAGCACGGTGCCGAGCGCCGCCGCCGTCATCGGCACCTGGAGGGTGCAGTGCAGCTCGTCGCCGCGCCGCACGAACGTGTCGTGCGCGCGCTCGCGGATCTCGACGTACAGGTCGCCGGCGGGGCCGCCGCCGGGGCCCACCTCGCCCTGCGCGGAGAGCTTGATGCGCGTGCCGGTGTCGACGCCCGCGGGCACGTTCACCGAGATGGTGCGGCGCGACCGCACCCGGCCCTCGCCGGAGCAGTCGGTGCAGGGCTCGGGGATCACGGTGCCGAAGCCGCCGCAGGCGGAGCACGGCTGGTTGGTCATGACCTGGCCGAGGAACGAGCGGGCGACGCGCTGCACGGAGCCGCGGCCCTGGCAGACGTCACAGGTGCGGGCGTGGGTGCCCGGCCGCGCGCCGTCGCCACCGCAGGTGTTGCAGACCACCGCGGTGTCGACCTGGATCTCGCGCTTGGCGCCGAACACGGCCTCGGCGAGGTCGAGGTCGAGGCGCACGAGCGCGTCGTTGCCGCGCCGGGCGCGCGGGACCGGCCCGGTCGGCTGCCCGCCGCCGAAGAAGGTCTCGAAGATGTCCTGGAACCCGAACCCGGCGCCGAAGCCGCCGCCCGCGCCGCCACCGGGGGACGTGGGGTCCACGCCCATGTCGTACTGCTGGCGCTTGTCGGGGTTGGAGAGCACCTCGTACGCGCGCGCGACGTCCTTGAACCGGTCCTCGCCCACGTCGCCGGCCACGTCCGGGTGCAGCTCACGGGCGAGCTTGCGGTATGCCTTCTTGATCTGCTCGGGCGAGGCGTCGCGCGGAACACCGAGAATCTCGTAGTAGTCGGTCACAGGTCTCTCTTCGTGATGAGTTGAGTATCTAGCTGGGCAGCACTCGTGACAGGTAGCGCGCGACGGCGCGCACCGCGGCGATGGTGCCCGGATAGTCCATACGGGTGGGGCCGATCGAGCTCAGGATCGCGACGGTGTCGCCGTCGGACGAGCCGTAGCCGGACGTGACGACGGAGGTCTCCGCCAGTCCCGCCAGCCGGTTCTCGTGGCCGATGCTCACCGCCACCCCGGCGTCGTCGGTCATGTCGGTGAGGAGACCGAGCAGGACGACCTGCTCCTCGAGCGCCTCCAGGACGGGCCGCAGCCCCTGCTCGAACCGCATGCTCGACCGCGCCAGGTTGGCCTGGCCGGTCAGCACGATGCGTTCCTCGCTCTCCTCGCCGAGCGCGGCGGTGACCACCTCGGCCACGGCGGTCGCCAGCGGCCGGTGCTCGGGCGCCATGGCCTCGGCGACGCCGGCGAACGCGTCGCCGATGTCGGCGAGGCGGCGGCCGGCGGTCGCGGCGTTCAGGCGGGCGCGCAGCTCGCCGAGCGTCCCGTCGTCCAGGTCGACGGGGACGTCGAGGAAGCGCTGCTCCACCCGGCCGGTGTCCGTGATGACGACGACGAGGAGCCGGCCCTCGGCCGTGGGCACGAGCTCCAGGTGCCGCAGCCCGGACCGGCGCAGCGACGGGTACTGCACGACGGCGACCTGCCCGGTGAGCTGGGCGATGAGCCGCCCGGCGCGCGCCACGACGTCGTCCAGGTCGACGGCCTGGGACAGGAACGTCTCGATGGCGCGCCGCTGGGGCACGGACAGGGGCCGCACCTCCGCGAGCTGGTCGACGAAGAGGCGGTAGCCCTTGTCGGTGGGGATGCGACCGGCGGACGTGTGGGGCTGGGCGATGAGCCCGGCCTCCTCCAGTGCCGCCATGTCGTTGCGCACGGTGGCGGGCGATACGCCGAGCTGGTGGCGCTCCGTCAGGATGCGCGAGCCGACGGGTTCACGCGTGCGGACATAGTCCTCCACGATCGCCCGCAGGACATCGAGCCTGCGTTCCTCGCTCACCGCGCTCACCTCCGTCCCCAGGTAGAACGTCCGGGACGTGTACCCGGGTTCCGGCCCGCTCTCCGACACTGCCTTCCAGCACTCTCACCGACCGAGTGCCAATCCTACGCGGCGTGCGCGACCGGCCGGGTCCCCGACCCGCCGCACGGCGGCGCCGCCCGTACCGCACACCCGGTCCTGCCCGGCAGAACCCGCCGCTGACCTGCGCGTCCTACCGTTCGCCGACGGCTGAGCACCGAGCATAGGGCGATGCCTTAGGCGCGCCCAGCCCGTGGCACGAACCCGTCGCGAAAGATGCGGCGACCGCCCGATCCGGGCGACGTACCTCACAGACAAACCTGGAATCACCGCCGGCGAGTGGCCGGGGCGACACCAGGAGGAACCACCATGTTCGGCTTTTCGGACTACGCCGAGTACCGCCGCAACGAGCGGGAGCTCGACCAGCGCAACGAGCGGGCCCGCATGGCCCGCGAGCAGAAGGACGCCGCCCGCCGGCAGGCCGCCGCTCGGCGCACCGCCGAGCGCGCGAGCCGAGCCAAGGCGGCCGACGCCATCCGCCCGCGCGCCGCCTGACCGTGCCGGGCACCGCGCAAACCCCGCCCCCCTCGTTGAGTGCTGGATATTCGCCCTGGATGACACTCCGGAGGGGCGAATATCCAGCACTCAGCGAGGGGGGCGACCTAGGCTCACCGGGTGGTCGACGAACGGTATGGGTCCGACGTGCTCTCCCCCCAGTTTCCCGGCGCGCAGCGAGGGCGGCGGCCGACGTCGCAGCCCACGCCCGCCGAGCTGGGCCTCGTGGTCGAGGAGGTCGAGACGGGCTGGGTGGGCGCGATCGTGCGCGTCGAGAAGTCGGGCGGCATGCACGTCGTCGTCCTGGAGGACCGGCGCGGCCGCACCCGCACCTTCCCGCTCGGCCCGGGGTTCTGGGTCGAGGGCAAGCCCGTCGTGCTCACCGCGCCCGTCGTGAACCGCGCCCCCGCGCAGCCCACACGCACGGCCTCCGGCTCCGTCGCGGTGCACGGCGCCCGCGCGCGCGTGGCCCGCGGCAGCCGCATCTGGGTCGAGGGCAAGCACGACGCCGAGCTCGTGGAGAAGGTCTGGGGCGACGACCTGCGGGTCGAGGGCGTCGTCGTCGAGATGCTCGACGGCGTGGACCACCTCGCCGAACGCCTCGCCGAGTTCGGGCCCGACGCCGAGCGCCGGGTCGGCGTGCTGGTGGACCACCTGGTGCCCGGCTCGAAGGAGCAGCGGCTCACCGACGAGGCGCTGCGCACCGTCCCGACGGGCACCGTCCTGGTGCTGGGCCACCCCTATGTGGACGTGTGGCAGGCGGTGCGCGCCGAGCGGCTCGGGCTGGAGCGCTGGCCCGTGATCGACCGCGGCACCGAGTGGAAGCTCGGCATCCTGCGTTCCCTGGGTTGGCCTGCGGAGACGCAGGCAGACGTCGCCCGTGGCTGGCAGCGCATCCTGGGCACCGTGCGCGACTTCCGGGACCTCGATCCCGCCCTGCTGGGACGTGTCGAAGAACTTATCGATTTCGTGACCATCTCGTAAGGCGCAGCCTCTACGGTTGGGCATATGTCCGAAAACCCGCAGGAGCCGCAGTCTCCTCAGCAGCCCGGCCCGGCGCCGCAGCAGCCGACGCCCGGCCCCGCAGCCCCGCAGCCGCAGGACGGCCCCGCCTACGGGACGCCCAACCCGCAGCCCGGGCAGTCGCCCTACCAGGGTCCCCCGCAGGCGGGCCCCGCCTACAGCGGCCAGTACCAGCCGCAGCCGCTCACGCCGTCGGACGAGCGCATGTGGACCGTGCTGGCCCAGGTCGGCCCGTTCCTCCTGTCGTTCATCGCGCCCCTGGTGATCTGGCTGGTCCTCAAGGACCGCAGCCGGTTCGTCGACCAGGAGGCCAAGGAGTCCCTGAACTTCCAGATCACCATGGCCATCGCGCAGGTCGCCGCCGCGATCATCACCGGCATCACGTTCGGTATCGGCGGGATCGTGTACCTGGCGTTCATCGCCGCGATCGTGTTCATGATCCTGGCGGCCGTCGCCAACGGTAAGGGCGCGCCCTACCGCTACCCGGTGAACATCCGCTTCATCAAGTAGGACCAGCGCGACGCAGAACGACCATGCACCTGCTGCCGGCCGGAGTCCGGGACCGGCAGCAGGTGCATGGTCGTTCTTGTGTCTCGCGACCGTGTC
Source organism: Promicromonospora sukumoe (assembly GCF_014137995.1). NCBI lineage: Bacteria > Bacillati > Actinomycetota > Actinomycetes > Micrococcales > Promicromonosporaceae > Promicromonospora > Promicromonospora sukumoe. Next base: position 30,896 of record NZ_JACGWV010000002.1, read on the forward strand.
GCGAGCGTCTCGCGGCCGGGCGTCAGGCCACGGCGGGGCCCGCCGGGGCGGGACCGGCCGGCGCGGGGCCGGCCCCGATGGCCGCGACCGGGCCGCCGGTGAGCCGGCGGAACGCGAAGGCCAGCGTCAGCAGCGAGAGCGGGATGGTGACGAACAGGCCCACGAGGCAGACCAGGGCACCGACGATGTTGATGCCCAGGAGCGCGAGCTCGAGCAGGAACACCGAGCCGAAGTTCTTCCCCACCAGGCGGAACGATCCGGTCAGCGCGTCCCAGGCGTTCAGGTTGCGGTCGACCACGTTGTGGTAGGTGAACGGCGCGAAGATCGCCAGGGCGATGAGGCCCAGGCCGCACAGCAGCACGCCCACGAAGCCCGCCACCAGGAGCAGCAGCGCCGTCAGGATGATCATCGGGTAGCTGTTGACCTTGAAGAGCGTGCCCCAGGTCGCCTTCTCGCCGGAGGCCTCACGCAGCGCGGCGTTGATCCCGAGGGCGCCGAGCACGGAGTTGATCAGCGAGCCGACGAGCCCGAGCAGCGAGCTGCCGAACGACACCCCGTTCGCGGTGGAGCTGCTGATGTCGCCGCGCATCGCGGCCTGGTTGATCTCCTGGTAGTCGCCGAAGTTTCCGGCGTTGAAGATCGCGCTCACGGCAAACGAGAGCAGGATGAACAGCACCCAGAACAGCCAGTTCCCCGTGAACCGCTTCCACCCGTAGCTCAGCGCCTCGCCGACGGCGAACGGCGCGGACGGCTGCGTCCCGTAGCCCTGACCGGCGTACGCCGGCGGCTGGCCCGCGCCACCGTAAGGGGGCGGCTGCGTGGCGCCGCCGTAGGGCGGCGGCTGTGCGGGACCCGGCTGCGCGGGCACACCCGGCTGCGCGGGGCCGGCCGGCTGGGCCGGACCCGCCGGGTCCTGGGGCGGCGTCGGGCCGCCGGCACTCGATCCGTACGGGTTCTGCGGCGGCGTGGGACCGCCGGAGCTCGGCTCGTACGGGTTCTGCGGAGTGTTCTCGCTCATGGGCTCCCCTAGGTCATGCGTCAGTGTCCGTAGCCACCTTCACCTTTTCTCCGCATGTCCGCATGTGCAATTGCCGAGTTGTTACCAGCGGGTCAGGACCGGACCGTCTCGCCGGTCCACCGCTGGACCAGATACGCCCCCACCAGCAGCATCACCGGGGCGACCACGACGAGGCCGATCCCGCACGTGAAGATCGACGCGATCGCCAGCCCGGCGAAGATCCCGAAGACGCCGAGCGCCGTCCCCAGGTGGGAGAGCACCAGGCCGACGCCGCCCCCGAGCGCCCGGCCGAAGCCCACCCGCCGCAGCAGCAGGAAGGGCACCGGGAGCAGCAGCAGTGTGCAGACCGCCTGGATCAGCCCGCCCACCACGGGCACGGCGGCGCTGACGAAGCCGATCACCCCGGCGAGCAGCGCGTACGCCAGCAGGCCACCGAAACCGCGCAGGAAGAAGAAGTCCCTGATCCGGACCGTGCGGGTGCGGGTCGCCGCGAGGGCGCCCGCGTACAGGAGGGCCTGCAGCAGGAAGGTGATCGCGGTCCCCGCCGCGCCCAGCGCCTTGGCCTCCAGCGTCTGGCCGGCGGCCTGCGCGGCGTCGAGCGCGGCCTGGTCGGTGGAGTTCATCAGCCCGTCCAGGGTGGACGGGCTGAACAGGAGGACCACCGCGATCTGCGCCGCGCCGAGCGCCAGGCTCATCAGCACCCAGGTGCCCCAGCTCGCGCCGAATGCGCCCCAGGCCCAGCCCCAGGCCCGGCCGATGGTGGGGGGCGCGTCGTCGGGGCGGGGCTCCGGCTCCGCCTCGACCGGCCTCAGGGCCAGGGGCTGCTGGGGCGGCGCGGCCTGTTGCTGGAAGCCGCCGTGCGGATACTGCGGGGGCTGGTAGTCCGGCCGCCCGTAGGGGTTGGCGGGGCGGCCGTACGGGTCACGCGGGCCGTACGGGTCCAGCGGCTGGCCGGCCTGGCCGCTCTGCGGGACCTGGCCGTACGGGTCCTGCTGCGGCTGCTGGCCGTAGGGCTGCTGCTGGCCGTGAGGCTGTCCGTGGGGAGGCTGTCCGTAGGGCGGCTGTCCGGGAGAGGAGTCCTGCGGGTGCCAGCCGCCATAGGTGTTGCTCATGCGCGTGCCCCTTGTCAGGCGGGACCGAGCCGCCTCCGTAACGGTATGAACAGCACAAGATATCGACGATTTCACCAGGCACGCAAACAAACGAAAAAGCCCTCGTACGCGAGAAAGCGCAAGGAAAAGGGCGGGGAAATCAGGCCGTCAGATCGCGCACGACGGCGTCCGCGAGCAGCCGCCCGCGCCGCGTCAGCAGGGCGCGCGGGGGCACCCCGCCCGCGCCGACGGCGGCGTGCCCGTCGAGCAGCCCCCGGGCCACGAGTCCCGCCACCGCGGTGCGGCCGGGCGCCGAGAGCACGCCGAGGTCCAGCCCCTCGCGCAGCCGCACGCCGAGCATGACGCGCTCCAGGTGCGCCTCCTCGCGGGTGAGCAGCTCGCGCCCGGCGCCCGGGCTGTGCCCGGCCTCCAGGCGGGTCGCGTAGGCGCGGGGGTGCTTCACGTTCCACCAGCGGACGCCGGCGGGCGGCTCGCCGCTGGGCTCGCCGTCCGTCGTCGTCTCGCCCGACGCCGCATCAGGCGCCGGAGCCGGCACCGACGACGACGGCGCCGACACGTAGCTGTGCGCTCCGGGACCTACGCCCCACCAGTCGTCACCCCGCCAGTACCCCACGTTGTGCCGGCACTCGTGCCCCGGCCGGGACCAGTTCGACACCTCGTACCAGCGCAGGCCGGCCGCGGTGATCAGGTCGTCGGCCAGCTCGTACTTGGCGGCCTGGTCGTCCTCGTCGGGCAGCGTGACCTCGCCGCGGCGCACCTGGGCGGCCATCTTCGTGCCGGGCTCCACCACCAGCGCGTACGCGGACACGTGGTCGACGCCGGTGGCCAGCGCCGCCTCGACGCTGGTGCGCCAGTCATCCAGGGACTCGCCGGGCGTGCCGTAGATGAGGTCCAGGGACACGTCCAGCCCGGCGTCCTTGGCCCACCGCACGACGTCGGGGATGCGCAGCGGGTCGTGGGTGCGCTCCAGCGTCGCCAGGACGTGCGGCACGGCGGACTGCATGCCGAACGAGACGCGCGTGAAGCCGGCGTCGGCCAGCACGCGCAGCGACTCGGGGGTCACGGAGTCCGGGTTGGCCTCCGTGGTGACCTCGACAGCTTGCCCTGAGCCTGTCGAAGGGTCAGCCAGGCCCCAGGCGTCCCCGATGCCGGTCAGCACCCGTGCGAGGTCCTCGGCGGGGAGCATCGTCGGCGTGCCGCCGCCGAAGAAGACGGTCGAGACCGCTGCGGGGGTCCGTCCGGCGTCGGCCAGCACCTGGCGCGCGAGCGAGACCTCACGCAGCGCGGTGGTCGCGTAGGCGGCCTGGTTCGCGCCGCCGCCCAGCTCGGACGCCGTGTAGGTGTTGAAGTCGCAGTAGCCGCAGCGCACCGTGCAGAACGGCACGTGCACGTACACGCCGAACGGCGCGGCGGTGGCGACCGCACCCGACGGGCGCGCCCAGGCGGGCAGCCCGCCGTCGTCGGGCACGGGGATGCCGGGGGGAAGTGCGGGCACCTACTTCTTCTTGTCCTTGGGGCCGTCCGAGTCCGAGGAGAGCGCGGCGATGAACGCGTCCTTCGGCACCTCGACGGAGCCGATGTTCTTCATGCGCTTCTTGCCCTCCTTCTGCTTCTCGAGCAGCTTGCGCTTCCGGCTGATGTCGCCGCCGTAGCACTTGGCGAGCACGTCCTTGCGCATGGCGCGGATGGTCTCGCGGGCGATGACGCGCGCGCCGATCGCGGCCTGGATGGGCACCTCGTACTGCTGACGCGGGATGAGCTCCTTGAGCTTCGCCGTCATCATGACGCCGTAGGAGTACGCCTTGTCCCGGTGCACGATGGCGCTGAACGCGTCGACCTGCTCGCCCTGCAGCAGGATGTCGACCTTGACGAGGTCGGCCACCTGGTCGCCGGACGTGTCGTAGTCCAGGGACGCGTAGCCGCGGGTCTTGGACTTGAGCTGGTCGAAGAAGTCGAAGACGATCTCGGCGAGCGGCAGGTGGTAGCGCATCTCGACGCGGTCCTCGGACAGGTAGTCCATGCCCTGCAGGTCGCCGCGCTTGGACTGCGAGAGCTCCATGACGGCGCCGACGAACTCGGCCGGGGTGAGGATCGTGGCCTTGACGACGGGCTCGCGGACCTCCTTGATCCTGCCCCCGGGGAACTCCGACGGGTTGGTCACCTCGACCTGGGTGTTGTCCTCCAGCGTCACGTCGTAGATGACGTTCGGGGCGGTGGAGATGAGGTCGAGGTTGAACTCGCGCTCCAGGCGCTCGCGCACGATCTCGAGGTGCAGCAGGCCGAGGAAGCCCACGCGGAAGCCGAAGCCGAGGGCCACCGACGTCTCGGGCTCGTAGTTGAGCGCGGCGTCGTTGAGCTTGAGCTTGTCCAGGGCGTCGCGCAGCACCGGGTAGTCCGAGCCGTCGATCGGGTACAGGCCCGAGAACACCATGGGCTTGGGGTCGCTGTAGCCGCCGAGCGCGTCGGTGGCGGGCTTGGCCGCGTTGGTCACGGTGTCGCCGACCTTGGACTGGCGCACGTCCTTCACGCCGGTGATCAGGTAGCCCACCTCGCCGACGCCCAGACCCTTGGTCGGGTGCGGCTCGGGCGCGCTGACGCCGATCTCCAGGAGCTCGTGCGTGGCCTTCGTCGACATCATGGCGATCTTCTCGCGCGGGTTCAGGTCACCGTCGACCACCCGCACGTACGTGACGACGCCGCGGTAGGTGTCGTAGACCGAGTCGAAGATCATGGCGCGCGCCGGGGCGTTCGGGTCGCCGACCGGGGCCGGGACGCGCTGCACGATGCGGTCGAGCAGGGCCTCGACGCCCACGCCCGTCTTGCCGCTGACCTTGAGCACGTCCGCCGGGTCGGAGCCTACGAGGTTCGCCAGCTCCTCCGCGTACTTCTCCGGCTGGGCGGCGGGGAGGTCGATCTTGTTCAGGACCGGGATGATCTCGAGCTCGTTCTCCATGGCCAGGTACAGGTTGGCCAGGGTCTGCGCCTCGATGCCCTGCGCGGCGTCGACCAGCAGCACGGCACCCTCGCAGGCGGCGAGCGACCGGGAGACCTCGTACGTGAAGTCGACGTGGCCAGGCGTGTCGATCATGTTCAGCGCGTGCGGCGTGCCGTCGAGCTCCCACGGCATCCGGACCGCTTGCGACTTGATGGTGATGCCGCGCTCGCGCTCGATGTCCATCCGGTCCAGGTACTGGGCGCGCATGGCGCGCGCGTCGACGACACCCGTGAGCTGGAGCATGCGGTCGGCCAGGGTCGACTTGCCGTGGTCGATGTGCGCGATGATGCAGAAGTTGCGGATCAGCTCGGGCGCGGTGGCATTCGGCTGGATGCGCGCCGTGAGCGCAGGACCGGGGATGGGCAAAGCGTTCTCGCTCCGTCGTCAGGGTGAGGTCGTCAGGATCGTGGCCAGGCGGGGCCAACCGTCATTCTCCCACGTCCCGTGCGAGCGGGGCGCGGTCGTGCTTACGGTCGCGGGACAGCGACACCCCGTCGACGGAGGAGAACCATGGCGCACCTGACCAGCAGGCAAGTCCTGGCCATCGTGACCAACTACGGCGTCGAGCAGGACGAGCTCCTGGTGCCCGTACGGCACCTGCGCGACCACGGGGCGGTGGTGACCGTCGCCGCGGCGCAGCCGGGCGACGTCCGCACCCTGGTGAGCGACGAGAAACCCGGCGAGACGGTCCGGCCGGACACCACCATCGACGACGTCGACACCGCGGGCTTCGACCTGCTGCTGGTGCCGGGCGGCACCCTCAACGCGGACGCACTGCGCCTGCGACCTGACGCGGTGGCCGCCGTCGAGGCGTTCGCCTCCTCCGGCCGGCCGATCGCGGCGATCTGCCACGGCCCGTGGGCCCTCGTGGAGGCCGGCCGGGTCAAGGGCGCCACGCTCACGAGCTACCCGTCCCTGGCCACCGACATCCGAAACGCGGGCGGTACCTGGGTGGACCAGGAGGTGGTGCGCGACGACGGCGCCGGGTTCCCGCTGGTCACGTCGCGCGACCCGGGCGACCTGCCCGCGTTCCTCCGGGAGGTCGACGCGGTGCTGGACGACGACGCGGTGCCGGGCGACTGAGCGCCCGGCACCGCGTCGGCACCGTCAGACCGGCTGGCCCGCCGTCGTGCGCGGCAGGAGGCGCCGCAGCACGTCGGCGAGGGTGACCACGCCGAAGTCCGCCGCGGGCCCGTCCGGCCCGTCGGCGTCCGACCGCGGCACGACGGCGAGGTGGTTGCCCGTCTCGCGCATGCTCGTCAGAGCGGTGTGCAGCGGCACGTCCGCGGCCAGCTCGAACACGGGCCGCGTCACGTCCGTGACGGGCGCGTCGTCGGCCAGCAGGAGCGTGTCGCGCACGTGCACCACGCCCTCCGGCCGCCCGCCCTCGCCCTGCACGAGGATGCGCAGGTGGCCGGAGGCGCGGGACGCCTCCTGCACCTGCGCGGCCGTCGCGTGGTGGCCGACGGCGGACGGCGCCGCGTGGTCGGCCAGCAGGTCCTCGACCGTCAGGCGGCGCAGGTCGAGCGCGCCCGAGAGCTGCGTCGAGTAGGCCAGGTCGAGCGCGCCCACGCTCACGGAGTGCTCGACGAGGTGCCGCAGGTCCTCCGGGTTCTGCCCGGAGGCGACCTGGTCCGCCGGCTCGACGCCGACGCGCCGCAGGCACCAGTTCGCGGCGCCGTTGAGCGCCACGAGCACCGGCCGGGTCACGACCATGAACGCCCGCATCGGCAGCGCCAGCATCGTCGCGCTGGCCTCGGGGTGGGCGATGGCCCACGACTTGGGCGCCATCTCACCCACCACGAGGTGCAGGAACGTGACGATGATCAGGGCGAGCACGAAGCCCGCGACGTCGGCGGCCCAGTAGGGCGCGCCCCACGTCTCGAACACGGGCGTGAGCCAGTGGTGCACGGCCGGCTTGGTGATGGCACCGAGCGCCAGGGTGCACACCGTGATGCCGAGCTGCGAACCGGCCAGGAGCACGGTCAGCTCGTTGGCGCTGCGCAGCGCCGCCCGCGCGGAGCGGCTGGTCGGTGCGGCGTCCTCCAGGCGGTGCCGCTTGGCGGCCAGGAGCGCGAACTCCACGGCCACGAAGAACGCGCTCAGCGCGATGATCAGGACGGTCGCGGCGAGGACGACCCAGGGGTTGCTCATCGGGTCTCCTCGTTCGCGGAACCTGCGTGGTGGCCGGCGGGGGTCTCCGCCTCGTCCTCAGGGGGCGCCTCGACGACGGTGACCCGGACGTGGGACGGCACGTGCCGCTCCACGTCGAGCACCTCGATCCGGAGCACCTCCGCGGGCGGCGGCTCGGACGCCACCAGGGTGGCGGGGTCCGTGGGCAGCGCGACGTCGACGACGTCGCCCGCCGCGGGCAGCGAGCCGTGCACGGCGATGGCGAGGCCCGCGATCGTCTCGTGGTCGCCCTCCGGCAGGTCGCGCTCGACGGCGCGCTCGACCTCGTCGAGGTGCACGTCGCCGGCCATGACCCACACGCCGTCCGACGCCGCGGTCACGGGGTCGATCTCGTCGTCGTGCTCGTCGGTGATCTCGCCGACGAGCTCCTCGGCGAGGTCCTCGACGGTCAGCACGCCGGCGAAGCCGCCGTACTCGTCCACGACGCACGCCATCTGGTTGCGCGTGGAGGACAGCTCCCGCAGCGCGTCGGGCAGCGCCATCGAGGTGGGCAGCACGAGCGCGGGGCGCAGCAGCTCCGCGACCGTGGTCTCCGACGACGGCGCCGCGAGCAGGTCGGTCAGGTGCACGACACCGGTGACCTCGCCGTCGTCGTCCACCACCGGGTAGCGGGAGTGGCCCGCCGCCATCAGCTCGCGCACCTGCGCGAGCGTGTCCTTGCTGTGCACCACGCCCACGCGGGCGCGCGGGATCATGGCGTGCTCGACGTCCTGGCGCGGGAAGTCGAGGATGCGGTCCAGCAGCACCGACAGGTCGCCGGGCAGGTCGCCGCTGGCACGGGAGTCCGCGACGATGTGCTCCAGGTCGCGGGCGGTGGCCGAGTGCTCGACGTCGTGCACGGGCTCGATGCGCAGCAGGCGCAGGAGCGCGTTGGACGCGGCGTCGAACACCTTGATGAGCCAGCCGAAGACGGCCAGGTAGATGGTCGTCGAGCGGGCCAGCCACAGCGCGACCGGCTCCGGACGCGCGATGGCGAGGTTCTTCGGGACGAGCTCGCCGAACAGCATCTGGACGAGCGTCGAGAGGACGAGCGCGAAGATGGTGCCGATCGCGACGCCGGTGCCCATCGGCACGCCGACGCCACCCAGGGCCTCGCCCAGCGCCTCACCGACGAGCGGTTCGGCGACGTAGCCGACGAGCAGGCCGGTGACGGTGATGCCGAGCTGCGCGCCCGAGAGCATGAAGCTGGTGCGCCGGGTCACGCCGAGCGCACGCCGTGCCCCCGCGTCGCCGGCCTCGGAGCGGGCCGCGAGACGTGCGCGGTCGACCGCCATGTACGCGAACTCCTGCGCGACGAAGTAACCCGTCACGGCGGTGATCGCCAGGATCACCACGACCCCCAGCAGGAGGGAGATCACCCAGGTCAACGCATCCACCTCCCCTCGGCGGTGCGGAGACGTGCGTTCGGGCCGGGACTATGACTGTCGGGGTCCATGATCCTTCACTTGTCGTGGTGCGGTTCGTGTCTCGGACCGGAGGTCTCCGGCCGGATGCGCCGTGCGCATCGCGTGGAGAACGACGGAGCCGGTTCTACGGTTCCACGGTGCGACGAAGTCGTCATCCGGAGGGTGGTCCTGCCCGGCGTACCGCTCCGCGCGTGGTCCGCCGTGCGGGCGGTGCGAGGGTGTCGGTGGGGCGCGGTACCTTTCGGCGCATGACCCTCGACCACCTGTCGCTGCTGGCCCGGTTCCAGGACGCGTTCCTCGCCGCGGTGCCCGACGCAGACCCCGACGCGCGCATCCCCGCCTGCGGCGACTGGACCGTGCGCGAGCTCGTGGTGCACCTCGCGGACGTGCACCACTGGGCCGCGGGCAACGCCCGCGGGGTCAAGGGCAAGGCCCTCGGCGACGGTCCCTTCGACCTGGCCCCGCACTACGCCGCGCAGGCAGCCCTGCTGCGCGAGACGTTCGGGGAGCTCGACCCCGCGGCCGACTGCCGGGTCCTGGCCCATCCGAAGCCCCTCGGACCCGGCCCGGTGCGGTTCTGGCACCGCCGGCAGACCCACGAGACCCTCGTGCACCTGCACGACCTGCTGGCCGCCGGCGAGGGCCAACCGTCGATCGGCCTGGTCGGCGCCGAGCCCGAGGTCTGGGCCGACGCCGTCGACGAGGTCGTCACCGTGTTCCAGCCCCGTCAGGTCGGCCTGGGGCGCATGGAGCCGCTCCGCTTCCCGGTCTCGCTCGTGGCGACCGACCTGCCCGGCGCGCCCCTGTGGGTGCTCGGCGCCCCGGGCGAGCGCGCGGACGAGGTGGCGCCCGACGTCCTCGTCGCCGGCACGGCCGAGGCGCTCGCGCTGACGCTGTGGCGCCGCCTGACGCCGGACGAGGCGGGGCTCGTCGTGACGGGCGACCGCGCCGACCTCGAGGCGGCCCTGGCGCAGCCGATCGTGCCGTGAGTCCGCGTCAGTTCGCCACGGCCGCCGCGGCCCGGGCCTGGCTCGCGCGGGCGAAGGCGGGCCAGCGGTCCCAGTAGTAGGGCAGGGCGATGACGGCCTGCACCAGCATCCAGCCGCGCCCGCGCTGCCACGCGTCGTCGGGGTCGGCGAGGCCGGCGGTGGCCGTGGCGCGGAAGTCGGCGCGCTCGGCGTCCGCCAGGGGCAGGCCCCAGGCGGGGATCAGGTCGGCGGCCGGGTCGCCCACGCCCATGGCGCCCCAGTCGATGACGCCGGTGAGCCGACCGTCCCGCGCCAGCAGGTTGCCGGGCAGCAGGTCGCCGTGCAGCCAGGTCTGCTCCGCCGCCGGGCGGGCGTCGAGCGCCCTCTCCCACACCTTCGTGACGGCCGGGCCGTCGATGCGGTTGCCGGAGGCGGTGATCGCCGCGCGGACGTCGTCGTCCAGGCGGGAGAGCGGGACGCCGCGGGACGTGCCCTCCTTGACGGGCCCGCCGTCGGTGGGCACGGTGCGCAGGGCGGCGACCACCTCGCCCAGGTCACGGGTGGCGTCGGCGCCGAGCCCGCCGGTCACGGGCGGCTCGCCCTCCAGCCACGGCACCACCGACCAGCGGTACGGGAAGCCCTCGCCGGGCTCCCCCACCGCCAGGGGCGCGGGGATCTCGACCGGCAGGTGTGCGGCGAGGAGCGGGAGCCAGCGCGCGTCGGCGAGCGCATGGTCCTGCGCCCAGGCGATCTTGGGCATCCGGACCAGCAGGTCGTCGCCGAGCCGGAACAGGTGGTGATCGGTGCCGCCCTGCGGCCCGGGCCGCACGGTCAGCCCGGCCCACTGCGGCTGCTGGGCGACGACCAACCGGCGCACGAGGTCGGGCGTGGAGACGAACTCGTCGTCATGAAGGCGCATGGGCACACCGTGGCAGCCGGCCCGACCGGCGAGCCAGCACATTTACCCCGACCGATGAGTTCCCCGCGGCACCGTCGTCGGACCGTCATGACTGACTACGCGACCACCAGCCAGGGCGACCGTGTCGCCTACGACCTGCGCGGCACCGGGCCCGCCCTCGTCTTCGTGACGGGCGCGGGACCGGACCGCGCCGACGACCCGGTCACCGCCGAGACCGCCCGGCTCGCCGCCGACGCCGGCCTGACCACCGTGACGTTCGACCGGCTCGGGCGCGGGGAGAGCCCCGCCGAGGGGCGCCTCGGCCTGGACCGCGAGCTGGCCGCCGTGGCCGCGATGATCGAGGTCGCGGGCGGGTCCGCCGTCCTGGTCGGGCACTCGTCCGGCTGCTCCGTGAGCCTCCGGGCCGCCGAGGCCGGGCTGCCCGTCACGGGCCTCGCCCTCTGGGAGGCGCCGCTGGGCGACCCCGCCGCGACGACGCAGGCGTGGGCCGACGAGATCGAGCGCCTGCTCGACGCCGGCGACACCGAGAACGCCATGCGGCACTACATGAAGGACATGCCGCCGGAGTGGCTCGCCGGGATGGAGGCCTCCCCCGCCTGGCCGGCGCTCGCGAGCGTGGTGGCCGCCTACCGGGCCGACGCCCAGTCGCTCGCGTGGGCACAGCGCGCGCTGGAGGACGGCACGCTCGACGTCACGGTCCCGGTCCTGGCGATGTACGGGACGGAGACGTTCCCCGAGATGCCCGTGGCCGCGGCGAGCATCGTGGCGCAGGCGCCGAAGGGCACCGAGAAGGAGATGCCGGGCGCGATGCACAGCTGGGAGCCGGGGCCCATGGCGGCGGAGCTGGCGGAGTTCGCGCGGGCGAGCGCGGGGTGAGCCTGCGCAGGGCGGCCCGACGGCGGTAAGTCTCGGATGTGCGGTTAACCCGTTCCGGTACGGTTCCAGGCGTGACCTTCGCATCAGAGAACAGCTACCCCGGCGACTACGAGGGCGATGTCCACCCCGTCTACCACCCCCAGCTCGACGGCGAGCCGGACCCCGGCGAGGTGGTCTGGACCTGGGTCCCGTTCGAGGAGGACCACAGCCAGGGCAAGGACCGTCCGGTGCTGCTCGTGGGCCACGACGGACCCTGGCTGCTGGGCCTCCAGCTCACCAGCCAGGACCACGACCGCGACGACCTGCTCGACGAGGCGCGCGCCGGACGTATCTGGATGGACGTCGGCACCGGCAAGTGGGACCGCTCGGGCCGGGAGTCGGAGGTGCAGATCAACCGCGTCATCCGCATCGACCCCGACGACGTGCGCCGCGAGGGCGACGTGCTGGACGAGGCCAGGTTCAACGAGGTCGTGAAGTACATGGACCGGGCGCTCGACCTGACCTGAGCCACGCACCGCGGCGTCGGCTCGCTCCGGCCCGGGCCCGGGGCGCCCCGCCCGGCGTCGGCCCGCCTGCTCGCGGGCCGACGTCGGGCTACCCTGCCCTGCGTGAACCAGAACCCGTGGATCAAGCTGCTCGGCGACGTCGTCGAGGCCGTGGCCCGTGCCCTCGGCGACCAGAACGACAGCCGCTCCGGCGGTGACAGGCCCGCCGGCTCCCGGCCGTCGGGCGACCGGCCGACGCCGCGGGCGCCTCGGCCGTCGGGCCGCGACGTCCCCGAGACCGACGGCTACCCGGGCGACTTCGAGGGCAAGGTCAAGCCCGTCTACCGCCCGGAGCTGGACGGCGAGCCCGACCCCGGCGAGGTCGTCTGGTCGTGGGTTCCCTATGAGGAAGATCACAGCCAGGGCAAGGACCGGCCGGTCCTGATCGTGGGCAACGACGGGCCCTGGCTCCTCGCGCTGCAGCTCACCAGCCAGGACCACGACCGGGACGCCGAGCAGGAGGCCCGCGCCGGACGCCGCTGGATGGACATCGGCTCCGGCGGCTGGGACAGCTCCGGCCGCCCGTCCGAGGTGCGCCTGAACCGCGTGATCCGCATCCACCCGGACGCCGTCCGCCGCGAGGGCGCGATCCTGGACCGCGCGATCTTCGACAGGGTCACCGGCGCGCTCTGACCCTGCCCCCTGACGCCGCGCTCTGACGCACGTCCGAGACGTGTCAGACCCTCAGGTCACCCGGGTGACCTGAGGGTCTGACACGTTGAGGGCTGCGGCGGGCTGGGGCTGGCTACGGCTGGACCGAGACCACCAGGAACGCGGCGAGCAGCACCAGGTGCACCACGCCCTGAAGCGTCTTGGCCCGGCCCGGGGTGATGCTCAGCATCGCCACGACGACCGAGACCGCGAGCAGCACCATCTGGGTCGGCTCGAGGCCGAGCGTGAGCGGGCCGTCCATCCAGATCATCGCGACGGCGATGGTCGGGATGGTCAGGCCGATCGACGCCATGGCGGAGCCGTAGGCGAGGTTGAGGCTGGTCTGCACGCGGTTGCGCAGCGCGTTGCGGACGGCGGCGATCGACTCGGGCGCGAGCACGAGCAGCGCGATCACCACACCGACGACGGTGTAGGGCAGGCCGGCGGCCTTGACCCCGTACTCGATGGTCGGCGAGAGCATCTTGGCCAGGAAGACCACGGAGACCAGCGCGACGACCAGCAGCCCGAGGCTGAACCACGCCTCCTTGGCGGGAGGCGGGTCGGCGTGGCTGTCGCCGTCCTCGTCGAGGAGCCCGGTCATCCGGCCGTACTTGTCGCTGGAGACGGGCAGGAAGAAGTCGCGGTGCCGGACGGTCTGCGTGAACACGAACGCGCCGTACAGCAGCAGCGACGCCACCGCGGCGAAGCCGAGCTGGAAGGCGGTGTAGGCGCCGCCCTCGGCCGACGTCGTGAAGCTGGGCAGGACCAGGGTGACCCCGGCCAGCGCCACCACGGTGGCCAGCGCGGACCCCGTGCCCGAGGCGTTGAAGCTGACCAGGTGGTGCTTGCTCGCCCCCACCAGCAGGGACAGGCCGACGATGCCGTTGAAGGTGATCATCACGGCGGCGAAGACGGTGTCGCGGGCGTAGGTGCTCGCGGCCTCGCCGCCGCTGCTCATCAGCATGAGGATCAGGCCGACCTCGATCACGGTCACCGCGACCGCGAGAATGAGGGAGCCGAACGGCTCGCCGACCTTGTGGGCCACCACCTCCGCGTGGTGCACCGCGGCGAGGACGGCGCCGACCAGCGCTGCCCCGATCGCCGAGAGGATCACCGGGTGCTCGTGGTTGCTCCACGTGGCGACGAGGAGCACCAGGGCAAGGATGGGGACCACCACGGTCCACTGGAAACGGCCCCGGAGCGTCCTGGTACTCATAGCCGAATTCTATGGTGCCTCGTCAGGAGCCCTTTACCGGTCGATGCCTGCCGTCGCCGGAGTCACATTCTGGCGCCCCGCCGGAGGGCCCGCCCTCTGGTAACCTTGGAGGTCGCGTGTCCGCCCAGGTCGGCGGGCACAGTCCCAGCTCCTCTCCACGGGTCCCCACCCCAGTCCCGGAGCTGTGACCGCCCTCTACGACCTATCCGCTCGCCGTCAGGCGAACACACCAGGAAGTCCACTCGTGGCAAACATCAAGTCCCAGATGAAGCGCATCAAGACGAACGAGAAGGCTCGTCTGCGCAACAAGTCCGTCAAGTCGGAGCTGAAGACCCACGTGCGCAAGGTGCGCGAGGCCGTCGCAGCCGGCGACAAGGAGACCGCGACGGTCGCCCTTGCCACCGCGTCGCGCAAGCTCGACAAGGCTGTCGCCAAGGGCGTCATCCACGCGAACCAGGCCGCGAACCGCAAGTCGGCCATCGCGAAGTCGGTCGCTGCTCTCTGAGCACACTTCGTCGGACGCCGTTCGCCCTCGGGCGGACGGCGTCTTTCGTATGCGCCGACGGCGCGCGCTGACGGCGACGGGGTACCCCTGGACGCGGGGCCGCGCCGAGGTGCGCTTCTACCCAGTCATTGGGCCCGGAATCGCGCTGATTCCGGGCCCAATGACTGGGTAGAGGAGCACTTCGCGACGGCGCCCGCCCAGCGGGTCACGCGCGGCGGGAGCGGGCGATCGTCATGACCGCGCGTTCGACGGCGAACACGGTGTCCCGGGCCTCGCCCTTCACGTCGGCGTCGGCCTGCGCGACGGCGGAGATCGCCGCCGCGAGCCCCTCCGGCGTCCAGGCGCGCAGGTCCTTGCGGGCGCGGTCCACCTGCCAGGGCGCCATGCCCAGGTCGCGCGCCGACAGCCCGCCGCCCCGCATCGACGCGACCTTGGCGAGGTTTCGCAGGCGCAGCGCCAGGGCCGCCACGATCGGCACGGGGTCGAGACCGGTGTCCAGCGCGTGCCGCAGCAGGGCGACGGCGCCACCGGCGTCGCCGGCGACCGCGGCGTCGGCCACCCGGAAGCCCGTGGCCTCGACCCGGCCGCCGTAGTACCGGTCGACCGTGCTCGCGGTGATCGTGCCCGTGGTGTCGGCGACGAGCTGCGAGCAGGCCGCGGCGAGCTCGCGCAGGTCACTGCCGAGCGCGTCGACCAGGGCACGCACGCCCTCGGCGTCCGCCCGGCGTCGGGCCGCCTTGAACTCCCCCACCACGAACGACGCCTTCTCGGCGTCCTTCGTCACGGGCTCGCAGACCATGACCGGCGCCCCCGAGGACGTGATGGTGTCGAGCATCTTCTTGCCGCGCTGCCCCCCGCCGTGCACGACGACGACCGTGGTCTCCTCGTCCGGGGAGCCGACGTACGCGATGAGGTCGGCCATCAGGTCCTCGGTGCCCGACTCGGAGGAGCGGACCACGACCACCTTGGCCTCGCCGAACAGGGACGGGCTCGCCGCGACCATGAGCTGGCCGGTGCCGTACGTGGCCCCTTCCAGCTCTACCTTCTCGACGTCGGGGTCGCGCTCGCGCACGAGCCGCACGACGCCGTCCACCGCGCGCTCCGTCAGGAGCGGCTCCGCGCCGCGCACCAGGACGATGGGAGCCACGGTGGGCTCGTCCCAGCTCCGGCCGGCGGGAGCGGTGGCGGTTCGGCGTCGGGTCGCAGGAGGCACGGACACAGCCTGCCACGCGACACCGACACCGTCCTCGCCCCGCACCTACTCCCAGACCAGGTCGGCCAGGGACATCCGGCCGCCGTCGGTCCACGCGTTCGCGACCACGCAGGCCCCCTCCTCGGCGCAGTCCGCGGTCCCCCCGTCGACGAGCTTGATCTCCCGCTCGACCCGGAGCCGCGTGACGACGGTGCCCGTGCGGTCGGCGACCACGCGCTTCCCGTCGTCGTACAGGCAGTCGTCACCGTCGACACCGCCGCCCGGCGCGGTCGCGCACTGCACGATCCGCACCGTGGCACCCGCGGCGTAGCCCGCCCCGGTGACGGTGACCCGGCCGGAGTCGGCGCCGAACCGCTGCTCGGACAGCTCCAGCGTGGGCGCGTCCGGCGGCTCGGCGCCGCCGGGCAGCGGCGCGTCGGCCGCCGCGAGCACCCGGTCCGACAGGTCGGCGACGGCCAGCGCGCACGGGTCGTCCGTGCAGTCCACCTCGGAGACCGAGCCGATGTTGACGAACGCCCGCGCCTGGCGGGTCGCGGAGAAGCGGCCGCTTCCGTCGGCGACCACCTGCTCGCTGGTCGACATGTCGCACTCGTCGAGGGCGCTCGCCCCCGTCGTCGTGCCGCCCGTGCACTGGACCAGGTACTGGTTGCGGCCCTCGAAGCCCGTGCCCCGCACGAGCCACGCGCTGCCGGTGGCCCGGACCGTGATGGCGGGCTCGTCGGCGCCGTCCTCGCCGTCCTGGCCGTCCGTGGTGTCCTGGGTGCTCGACGGGGACGGGCTCGACGTCGCCCCGCCGCCTCCCGAAGGGCCGGACCCGTCCGGAGCCGTCGGGGGCGCCGTGCACCCGGCCAGCAGGACGAGTGCCGTGACGAGGGCGGCGAGCGGCGCGACGCCGCGCGCGCGGATCACGGGTACCCCATGTAGACGTCGATGGCGCCCGCCAGCCGCCAGCTCCAGGCGCCGCGGTCGTGCATCCAGTTGGTGCCCCGCTGCCACACGTGGAACTCCTGCTCCAGGTAGCACGCCACGGCGTTCGTCTGGTTGAGCTCACCCAGGTCGGTACGGTACTGGCGCGTGTCGTTCGTGCCGGGGCTGCTCGCGCCGACCCGCTTCACGATCTCGCCCGCGCACTTCTTGCCCGCTCCCGACACGTACATCGCGTGCGTGCCGTACCGCGACGCGGGCTGCTTGGACTCGCAGGCGGCGCTGATGGCGTTGGAGTGCAGCGGGACGTGCAGGTCGGCGCCGACCCGGTTCGAGCTGGCGATGTTCTTCCTGGTCAGGCCGTTGCCCCGGACCACCTTGTAGCCCCGCTCCAGGAGGCTCAGGTGGTTCGTGTCACCGCCCCGGATGGTCGACATCGCGAGCTTGTAGGAGTTGCGGTTCTCGCTGAAGCCCTTGCACCCCGTGTTGTCGTGGCAGACCGTGTCCCCTCGGTCGTGGCACGCCTGGGACAGGTAGATCACCTTGCCGTTCCAGTCGTCCGGCACGTAGGTCACGTCCGCGGACGCCGGCGGGGCCGCGGCCACCAGACCCGCGGCGCCGACGAGCAGGGCGGTGAGCACGGAGACGAGCCGTCGGTACGTCGTACGCATCGTCGCCCCCTCAGCCCAGGTCGATCGGCAGGTCGGTCGACGCGCACATGTCGCCACCGGTCGCGTATGCGAAGGCCAGGCAGTCCCCGTCGAGCGTGAACCTCACGGAGTCGACGGCACCGTTGCTGTACGCCGTGAACAGCAGCGCCTGCCAGACGTCGCCCGGGTAGACCCCGGCGTCGGACAGCGCCTGCTCGAACCCGGCAGCGACGTCGACCGTGGCCTCACCCTTGGTGAGGTGCACCTTCGTGGCGGCGAGGTCCGCGCCCGGCAGGTAGGACGCGAGCACGTCGTCGACGGCGGTCCCCAGGGTCCGGGTCGGTCCGCCCTCGGTCGCGGGCGCCGCGCCCGCGGTGAGCTGGACGTCTTGGCCGGTGCCGCAGCCCAGCACGGGCGTGGTCGACCCGTCCTCCGAGCGCGGCCCCTCCGGGAGCTCCGGGCACGAGGCGTCCGGCGGCGTGTCGGTCGCGGACTCCTGCTGGTCGAGCTCGGCACGCTCCTCGCCGGAGAGGGAATCCGTCCCGCCCACGACGACGGTCCAGCCGTCCAGCACCTCGGCCGACTCGTCCAGCCACACCTCCGCGGCCCCCGGGTCCTGCGCGGTGTCGACCCGGACCACCTGGTCCGCCTCGTCGACGTCGGTGACGACCGACTGCCCCAGCAGCTCCTGCTGGAGCTGGAGCTGCGCCCCGACCTGGTCCCGGCCGGCGGCGCTGAACGCCGCCGCCGGGACGAGAAGTGCCACTGCTGCTGTCACCGCGATGATCCGGCGGTGCCGCCGGGCGGTTAGTCCTGGTTCGACCACGTTGCCCCCTGGTACGTGATGACGGGGCTTCCCGTCTTTCACCCCCCACGTTAAGTGCGCGGGCAGGATCCGCAACGTTTCGGGAAGTGTCGCGCGGCTCCGCCGGTGCGTACGTGACCTGGGGCGAGACCCTCGCTCAGCAGCCGGCCAGCGACACCTCCCCTCCGCGGACGACGAGCGCGACCGTGCCGCACTCGTCCGTACGCACCACCGCCGCGCCGACCCCGGTGTAGAGGTCGAGCGCCTCGTCCGTGGGGTGCCCGTACTCGTTGTCGCGGCCGGACGACACGAGGGCGACCGCGGGACGTACCCGTTCCGCGAGTGCCCGGGACTGGACCGCGGAGCCGTGGTGGGCCATCTTCACCACGTCGGCGCGCCCGGCCAGCGGTACCAGGGCGGCCTGGCCCGCGTCCTCCAGGTCGCCCAGCAGCAGCACGTCCAGCCCCGCGACCCGGGCGGCGAGCACGACGCTCGAGTCGTTCGCGCCCGACCCGGCGCCCGCCTGCAGCACCTGCCAGGCGAGGCTCCCCGGAGTTCCCCGGTCGCCGGTCCGCGCGGTGCGGACCGGCACGCCGGCGGCGGCCAGCTCCGCCTCGACAGCGACGGCGCTCCCGGCGGGCTCGGGCACCGGGGACACCAGCGCTGACGTGACCTCGCGTCCGGCGAGCACCGGGCCGAGGCCGCCGACGTGGTCCGCGTGGAAGTGGCTGAGCACGAGCAGGTCCACCCGGGTGACGCCGAGCTGGTCGAGGCAGCGGCCCGCGGCGGCCCCGTCCGGCCCGACGTCCACCACCACGGCCGACGCCGGTCCCGTCCGTAGGGCGAGCGAATCCCCCTGCCCGACGTCGCACGCCGCGACCTGCCAGTCCTGCGGCATGCCGGAGCGGGCGGCCAGTCGTGGCACGGCGACGGCGATGACCAGCGCGGCCGCCGCGGCTGCCGCAACGAGCACGGCAAACCGTGCGCGGGTCATGGTTCGCCGTCGTGCAAGGAGAGATTCGAGCAGGGGCTCACGGGGGTCGTCGCGTCTGGTCCGACGTCCTTCGCGTAGGTCGTCGCGCCGGCCGGGACACGGGCCGCGCCGAATCTCGCGCCTGATCTCGCCCAGGCCGGACCGCGCTGTCGCGCGCCACGACTCGGGCCAGCCGGGGTGCGGCGCGCGGCGCAGCACGACCCACAGGACCACCGCCGTGAGCACGGCCAGCAAGATGGCACCCGCAGGCCCGCCGGGCCAGGGGGCCGCCGCACCGGGGAGCGTGGCGCTCCGGTGCGCGACCACGGCGATCCACCAGGTGGCGCCGCTCGCCAGCCAGGCCACGACACCGGCGACGGCCGGGAGCCAGGGTGCGAGCACCGTCGCGACCAGGCCCAGCACCGTGGCCGGGAAGAGCGCAGGACCCGCCAGGAGGTTGGCGAGCACCGAGACCGTGGACACCGACGGGTCGAGCAGCACCAGCACCGGTCCGCACGCGGCCTGCGCGGCGAGCGGTACCGCCAGCGCGAACGCCATGGCCTCCCCCGTCCAGGGCGCCAGGCGTGCGGCCAGCGGAGCCGCGAGCAGCACGAGCCCCGCCGTCGCCGCCGCGGACAGCGCGAACCCGAAGGAGCGGGCCAGCCACGGGTCGACCACCAGCAGCCCGATCACCGACGCGGCGAGCGCCGGGACGGCCTGGGAGGGTCGCCCGAGCGCCACCCCGGTGAGGGCGAACGTCGCCATGACCGCTGCCCGGAGCACGGCGGGCTCGGGCCGGACCAGCAGCACGAAGGCGAGGGACGCGAGCGCGACCACGAGCACCCGGACGGGTCTCGGCAGCCGGGCCGCCGAGCAGAGCAGGGTCAGGACGGTGACCACCACGGCGAAGTGCCCACCCGAGACCGCCGTGATGTGAGCGAGTCCCGATGCCTTCATCTCCTCGGCCAGGTCGTCCGGGAGCCGCGTGGTGTCGCCGATCGCGGCACCCGGCACCAGTCCGCGCGCCTGCGCGGACAGCGGGTCGGTCACGTCGAGGAGCGCCGCCCGGTGGGTGTCGAGCCCGCGGAGCGCCGAGGGCGGCGCCCGGATCTCGGTGACGCCGCTCCCGCTCAGGCGGGCCGTCTCGGCCGCGCCGGGGTCGGCGGGACGCAGTCCGCCCGAGACGCTCACGGTCGCCCCGTACCGGGGCACGTCGTCCGACAGCACCTGCACGTGAGCCCGCGCCGTCGACACGACCCCGCGGGCGTCCGCTGTGCGCGCGGCGAGCACCCAGCGGTGCTGTCCCGCGCCCGGGGCGAACGAGAACGGTTCGGGCTGGGACACCACGATGCCGGTCAGCGTCGCCGTCACCCGCTGTTCGGCCAGTACGGCGAGCGGGGCGCGGCCGGCGAGCTGGACGTGGGCGGACGCCGTGACCGCCAGGACGCAGGCCGCGACGAGTGCGGCGTGCGCGGGGAACGCGACGCGCAACGGGACGGTGGCGCGTCCAGGGAGAGCGCGCGCCGCGGGGCGGACGGCCGTCAGCACCAGGCACGCCACCGCCACGAGGGCCGCGCCCAGCCCGGCCGCGAGGCCGCTCCAGGTCTCCCCCGGCCCGGTCAGCAGCCAGGCGGCGACCCAGGCCGCGAGGGCGGCGGGCGCCATCCGGAGGTCGGTCATGGGCCCACCCGCGCGCTGTCGCGGAGCTCGTCCAGGGTGGCCGGACCGATCCCCGGCACGTCGTCGAGCTCGTCCACGCTCGCGAACGCGCCGTTCGTCTCGCGCCACTCGACGATCGCCTGAGCGATCGACGGCCCGACGCCGGGGAGCGCCTCCAGGCCGACGGCATCGGCCGTGTTGATGTCGATGGTGCCGCCGCTGCCTGCCGCGCCCGACGCCGCACCACCCGCACCGGCGCCCGAGGCAGCCGAACCGCTCCCGCCGGGCCCCGCCACTCCGGGCACCGGCTCCCCGGGCTTTGGCACGTACAGCTGCTCGCCGTCGACCACGGTGCGGGCCAGGTTCACGGCGGTCAGGTCGCCCTTGCGGGTCACACCACCGGCCGCCTCCACGGCATCGGCCACCCGGGCGCCGTCGGCCAGCGTGACCAAGCCGGGCCGGGCCACCTCGCCGACCACGTGAACCAGCAGGCCGCCGCTCGCGGCCTCGCCCGACGGCGCGCCGCTCGCCGCGCCTGGGGCCTCGGCGTCCGGGGCGACAGCGTCCGGCAGCACGGCAGGATCGCCCTCGCCGTCCGCGGCGGGGGCGCTCGCCGACCCGCCGTCCAGGCCCTTCTCCGCGACAGGCGCAAGCGCCTCGACGCCGCCGCCGCGCATCGAGAGCGCTGCCGCGACCACCCCGAGCAGGAGCACGGCCACGACGGCGACCACCGCCGTCGTGCCGGTCAGGGCCCACCGGCGGGCGCCCTGCTCGGCCCGGGGATCGGCGGGATGCCCGTGCGCCGCCGCGTACGCAGCCGCGACGCCCGACGTGGACCGGCGGGCGCGCAGGCGGGCCACGAGGTCGTCTGCCTCGGTCCGCGCCTCGTCCTCGTGCGCTGTCGCCGTCAGGGCTGGTTCGTCCGGTTCGACGTCCGGGGGAGGCGGGCCGTCGGACCCGCGCACCGGGCCGAACGGCCAGGGGTCGGGGCGGCGCTGCTGCGCGGTCTCTGGCTGCATGTCCCAGGACGCTAGGCGTGCCCGGCACCCCTCGGACGAGGCCTAGCACCGACCTGTGCACAGACCTCCGAAAAAGGCCCCTGTGGTCGTGCTCGGAGCGGCACCACGCCGTCACGAGGGTCTGTTCCCGAGCCGAACCAAGTTTCGTCTGGGCGCACCGATGAGTTCGCCGTGGCGCCGTCGTCGGACCTGACGAGCATGCGCGAACCGGACGGCACCCCCGCAGACCCGGGCCGCGCGGAAGAGATCAGGAGCGAGCACCATGACCGACAAGAAGACCCACACCCTGGACGTGCCGGGCGCCGTCCTGACCTATGACGTGCGCGCGGCGCAGACCCCGACCGACGAGCCGCCGCTGGTGCTCATCGGCCTGCCGATGGGCGCGGAGGGTTTCAACACCCTGTCGGGCCACTTCACCGACCGGACCGTGGTGACCTACGACCCGCGCGGTGTGGAGCGCAGCACCCGCACGGGCGACGACCTTCCCGTGATCGAGCACCACGCCGACGACGTGCACCGGATCATCGAGGCCGTGGGCGGCGGCCCCGTGGACCTCTTCGCCTCCAGCGGCGGCGCCGTCGTCGCGCTCGAGCTCGCCGCGACCCACCCGGAGGACGTGCGGACCGTCGTCGCGCACGAGCCCCCGCTGCCCGGCGTGCTGCCGGACCGCGATGCCGTGATCGCGGCCATGACCGACGTGCACGACACGTACCAGGCGAAGGGCTTCGGCGCGGGGATGGCCAAGTTCATCGCGCTGGTCATGGCCACGGGCGAGATCCCCGCGGACTACACGGAGCAGGCCGACCCCGACCCGGCGATGTTCGGCATGCCCACGGAGGACGACGGCACCCGCAACGACCTGATGCTGGGCGTGAACATGGTGACGCTGCCCCGGTACGAGCCCGCCTGGGCCGCCCTCAAGGCCGGTGCGCCCGAGGTCCTGCTCGCCGTCGGCGAGGACACGGGCGAGGAGATCACCGGGCGGGCCGCACGCGCGACGGCAGCACGGCTCGACACCGAGGCGCTCGTCTTCCCCGGCGGTCACGGCGGCTTCAGCGGCGGGGAGTACGGCCAGCCGGCCGACAAGCCGGTGGAGTTCGCGGCAAGGCTCCGCGAGGTCCTGGCCCGCTGAGGGGTGCTGAGCCGACAACGGGGGTCGTGATCGGCAGTTCGTCAGGTGGTCGGCAGTTCGAACTGCCGACCACCTGACGAACTGCCGATCACCGGCTCACCGAACCCCAGCTCAGTGCGCGTGGTCGCCCAGGTCCGCGACGACGACGGCGAGCGTGCCCGGGCCGACGTGCACCCCGAGGACGGCACTCAGCGGCGTGACCTCGACGTCCGCGCGCGTCCGGGTGTGCAGGCGGCCGGCCAGGGCGAGCGCCCGGTCGTGCGCGCCGAAGTGGTGGACGGCGACGACGGGCCGTGTCGCCCCGGCGACGTACCCGGCGGCCTGCTCCAGCAGCCGTTCGGCGCCGGCCGCGCGGGTGCGCACCCGCTGGGCCAGCTCGATCGCGCCGTCGGACAGCCGCAGGATCGGCTTGACTCCCAGGACGGTGCCGAGCGCCGCCGCCGGGCCGGAGAGCCGGCCGCCGCGCCGCAGGTGCTCCAGCGTGTCGACGACGAACATGGCATGGGCCGTCCCGGCGACCTCGATGGCCCGGGCGGCGACGTGGGCCGCGTCGGCCCCGGCGGCGGCGCACTCGGCGGCGGCACGCGCGGCGAAGCCGAGGCCCGCCGCCGCCGTCCGCGAGTCCACGGCGCGGACCTGCAGCGGCGAGCGCGCGGCAGCCGTACCGGCGGAGCCGACGGTGCCCGACAGCGCCCCGGACAGGTGCACAGACACGACCGACCGGACGCCCTGCTCGCCGAGGGTGCGGTAGACCGCCGCGAACGCCTCGGGCGAGGGCTGCGAGGTGGTCACGTGCCGGCCCGCGGAGACGAGCTCGGCCAGGCGGTCGGGCGTGATGTCCTCGCCCTCGGCGTACGCCTCGTCACCGACCAGGACGCGCAGCGGCACCACGACCGGGCCGCCCGGCAGCCCGGCGGGCAGGCAGGCCGTGGAGTCGGTGACGACCCGCACCTCCTGGGGTGCCGGGCGGGAAGGACGACGACGGTTGCGCATGACCGCGACACTCTAACCGTGCCGGTTACCCGACGGCGAAACGCGTACGGCCTCCCCGCGCGCGGCACCAGAGGCCGACTTAGCATCCGAGACATGTCCGATGCATCGACGCCAGACCTCGCCGCTCTGCGGGCGGCAGCAGCGGCGGCCCAGAAGGCCCTTGAGGACGCGGAAAGTGCGGCCGAACCGGCGCCGTCGGCGCCCGAAGCCCCCGCACCACCCCCGGCGGGCGCGACCGCGGACGACGCCGCCCCGCTCGCGGGCTACGCGGCCGAGGTCGCCGCGGGCTACGCGGCGGAGGCCACGCTGCCGCTCGGCGCCCTCCTGGAGGGCGAGCCCGGCGGGGAGGCGACGCCGAACCCGCAGGTCCAGGTGGGTTTCGCGCTGTCGATGCTGAACCGGCACGGCCTGGTGGCGGGCGCCACGGGAACCGGCAAGACCAAGACGCTGCAGGGCATGGCCGAGGGGCTCTCGCTGGCCGGGGTGCCGGTGTTCCTGGCGGACGTCAAGGGCGACCTGTCAGGTCTCGCGCTGCCCGGCCCGGACAACCCGAAGGTCGCGGAGCGCGCCGCGAGCATCGGGCAGGACTGGCGTCCCACGCAGTACCCGGTGGAGTTCTACTCGCTGGGCGGGATCGGCAAGGGCGTGCCGATCCGGACGACGGTCACCGACTTCGGTCCGCTGCTGATGTCCAAGGTGCTCGGCCTGAACGAGACGCAGGAGTCGAGCCTCACGCTGATCTTCCACTGGGCCGACAAGAAGGGCCTGGCGCTGCTCGACCTCAAGGACCTGCAGTCGGTGATCGCCTACCTCACCTCGGACGAGGGCAAGGGCGAGCTCAAGGGCATCGGCGGTGTCTCGGCGGCCACGGCGGGCGTCATCCTGCGCGAGATCGTGGGGCTGGAGGGGCAGGGCGCCGACGCGTTCTTCGGCGAGCCCGCGTTCTCGACGTCGGACCTCATCGCGACCAAGGGCGACCTCGGCGTGCTGAGCGTGCTGGAGCTGCCCGCCGTCCAGGACCGGCCGCAGCTCTTCTCGACGTTCCTCATGTGGCTGCTCGCGGACCTCTTCCAGGACCTGCCCGAGGTGGGCGACGCCGACAAGCCCAAGCTGGTGTTCTTCTTCGACGAGGCGCACCTGCTGTTCACGGACGCGTCCAAGGACTTCCTGCAGCAGGTGGTGCAGACCGTGCGGCTGATCCGGTCCAAGGGGGTCGGGGTCTTCTTCGTGACGCAGTCGCCCAAGGACGTGCCGTCCGACGTCCTGGCGCAGCTCGGCAACCGGGTGCAGCACGCGCTGCGCGCCTTCACGCCCGACGACGCCACCGCGCTGCGGGCCGCCGCCCGCACGTTCCCGACGTCGCCGTACGACCTGGAGCGGCTGCTGCAGGAGCTCGGTACCGGCGAGGCGGTGGTCACGGTGCTGACCGAGAAGGGCGCGCCGTCGCCCGTCGCATGGACGCGGGTGCGTGCGCCGCAGGCCTCGATGGACCCGGCCGGCGACGCGGAGATCGACCGCGTGGTCGCGGCCTCGCCCGGACAGGCCAGGTACGGCGCCGCGGTCGACGCGGAGTCGGCGTTCGAGCTGCTCCAGGCGAAGGCGCAGGAGCAGGAGGCCGCCCGTGCCGCCGCCGAGGGGTCCGCGACCGCGGCCGAGGACGAGCAGGAGCTCGCCAAGGAGCGGGCCCGGCTCGAGAAGGAGACCGCGACCCGGGAGCGCACGGAGGCCCGGCACAAGGAGCAGGCCGCGCGGGACCGGAACCGCGTGGTGGGCTCGCTGGCGAAGACGGCGGGCACGGTGCTGGTCCGCGAGCTGACCCGCTCCCTCTTCGGCACCCGCAAGCGTTAAAGCCTTTCGTTGAGTGCTGGCTATTTGTTGTCCTGACGCAGGGATCTCCGCAAATAGCCAGCACTCAACGGGGAGAGGGAACGGGGGCTGTGGACAAGCAGCGGGGCTACCTGGGGCAGAGCAACCTGACGAGGTGGCAAACAGCATCTTCACGGTGTCCGAGGCGCCAGACCTCGATATCAGTCCTCATCTCTTGCGAACCGTACGGTTCACGGCTCCGACGTCGGGCGTGCGCATCGATGACGCCGACCCGTCGCTCATCGACCGCTGCCGCGCGATCACGCGCGTGGTGCATCCGAACGCCGCCTTCGCCCGCACGACGGCCCTGCGGCTGCTCGGCGTCGACCTCCCCTGGCAGCTCGCGGACGATCAGGCAGTTCATGTCGTGACACCGCGTAGAAGCGAGCGGCCGCAGCGATACGCGATCAGACCGCACTTCTGCGGTCAGAAGCAGCTCGATGTCGTCGACCGGTTCGGCCTACGCATCACGTCGGCGGCTCAGACCTGGCTCCAGGTCGCACACAACTTGGACCGCGACAGTCTCGTCGGTCTGGGGGACGCGATGACGCGTCGTAAGAATCCGGCGACCTCGGTGCCGGCGCTGAGCCATCTCCTGCACGAGACCTTCAAGATGAAGGGGCTGACGCTCTGCCGGGAAGCTGTCGATCTGGTGCGGCCCGGAACCGACTCACCGATGGAGACGAGGTTGCGGTTGATCATCGCCGACGCCGGACTGCCCGAGCCCGTGGTCAACGTCCCTGCCCGCGATGCCGCAGACCAGTTCCTCGCGCTTCCCGATCTGTCCTATCCGGGGCTCAAGATCGCGATCGAGTACGACGGCGACCACCACCGGGCCGATCCGGCGACCTGGCGCCGCGACGTCGAGCGCCGGCAAAGCCTCGAGGACGCGGGCTGGCTGATCATCACGGCGACTGCGGACGACGTCATCCGTCACCCCGACCGTCTGGTAACCCGAATCCGCACCGCGATCCGAGCGAGACGCGCCCGTCTCGAACGTTGAGTGCTGGGTATTTGTTGGATCCGGACTCGGAATCCAACAAATACCCAGCACTCAACGAGAGGGTTAGGCCGGGACTATGTTGACCAGCTTCGGGGCGCGGACGATCACCTTGCGCACCCCGCGACCGTCCAGGAACTTGACCACGTTCGGCTCGGCCAGCGCCGCCGCCTCCAGGTCCTCCGCGGAGATGCTCGGGGCGACCTCGAACTTGGCCCGCACCTTGCCCTGCACCTGGACCACGCAGGTCACGGTGTCCTGGACGAGGTACTGGTCGTCGGCGGCCGGGAACGGCGCGTGCGCCAGCGAGTCCTCGTGCCCGAGCCGCGACCACAGCTCCTCCGCGATGTGCGGCGCGATCGGCGCCGTCATCAGGATCAGCGGCTCCACGGCCGAGCGCGGCACGGCCGACAGCCCCGTGAGGTGGTTGTTCAGCGTGATGAGCTTGGCGATCGCGGTGTTGGGCCGCATGTTCTCCATCTCGACGCGGACGTCGGCGATGGCGCGGTGCACGGCGCGCAGCGTCGCGGTGTCGGCGTCGTCGTCCGTGACGGTGAGCTCACCCGTCTCCTCGGAGACGACGTTGCGCCACAGCCGCTGCAGGAATCGCTGCGACCCGACGACGGCCCGCGTCTCCCACGGGCGCGACAGGTCCAGCGGACCCATCGACATCTCGTAGACCCGGAACGTGTCGGCGCCGTACTGCTCGTACATCTCGTCGGGCGTCACCACGTTCTTCAGCGACTTGCCCATCTTCCCGTACTCACGGTTGACGGGCTCGCCCTGCCAGGTGAAGCCGGCCTGCTCGTCGCCCTCGACCTCCTCGGCGGGCACGTACTGGCCGCGCGCGTCGGTGTACGCGTACGCCTGGACGTAGCCCTGGTTGAAGAGCTTGCCGAACGGCTCGACGCCGCTGACGTGGCCCAGGTCGAAGAGCACCTTGTGCCAGAACCGCGCGTACAGCAGGTGCAGCACCGCGTGCTCCACGCCGCCCACGTAGAGGTCGACGCCGCCGGCCGGGCCGGACGTCGGGTTGTGCTGCGGCCCCAGCCAGTAGTTCTCGAGCTCGGGCAGCGCCGCCGCCGAGGTCTCGGCGGGGTCGAGGTAGCGCAGGTAGTACCAGCACGACCCGGCCCAGTTGGGCATCGTGTTGGTGTCGCGGCGGTACTTCTTGGGCCCGTCGCCCAGGTCGAGCGTGACGTGCACCCAGTCGTCGTTGCGGCCCAGCGGCGCCTCGGGCTCGGAGTTCGCGTCCTCCGGGTCGAAGGTGCGCGGCGCGTAGTCCGGCACGTCCGGGAGGTCGACCGGCAGCATCGCGTCGGGGATCGCCACCGGGCGGTCGTCCTCGTCCCACACCACGGGGAACGGCTCGCCCCAGTACCGCTGGCGGCTGAACAGCCAGTCGTTGAGGCGGTAGGTCGTGGTGCCCTCGCCGATGTTCTTGCTCTCCAGCCAGGCGATGATCTTCGCCTTGGCCTCGACGACGCCCAGGCCGTCGAGCGAGATCTCGTCGTTGGCGGACCGCACGGCGACGCCGTCGCCCGCGAACGCCCCGGTGTGGTCCTCGGGCAGGCCACCCGCGGGCTCGACCGTGTGGATCACGGGCAGGTCGTAGGCCTCGGCGAACGCGAAGTCGCGCTCGTCGCCGCCCGGCACGGCCATGATGGCGCCGGTGCCGTAGCCCATGAGCACGTAGTCCGCGGTGAAGACCGGGACCTGCAGGCCGCTGACCGGGTTCACGGCCAGGTGCCCGGTGAACACGCCGGTCTTCTTGCCCGCGTCGGCCTGGCGCTCGACGGCGGTCTTGGCGGACGCCTCGCGCCGGTAGGCGGCGACGGCCTCGACCGGGGTGTCGTACCCGCCGGTCCACGCGGAGCGCGTGCCGTCCGGCCAGGCCGCGGGGACCTCGTCGAGCAGCGCGTGCTCCGGCGCGACCACCATGAACGTGGCGCCGAACAGCGTGTCGGGGCGGGTGGTGAAGACCTCCAGCGAGCCCGCCGCGCCGGCCGGGTCGCCCTCGGCGGTGCCGACGACGTCGAACCGGACGTTGGCGCCCGTGGAGCGGCCGATCCAGTTGCGCTGCATCGACTTGACCTTGTCCGGCCAGTCGATGAGCTCCAGGTCGTCCGTGAGGCGGTCGGCGTAGGCGGTGATCCGCATCTTCCACTGGCGCAGGTTGCGCTGGAAGACGGGGAAGTTGCCGCGCTCGGAGCGGCCGTCGGACGTGACCTCCTCGTTCGCGAGCACGGTGCCCAGGCCCGGGCACCAGTTCACCGGCGAGGAGTCGATGTAGGCGAGGCGCTGCGCGTCGATGACGTCGCGCCGCTCGAGCTCGCTCAGCGCGGACCAGACCGCGCCGCCGGCGTTGTCACCGTCGTGCCCGGGGACGGGGCGGGTGCCCGCGGCGAGCTCGGCCCGCAGCTCCGCGATCGGACGCGCCCGGCCGCGGCCGTCGCCCGCACCCGTCACAGGGCCGGGACGCTCGGCGTCGGCGTCGTACCAGGACTCGAAGATCTGCAGGAAGATCCACTGGGTCCAGCGGACGTACTCGGGGTCGATGGTCGCGAAGGTGCGGCGCGGGTCGTGGCCCAGACCGAGGCGGCGCAGCTGGCGCCGCATGTTGCCGATGTTGGCCTCGGTGGTGGTGCGCGGGTGCTGGCCCGTCTGGACGGCGTACTGCTCGGCGGGCAGGCCGAAGGCGTCGTAGCCCAGCGCGTGCAGCACGTTGTCGCCGCGCATGCGGCGGAAGCGACCGGTCACGTCCGTGGCGATGTAGCCCAGCGGGTGGCCCACGTGCAGGCCCGCACCCGAGGGGTACGGGAACATGTCCATGATGAAGTACGGGTCGCCCGCCGCCGGGCTCCCGCCCGGCCCCGTAAGTCGCCCCTGCGGGTTCGCCGCGTGGAACGTGCCGCGCTCCTCCCAGATGTCCTGCCAGCGCAGCTCGATCTGCTGCGCGAGGGTCGGGGTGTAGCGGAAACGGGGCTCGTCGGGAGTCGTGGTGCGCTCGGGTGCGTCGGGCATGGTCACCCGCCCGAGTCTACCGACCGGGCGAGAGCCCGGCCCTCGCTCGTCCACAGGCTCCAGGGTTCATCCGACATTCGCCCTCACCTCCCTCGAAGTTCGCCCCCCGGGTGCTCGAATTGCCCGCATGATGCCCTCGTTGCGAAAGATCCTCGCCACCAGCATCGCCGCCGCCACCGTGTGGACGGCCTCGACCGCCGTCGCGGCACCGCTGCCCGACGACGAACAGCAGAGCACCACCTCCCACGCCGACCGGACCGACCGCACCGACCGTGCCCACCGCGCCGACCACGTCGTCCTCCTGGCCCTGGACGGGTTCGACGTCGAGTACCTCGACCTGGTGCGCGACGACGCCGGCTCCCCCGGCACCGTCGAGATGCCGAACCTGCGCGCCCTGCTGCGCCGGGGCAGCGTGACCACCTCGACCGGTGTGATGACGTCGATCACCAACCCGTCGTGGTCGTCCGTCGCCACGGGCTCCTGGCCCGCGACCCACCGCAACACCGCCTACTGGTTCGATCCCGCGACGAACACGGCGCGGGGCCAGCAGCGCGACCTCGCTGTGCCGACCGTCGCCCAGTCGATCCGCGAGCAGGGCGGCACCGTGTTCTCCGCGCAGTGGTTCATCCTGCAGAACTACGGCGTCACCTTCGGCGACCCCGACGCCCTGTACACGCAGCCCGGCGGCCCCTGCGCGCGCCGCACCGACGACCTGGTCGCCGTGCTGGGCGGGGAGCCGGTCAGCTCGAACGGCGAGCTGGTCACCACCAGCAGCGTCCCCGACCTGATGGCGGTCTACTGCGACACGCTCGACGCGATCGGGCACGACGGCGGTGACGCCGACCCGCGTATCCCCGGCGCCCTGGAGGACATCGACCGGCAGATCGGCCGCATCGTCGCCGCTGCGAAGGAGGCGGGCGTCTACGACAGCACCGCGTTCGTCATCACCGGCGACCACGGCATGACCACCTTCGACAAGGGCTTCGCCGCCGAGGGGCTGGCCGCGATCGAGGCGGCCGGCTTCACGCCCCAGGTCCTGACCAGCGGGCAGTCGCCGGCCCCGGGCACCGACGTCGCGATCGTGGTCGGCGGCGTCGCCGACGTGCGACTGATCGGCGAGCGTGCCGGCGACCGCGCCGCCGTCCGCCGCCTGGAGCGGGCGCTGACGGCGCTGCCGCAGGTGCGGAACGTCTTCGACAAGGCCGACCAGCGGCGCCTGCGGATGAGCCCGAACCACGGCGACCTGCTCGTCGAGCCGGAGCCGGGCTGGTCGTTCGGCGCCACCCCTGCCGACGCCGCCGGGCGGCACGGCGCGACCACCGAGCTGCGCGTGCCGCTCGTCCTCGCCGGTGCGGGCGTACGGCCGGGAGCGCACCCGCGCGGCCCGCGGCACGTCGACGTCGCGCCGACGATCTCGGCGCTGCTGGGCTACGCGCCGCCGTCGGGCAGCGAGGGCCGGGTGCTGCGCGAGGCGCTGCGCCGCTGAGCCCGCGCCCCACCGCGGAACGGGAGAACGGAAGAGAGGTGTGTTGCCCTGCGTAGACACTGTCTACGCAGGGCAACACACCTCCAGGACGTGGACTCTCCCCCGGGACCCGGAGCCGCGACCGGCTCCGGGGCGGGGCAGGTCAGAACGACGCGACCAGGTCCCCACCCACCGAGAGCATCAGCCACGCCACGGCCGCGACGTAACCAATGATCAGGATGATGTGCCGGTTGCCGACCATCACGTTCCGCAGGCCGGCGCCGACGGGCAGGTCGCCCGACTGCACGCCGCGCACCAGCTGGTACCAGAGCAGCGGCCACATGATGGTCCACACGACCATGCAGTAGGGGCACAGCGCGACGATGACGTGGAAGCTCGTGTACATCAGGAAGAACACGAGCGCCTGGCCCAGCACGGTGCCGACCAGCAGCGACATCCAGTACCAGCGCGGCAGGCGGGCGCCGACCAGCAGCACCACGCCCGTCGTGATCACGACAGGGAAGGCCGCCACGCCCAGGTAGGGGTTCGGGAAGCCGAGCAGCGCGCCCTGCCACGAGGACATCGCGGCGCCGCAGTCGACGAACAGGTTGATGCTGCAGGACGCCGTCCGGTCCGGGTCGAGCAGCTTGAGGTACTTCTCCCAGGCCAGGGCGAACGAGGCGGCGAAGCCGACCGCGCCCAGCACCACCAGGAGCAGCGCCATGGCCCGGCCGCCGAGCGGCGTGGGGCCCGTCACCGCGACGTCGTTCTCGCCGTCCGGCGAGCTGTCCAACGAGCTGTCCGACGACGTCGTGGTCGCCCCGGTATCAGTCACCCGGCCTACGCTACCGGCGCAGTCTGGGACATTGCTGGGATCCTGGTCACAGAGTCGTCTCCGTCTGCTGGTGCACCACTCGCTGCCGCCCGAACGCCAGGATCATGCCCAGGCCCAGCACGGTGACGACGGCCCCGGCCCAGGCCGGCGCGAGGTAGCCCCAGCCCGCGTCGATGACCACGCCGCCCAGGAACGCGCCGGCGCCGTTGGCGACGTTGAGCCCGGCGTGGCACAGCGCGGCGCCCAGCGACGGCGCACCGGGCGACAGGTCCATGAGCCGGGTCTGGAACGCGAGGCCCAGCATCTGCGAGGTGACGCCCAGCAGGAACAGGGAGATCAGCGCGGGCACCACCGAGGCGCCGGTCAGCGCGAACAGGACGAGCGAGGCGGCGGTCGCCACGAAGCCGATCAGCACGGCGCGCAGCACACCCCGGTCGGCGAGCCGCCCGCCGATCTGCGTGCCCACCGTCATGCCGACGCCGAACAAGGCCAGCACCCAGGGCACGGCCCCGCCCGGCAGGCCGGTCACGCCCGTCATCGTCGGGGCCACGTAGGTGTAGACGGCGAACATGCCGCCGAACCCGACCGCGCCCGCCACGAACGCGAACCACAGCGGGGCGTTGCGCAGGGTCGCCAGCTCGGTCCGCACCGAGCGGCCCTCCCCGCCCGCGCCGGCCGGGATGAGCCGCCAGAGCCCGGCGAGCGTCGCGATCCCGAGCACGCCGATCAGCACGTAGGAGGTGCGCCAGCCGAACGCCTGGCCCACCCACGTCGACAGCGGCACGCCGACGACGTTCGCGATGGTCAGGCCGGTCATCATGGTCGCCACGGCCCGCCCGCGCTGGGCCGGCCCGGCCACGGCGGCGCCCACCGCGGCGCCGACGCCGAAGAACGCGCCGTGCGGCAGCCCCGCGAGGAAGCGGCCGACCACGAGCCAGCCGATGTCCGGCGCCGCCGCGGACAGCACGTTCGCCACCGTGTAGAAGGCCATCAGCGCGAGCAGCAGGCGCTTGCGCGACATCCGGGCGGCGGCCACGGTCAGCAGCGGCGCCCCGACGACCACGCCGAGCGCGTACGCCGTGATGGTGTGCCCCACCTGCGGGTCGGTCGCGCCGAGGTCGGCTCCGACGTCGGGCAGGAGGCCCATCGCGGCGAACTCGGTGGTGCCGATGGTGAACCCACCCACGGCCAGCGCGACCAGCGCGGGCGCGGCCCGGCGCATCGAGCCGGCCTGGTCCGGAGCCTGGTCCGGGGCGTTCTGGGGCGCACTCGTCGCCATGAGGTCTCCGTGGTGTCGTATCGATTCGGCTGACCGTCGGCGACACCGGCGACGAACAAGAAGGGAACGGGGAGCAGACTACTCCTGCGACACCCAGACGCGGGAGGCCGCCAGCAGTCCGAGATCGGCCACGCGCTCGTCGGGCTCCCCCGCGGGCGCGCACGTCCACGCGACGGCAACCGTCCCCGCGAACTCGCGCCGCGTGGTGACCTCCACGCGCATGTCCAGGTCGAGGCCCAGCTCGGCGAGGTAGCGCAGCGCGTCCGGGTCGGCGTCCGAGATGCGCACCACGATGCCGGCGTCGCCCGCGTGCATCGTCGACAGCGGCACGGCGTCGGGCCGCACGACCGTGCCGTCGGCCGCCGGGATCGGGTCGCCGTGCGGGTCGCGCGACGGGTTGCCGAGCCGCGCCGCCATCCTCTCGACGAAGACGTCGGAGACGGCGTGCTCCAGCACCTCGGCCTCGTCGTGCACCTCGTCCCAGCCGTACCCGAGCTGTTCCACGAGGAACGTCTCCAGGAGCCGGTGCCGACGCACCATGACGAGCGCGAGGCGGCGGCCCTCGTCGGTCAGCCGGATCGCGCCGTACCGCTCGTGCTCCAGCAGGCCCTGCCCGCTCAGCCGGCGCACCGTCTCCGAGACCGTGGAGGCGCCCACGCCGAGCCGGTCGGCCAGGTGCTTGGTGGTCACCTTCTCGTCCGACCACTCCTGCGCGGACCAGACCGCCTTCAGGTAGTCCTGGGCGACGGGCGTCAGCTCGGCCGGGTCGGTTGTGGTCTCCACGCCCCGAGCCTAGTTGCCCGACGGCGACGACGAGGGCGTCGGTCCGGCATCCGGCCCGCCGTCGGGCGCCAGGTCGGGCACCTCGTCGGGCAGCGGGACCGTGGGCGGGATGGCCTGCCGCTCGCTGACGGCGGCCTCCCCCTCGGGCGTGACCTCGACGAGCTGCCAGTCCACGAACCGGCGCCGCTCGGGGTCGAACCGCAGCACCGTCATCTCGGAGGTGTCGCGCAGCGGGCCGACCGACGTGTTGCCCTTGGTGGCACCGCCCGTGCTCGCGTTGACGTACCGCACGCCGTAGCCCACGACGTCCGGCCCGATCCGGGTGTGCATGTGCCCCGAGATCTGGAACGGCACGCACCCCGACTCCAGGGCCGCGTCGCCGACCGCGGGCTGGTGGATCAGCAGCAGGTCCACGCGGTCCTCGCCCGTGTACCCGCCCAGCCCAGCCTCGCCGGCCGCCTCGCACGCCGTGTCCCGCAGCCGCTCGCCGGCCTCGGCGGGCGTCTCCTCGCGGGCGACCACGGTGCCGCCGCCGATCCGCGTCTCCAGCGGGTCCCGGTCGCCCAGGATGCGCACGCCGTCGACCTCGACCACCTCGCCGTCGAGCACGACCTGCCGGTTGGCGAGCTCCGTGGCCGTCGTCAGGCGCGAGTCGTGGTTGCCGTCGGAGACGACGAACGGGACGCCGTCCGGGACCGCGGAGGCGAACGAGTCCACGCAGACCGACTCCACGCTCGTCCCGTTGATGGTGGTGTCCCCGGCGTTCAGCATGACGTCGGGGGCCACCCGGTCCGCGAGGTCCCGGATCAGGGGTGTCATACCGGTGTTGCAGTGCAGGTCCGAGACCAGCAGGAACGTCACGTAGTCGGTGGCCTCCGGGTCCGTCGACGCCGTGTCGTCCGGCTCGCCGGCCGCCGCGTCCTGCTCGGCGACCCGCGCGTCCCACGCCGCCATCAGCTTCTCCCGGGCGCCCGCGTAGAACACCTCGTTCGCCTGGTAGGTCTCCACGAGCTGACCGCTGTAGGTGTCGATCACGCCCGCGAGACGGCCCGTGATGCGCGCGCCCTCCAGCGCCGTCCCCGCGAACACCGGCGACGCGGGCAGGGCGGCTCGCTCCTCGGGCCCCGCGCTCGCGGTGGCGGTCGCGGCCACCAGCACGACGACGACGCCGGCGGCGGTGATCTCCCAGGTCCGCGACGCGACGGCCCGGGCGAGCTCCCGCCGTCGGGCGGCGCCGAGCAGGAGCCGCAGCCCGTACGCGGACCCGACCAGGACGACCGCCGCGACCGCCGCGCCGCGCAGGGCGTCCCAGACCAGAGCCGAGGCCACGGTGGCGATCGTCTGCTGCGGGGTGTCGAAGAACTGCAGGTACCCGTCGAGGTCGCCGGCGAGCGCGTCGAAGCTCGCGGCGTCGACGGCGGCGAGGTCGGCGGGGATCTCGTGCACCGTGATCCGCACGCCGAGCGTCAGGGGCAGCGGGGAGTCGGTCACGACCGTGCCGAGCGGGCCGAGGTCGGCCACGATCTCGTCGTCCGCGGTGATCGCGTAGGTGGCCTCGTGCGGTCCGAGACTGAGATCGGCTCTCGCCGTCGTGATCCCGAACATCAGGCACAGGAGGGCTGCTGCCACTCCCGCGAGGGTCCAGCGCAGCCAGCGGGGCGGGTTGGGGCGACTCATCCCCTCTACCTTTTCATGCGTCCGGTTGTTGATGCGTCCCCGGCCCCGGTACCTGGGCGCCAGGGCGCCCGGGACGGCACGATGTGGGCATGTTCGTCCTCGAGTCCGTCTGGCGCCCGGCCGCACCCACCGCTCAGGTCTGGTCGGTCCTCGCCGACCCCCGGTTCACCTGGCCCGACTGGTGGCCCGGCCTGACGGCGGGGGCGATCCACGGCGTCGTCGGGCCGGACGGGCTGGCGGCACCCGGGACGTGGACGCAGCTGCGGGTGCGCAGCCCGCTCGGGTACGCGCTGCGGTTCCGGCTCGACCTGACGGAGACGACGGCGCCGTCCGACGGCGTGCCCGGCCGCGCGCGGATGGACGTCACCGGGGACCTGGAGGGACGGGCGGACGTGACGGTGTCGGACGGGGCGCCGTCGTCGGCGGAGGTGCGCCTGCTCTGGCAGGTGACGCCCAGGCCGCCCTGGTTCCGTGCGGCGGCGACCCTCGCCCCCGCGCCCCTGGCCTGGGCGCACTCGCACGTGATGCGCGCGGGCGAGCGCGGCCTGACGGCGCACCTGAGCCCCGCGCCGCCCGCCTGATCGTCCGGGACGGGCGCCGGGACGCGTGCCCGGGGCGAGGTCAGCCCGTCTTGCGGCGGGACTTCTTCGCGTCGGCGACGCTGCGCTTGAGGGCCTCCATGAGGTCGACGACCTCGGCGCCCTCGCCCTCCTCCTCGGCCTTCTCACCGAACGTCGCGGCCGTGTCGACGGACTCGCCGGCCTCCAGCTTGGCGTCGACGAGCTTGCGGAGCTGCACCTGGTACTCGTCCTCGTAGTCCTCGGGCGTGAAGTCCGCCTCGAAGGAGCCGACGAGCTGCGCCGACATCGTGAGTTCCTTGGC
Organism: Promicromonospora sukumoe; assembly: GCF_014137995.1. Lineage (NCBI taxonomy): Bacteria > Bacillati > Actinomycetota > Actinomycetes > Micrococcales > Promicromonosporaceae > Promicromonospora > Promicromonospora sukumoe. Next base: position 67,479 of record NZ_JACGWV010000002.1, read on the forward strand.
GGTGACCTTCGCGGGCTCGTCGAGGGACGGGAACGCGGCCTCGCGGATCTCGTCGGCCCAGAGGAGGGTCTGGAGCACCAGGACCTCCTCGCGGACCCGCAGCGCCGCGAGCCGGGTGCGCTGCCGCAGCGCGAACTTCACGACCGCGGTGCGGTCGGTCTCCTCCAGCGTGCGGCGCAGCAGCACGTACGCCTTCGTGGACTTGGAGTCGGGCTCCAGGTAGTACGTCCGGTCGAACATGATCGGGTCGATCTGCTCGCTGGGCACGAACTCGACCACCGAGATCTCGCGGTCCCGCTCGGCGGGCAGGTCGGCGAGGTCCTGCTTGGTGAGCACGACGGTGCGGTCGCCGTCGTCGTACGCCTTGTCGATGTGCTCGTACGGCACCACCTCGCCGTCGATCTCGCACACGCGCTTGTACCTGATACGTCCGCCGTCGGCGTCATGCACCTGGTGCAACGGCACGTCGTGGTCCTCGGTCGCGCTGTACAGCTTCACCGGGACGTTGACGAGACCGAAGGTCACGGCACCCTTCCAGATCGCCCTCATCCTTCTATGGTGCGCCCCAAGCGCACTACATGCCCAGGTTTAGTCCTTGACCGAGGTCAGAGGCCGCAGCGGTCCAGCTTCGCCGCGAGCTCCGCGTTGGTGGGCTCCACCAGGTGCTCGCCGTCGGGGAACACCAGCACGGGGATGGACTTGCGGCCGGTCAGCGCCTCGGCCTCGTCGGCCCGGGTGGGGTGCGCGGCGAGGTCCACGTAGACGTAGTCCACACGCCGGACGTCGAGCACCGCCTTGCTGCGGCGGCAGTCGCGGCACCACTCGGCGCCGTAGACGGTGAGCCGCTCGGGCCGGTCGATCGACGGGGCGGCAGCCGCCGTCCGGGGCGCCGCAACCGCGTCGATCGAGATGTCAGAAATCACTCGCGGGAGCCTAGCGGAGATCTTCACCCCGCCACTACACCGTTCGAGTGATCTCCGCGACTCGGGAGCAGGAGGTACAACAGGGCTCCGGAGCGAGCGTTGGCGACGCGAATCCGGGCGGAGGCGGCCGAGCGCGCGCAGGCTCCCGGCGGCACGATGGTGGGATGGCGACGACGCAGACGGTGACGGTCGACGGGCACCGCCTGCGCCTGAGCAACCTCGACAAGGTGCTGTACCCGGCGTCGGGCACCACCAAGGGCGAGGTGCTGCACTACCTGGCGGAGGTGGCGCCCGTGCTGCTGCCGCACGCCGCCAACCGGCCCGCCACGCGCAAGCGGTGGCCCGACGGCACGGGTGGGCAGATGTTCTTCCAGAAGAACCTGGATGCCTCGACCCCCGACTGGGTCAAGCGGAGGTCGATCCAGCACAAGAAGTCCGCCAACGACTACGTACTGGTCAACGACCTCGCGACCCTGACCTGGCTGGGCCAGACGGCGACGCTGGAGCTGCACACGCCGCAGTGGCAGTTCGGTCGTACGGGAGCGCGCCTCGACCCCGACCGGCTCGTGCTGGACCTCGACCCGGGGCCCGGCGCCGGGCTCGCCGAGTGCGCCCAGGTGGCCCGCTGGGCCCGCGAGATCCTGCGCGGCATGGGCCTGGAGCCGTACCCCGTCACCTCCGGGTCCAAGGGCCTGCACCTGTACGCGGCGCTGGGCAAGGCCGCCGACACCCGGCTCGACTCCGACGCCGTGTCCGCCGTCGCGCACGAGCTCGCGCGGTACCTGGAGGCCGAGCACCCCGACCTGGTGGTCAGCGACATGAGCAAGGCGCTGCGGTCGGGCAAGGTGCTGGTCGACTGGTCGCAGAACAACGGGAACAAGACCACGATCGCGCCCTACTCGCTGCGCGGGCTCGACCGGCCCTGGGTCGCCGCGCCCCGCACCTGGGCCGAGCTGGACGACCCGGACCTGGCCCAGCTCACCCCCGAGGACGTGCTCGCCCGCATCGCGTCCGACGGCGACCTCCTCGCGCCCCTGCTGGAGGGGCACCTCTCCGCCCTGGAGCCGACGCCGGAGCGCCTGGCGACGTTCCAGAAGCTGGAGACCTACCGCGCCAAGCGGGATCCCGCGAAGACCCCGGAGCCGTTCGGGCCGGGCGGGGACTCGCAGGCCGATCCCACCTCGCAGGCCGGCCCCGCCTCGCGGGTCGAGCCTGTCGAGACCGACCCCACCTTCGTCATCCAGGAGCACCACGCCCGCCGCCTGCACTGGGACTTCCGCCTGGAGCACGAAGGCGTGCTGGTGAGCTGGGCCCTCCCCCGTGGCGAGCCCACCGACCCGGCGAAGAACCACCTGGCCGTGCAGACCGAGGACCACCCCCTGGAGTACGGGTCCTTCGAGGGCAGCATCCCCGGCGGCGAGTACGGGGCCGGCGAGGTCACGATCTGGGACTCCGGAACCTACGACCTGGAGAAGTGGCGCGACGACGAGGTGATCGTGACCCTGCACTCGGCGGAGCGCGGTGCCCGCCGCCTCGCCCTGATCCGCACCGGCGGGCGCGACGGCGACGCCGAGAACAACTGGCTGATCCACCTCACCAAGGCCCAGCCCGGCGCCCCCGCCCCGGTGAGTGCTGGACATTCGCCCCCTTCCGCACCCGAGACCGGGCAGATACCCAGCACTCAACGAGAGGCGGGGGCGGGTGGACGACGTCGGCCCATGCTCGCGACCGCCGCCGCGCCCGGCGACCTGACCCGGACCGACGACTGGGCCTTCGAGATGAAGTGGGACGGCTTCCGCGCCCTCGCCCACGTCCAGGACACCGAGACCGTGCGCCTCGTCAGCCGCTCCGGGCAGGACCTCACCGTCACGTTCCCCGAGCTCGCGGCGCTCGCCGCCCAGGTCGACGCCACGCGGCTGCCCGTCGTGCTCGACGGCGAGATCGTCGCCCTCGACCGCGCCGGCCGGCCCGACTTCCGCCGCCTCCAGCACCGCGCCAACCTCCGCAAGGAACGCGACGTCAACCGTGCCAAGGCCCAGGTCCAGGTGGACCTCATGCTGTTCGACGTGCTGGTCGCCGACGGCGACGACGTCACCGGCCGCCCGTACACCGAGCGGCGCGAGCTCCTGGAGTCCCTGGTCACGCCCAGCGCGCCGATCCACCTCCCGCCCGCGTTCGACGGCGACCTCGACGCCGCCCTGCGCACCTCCCGCACCCTGCGGCTGGAGGGCGTGGTCGCGAAGCGGCACGGCTCCACCTACGCGGGACGGCGGTCGCGCGAGTGGCTCAAGATCAAGCACCAGGCGATGCAGGAGGTGGTCGTCGTGGGCTGGCGGCCCGGCCGCGCCGACGCGTCGGTCATGGGCTCGCTGCTCATGGCGGTGCCCGACGGCGAGGGCGGGGGCCTGCGCTACGTGGGGCGCGTCGGGACGGGCTTCTCCGAGCGCGAGCGCCGCGAGATCACGGCGCGGCTGCGCGGCATGGAGCGCAAGACGCCGGGGGTGTCGGGCGTGCCCGCCGAGGACGCGTCGGACGCCCGCTGGGTCACGCCCAGCCTGGTGGGCGAGGTGACGTACGCGGACTGGGCCGAGGGGTCCGACGGCGCCTCGGGCGAGCGGCGGATGCGGCACTCGGTGTGGCGGGGCTGGCGTCCGGAGAAGTCGGCGGAGGACGTCGTCGTCGAGGCTCCCCCACCCGCGGCAACCTGAGGACTGTCGATGACCGGCGGATGTGCGCTTCTACCCAGTGATTGCGCCCGGATCCGGGCCGATCCCGGGCGTAATCGCTGGGTAGAAGCGCACCTGGGTGTCGCGGGTGTTGCGCGCGGCGCTTGGCACACTATTACCCCGGTGGGCGTGCGGGGTGTGCCCCGCCGCACCTGGCGGACGCGGAATACCCGCGTCCGCCGGGCCCGTTGTCGCCTGCATGCGAGCCATCACCTACGCCAAGTTCGGCAGCGCCGACGTCCTCGAGCTCACCGAGCAGCCCGACCCCCACATCGGCCCCGACACCGTCGTCGTCCGCGTGAAGGCATCGTCGGTCAACCCGGTCGACTGGAAGATCCGCGAGGGTTATCTGCAAGGCCTCATCGACACCGAGCTGCCCGCGATCCCGGGCTGGGACGTCGCCGGCGTCGTCGAGCAGGTCGGCCTCGACACCCCGGAGTACCAGGTGGGCGACGAGGTCTACGGCTACGTGCGCAAGGACACCGTGCACGGCGGCACCTTCGCCGAGCTGGTCGCCGCGCCCGTGCGCACCCTGGCCCGCAAGCCCGCGTCGCTGAGCTTCGAGGAGGCCGCGGCGGTGCCGCTCGCGGGCCTCACCGCCTACCAGGCGATCCAGCGGGCCGGCGTCAAGGACGGCCAGACCGTGCTGGTGCACGCCGCGGCCGGCGGCGTCGGCGCGTTCGCCGTGCAGATCGCCAAGGCGCTGGGCGCCCGCGTCATCGGGACGGCCAGCGAGCGGAACCACGAGTTCCTGCGCGGTCTCGGCGCCGAGCCCGTGACCTACGGCGACGGCTTGGCCGACCGTGTCCGCGCCCTCGCGCCCGAGGGCGTCGACGTCGTCCTCGACTTCGTGGGCGGGGTCGTTGCGGACAGCGCCGGTCTCCTGGCCGACGGCGGCACCATCGCGTCGATCACCGACTCCACCGCCCGCAGCGAGCACGGCGGCCACTACGTGTGGGTGCGGCCGTCGACCGCCGACCTCGACGCGCTCACAGCGCTGTTCGACGCCGGCAAGCTGTCCGTCGAGGTCGCGCAGGTCTTCGACCTCGCCGACGCCGCGGACGCGCACCGGGCCAACGAGTCCGGCCACACCCGCGGCAAGGTCGTGGTCCGCGTCTGACGCTGGGGCGGCTGGCGCTGGCGTCAGCCGCAGGGGCTCCTCCGCGCGATCGGCAGGACGTCAGGTGATCGGCGGTTCGAGCTACCGATCACCTGACGTCCTGCCGATCACCCGGACGGGCGCAGACCGCGCCACGCCGGACGTAGCAGCGCGATCGGGCCACGTCGAGCTGAGCGCGGCACCGCGCCGGGCCGACGCCGGTGACGGGGCTGGTGTCGGCCGCGGCGGCTCGTCCGCGTGATCGGCAAGACGTCAGGTGATCGGCAGTACGTCAGGTGATCGGTAGTTCGAACTGCCGATCACCTGACGTACTGCCGATCATCCGGGCGGGTGTAGCTCGCAGCGAGGCGGGCGCAGATCGCTCCCGGCCGGACGCAGCAGCGCGACCGGGCGGGAGCGGGGCTCAGCCGTAGACCGGCGGGTAGGCGATCTTGCCGCGCAGCGTCGCGTCGGCCGGGTCGTACGCCGGAAGCAGGTGGACCTGGCCCGCCTCGGGCGGTGCCCAGTCGGGCAGCTGCATCTCGATGCCGTGGTCGCGGGACGCGACGAACCCGAGCGGGCCGTAGTAGACCGGGCTGCCCTCCAGCACGACGAACGGCTCGCCGGCCTGCGCGGCACCCGCGAGCGCGGCCCGGACCAGCGCCGAGCCGATGCCGCGGCGCTGGTGCCCCGGCAGGACGCCGAGCGGCGTCAGCATCGCGACCTCGCGCTCGCCGGTCTCGCTCGTGACGGTGCAGCCGGTGATCATGACGTGGCCCACCACGTCGCCGTCGGACACCGCCACCAGCGACGTCGCCGGGCGGTAGATCCAGGACTCACGGATTCGGTCGACGCCGTCGGCGACCCGGTCCTCGTTGAAAGCCGCGACCTGTACCGTGCGGATCGCGGGGAAGTCCTCCGGGGTCTCGGGCCGGATCACCCAGTCGGTCATGCGTCGGCGGGCTCGGCCGCGGCGGCCTGTGCGACCGCCTGCTCCGCCGCTTTCTCGCCCGCCGCGACCTCTTCCCGCGAGCGCAGGACGCAGAACTCGTTGCCCTCCGGGTCAGCGAAGGTCACCCAGCCCGAGCCGGGCCCGTAGATCCCGCGGTGGTCGGCGACGACGATGGCGCCGTGCGCCTTGACCCGCTCGATCTCGGCGTCGCGCAGATCCGCGCGCGGGCGCAGGTCGAGGTGCACCCGGTTCTTGACCGACTTGGCCTCCGGCACCTCGATGAACAGGACGTCGACCCCCTTGCCGTCCGGGTCGACGATCACGCACTCCTCGTGACCGGGCAGGTTGGGGTCGCCGGGCACGTCCTGGTAGCCGAGCACCGGCTTCCACCACTCGGAGAGCGAGTAGGGGTCGGACGAGTCCACGGTCACGTGCGAGATGAAGGAAGCCATGCGGGGACCCTGACACAGGAGCTCCCGCGCACCCAACGCAATAAGCCGATGGCGGGTGGTCGGCAGAAGGTCAGGTGGTCGGCACCTCGGACTGCCGATCACCTGACGTTCTACCGACCACTCGCCCGCCCGCGTGAGCGGGCGGGGCCGGTGGGTTGGGTGGGTCGGTTGGGAGGAGTGGGCGGGGCAGAGGGGGCCGGTGGGAGGTGGTGGAGCGGGGTCAGGGCCTCGCGGAAGTCGGACGGGAAGCGGCGGAGGATGCGGTTCTCCGCCTGGTCGGGCGTGTCGGACGACGTCACGCGGACGACGCCCCAGCCCTCTTCGCGCAGGTGGTCCTCGCGGCGCTTCTCGTCGAACAGCGCGCGGTCGGCGTCGTGTCCGGGGCCCAGGGCACCGCGGGTGTACTTGACTCGTCCGTCGAACTCGGCCAGCAGCCGGAACTCCTTCCAGCCCAGGTCGGCGCGGAATTCGCCGTGCGGCGTGCGCACCTGGAGCTGTGTGGTCGGGCGGGGCAGGCCGGCCCGCGCGACGATGTACCGCAACCAGGTCTCCCACACGGATTCCGCGCCCGGGTCCGCCAGCTCCAGCACCTGCCGTGCCCGACGGCGCCCCCGTGGGTCGCGCCGGACGTCCAGCACGGCGAGGGCGGCAGCCCGGTCCATCCCGAGCGCCAGCGCGTGGTCCGCGATGACGAGCGCGAGCAGCGGGTGCAACGCGACACAGCAGTCGACGACGGTGCGCTCCAGGCTGGTCGTCGCCACGCCGTCGATCACGGTCCGCTCGTTCTCGGCGAGGTCGAGCCGGTGGCGCGCGATGTCGCCGGCGGAGGCCGACGAGGCCCGGTACTTCTGCACGACATGGACACGGTCGGGCAGCTGCCACAGCCGCAGCCCGTGCAGCAGCGCGGCGGACTCGTGACTCACCCACGCCTTGCGGAGCTGCGCGGCGACCGCCTGGATGCGGGCCAGGGCCTGCTCGTCGGCGTCACGGAACCGGTCGCCGGTCGACGGCTGCGGACTGCGATATGCGCCTCGGCGGATCCGCTCCGCCCGGTTGGTCCGGAGCGCGCGGCGCAGCGCCTCCCGGTCATGGTGGCGAGCGAGGACGATCCCGGTCTGGTTCATGCCTCGACGGTGCAGCACGGTCCCGTAACGCGGCGGCCGCACTGCCCCTGCCTGTGCACCAACCTCCGGAACGAGCCGCTGTGGTCGCGCTCCCGGCAGCCCACCCCCTCACCGAGGGTCTCTCCACACCGCCAACAATCTGCCCGATGCCGCACTGCGAACCGCGACAGCAGAGCTGTGGTCGGCAAGACGTCGGGCGGTCGGCAGAATGTCAGGTGGTCGGCAGCTCGGAATGCCGATGATCTGACATTCTGCCGACCACTCGGAACCAGCCGCCGCGCCAGCAGCGGTCAGCTCGGGGACGAGCGGCCGTGGCGCCAGTAGCCCACGAAGTCGACGTGCGCCTTGGGCACGCCGCGCTCCCCCACCAGGTGCCGGCGCGCGCCCGTGGCCAGCGCCGACTCGCCGATCGTGAAGGCGTAGACGTCGCCGGTGTGCCCCAGGTCCAGCGCGCACAGCTCCGCGAGCGCCGCCTGCCCCGGGACGACGTGCGCGGCGGCCGGCGCCACGCCAACCACAGCGCCGCCTGCCGCACCGCCAACCGCGGCGGCACCGTCCGCACCACCCCCGCCGCCCGCGGCAGCACCGCCCGCAGCGGCACGCGCAGCACCGTTTGCAGCAGCACGCACGGCACCGCCCGCCGCACCGGCCCCAGCACCGTCGCCCCGCACCACCCAGCGCACCTCGACGCCGGCCGGGACGCGGAACTCCTGCGTGTCGGCGGCCGTCGGCACCTCGACGAGGGCGACGCCGCGGGCGTCGTCGGGCAGGGACTCGCAGATGCCCGCGACCGCGGGCAGGCCGGACTCGTCGGCGACCAGGAGCGTCCAGTCGTGGTCGTGCCGCGGGTTGTAGGTGATGCCCTGGTCGAGCACCCCGACGCGCACCCCCTGCTCGGCGGCCTGGGCGAAGCCCGCCCCCGGGCCTGCGGCGTGCGCCTCTGCGGAGTCGGAGTCGTCCTCCCCCGCGTGCAGCACGAAGTCGACGTCGATCTCGTTCAGGTCCGGGCGCGCGGCGCGGACCGTGTAGTTGCGCACCCACGGCCGGCGGGCCTTGGGCGTGGTGAGGTACTCGGCGTACCAGAGCCCGGAGGTGCGCGTCGGGAGGCGCAGCATGTCCTGGCCGGGGCGCGGCAGGAACAGGCGGAACCACTGGTCGTAGCCGGCGGGCGTGAACCGGTCGAGCTCGTCGCCGCCGAGCGTCACGCGCATCATGTTCGGCGTGACCTGCTGGGTGCGGATGACCTCGGCCATGACGACGTGCGGGTCGACGGCCTTGCGCCCCTTGAATGCCATGTACTGAGGTTAGGCATACCTAACTGGATTTGACCAGGTTTGCGTCGGGATCTACTCCACGCACGTTCCGGATGCCGACCAGGGACACCAGCCCGCCGAGGATCAGCAGGCCCGCCGTGACGAGGAACGCCCGGTGCAGCGAGGCGACGTCGAGCACGCCGCCCGTGATGATCCCCGCGAACGCGACGGTCACGAGGCCCGCCACCCGCGCGACGGCGTTGTTCACCGCGGAGCCGATGCCGGCGTCGTGCGTGGGGACGGCGCCGAGGATGGCGGCGGTGAGCGGCGCCACCGTGATCGAGAGTCCGAGCCCGAACACGAGCTGCCCCGGGAAGACCTGCGTGAGGTAGTTGGCGGTCTCGTCGATCGAGAGCATCAGGAGGAAGCCGACGCCCGCCACGATCGGGCCCACGGTCATGAACAGCCGCGGCCCGTACCGGCCGGCGAGCGTGCCGAACCAGGCCGACAGCCCGATCATCGCCAGCGTCGTCGGCAGCTGGGCCACACCCGACCAGGTGGCGGAGTACCCGGCGACCTGCTGCAGGAACAGGGTGAGCACGAAGCCGCCGAGGGACAGCGCGCCGTAGATCGCCGTCGTCGCCAGGTTGCCCCAGGCGAAGTTGCGGGCCTTGAACAGGCCGAGCGGCAGCATCGGGTCGGCCGCCCGCCGCTGGTAGAGCACGAACGCCACGAGCATCACCGCACCCCCGATGACCGACGTCAGGATGAGCGCCGACGTCCAGCCGAGCCGCTCCCCCTCGATGAGCCCGAACACGACCCCCGCGAGGCCGAACGCCGCCAGCACCGCCCCGGGGATGTCGATGCGCCGCCCGGGCTCGCCCTCCGCGGCGGGGACGCCGCGCAGCAGCCAGAGCGTCACGGCGATGACGGGCACGTTGATCCAGAACACCCAGCGCCACGACGCGAAGTCGACCAGCATGCCGCCCACGAACGGGCCGAAGATCATGGCGCCCGTGGTCAGCGCGGTCCACCGGCCGATCGCGCGGGACTGCGCCTCGCCGCTGAACGTCGCGATGATCAGCGCGAGGGAGCTCGGCACCAGCAGGGCGCCGCCCACCCCCTGCAGGGCGCGCGCGAGGACGAGGAACGGCCCGGTCGGCGCGAGCGCGCACAGCACGGAGGCCACCCCGAAGCCGACCAGCCCGATCGCCAGCACGCGCCGTCGGCCGTAGACGTCGGAGACCGAGCCGGCCACCAGCATCAGCGCACCGAGGGTGATGAGGTACGCGTCCACGACCCACTGCTGCAGGGACAGCGCCTCCATGCCGGGCCCCGACAGCTCGTCGGCGATCGAGGGCAGGGCGACGCTCACCACCGTGCCGTCGAGGAACGACACGAAGGAACCGAGGACGGCGACGACGAGGACTCGTCTCTGGAGCGTGGTCACGGGCCTCACGCTATGCCCGCTCACCGACAATCACCCCGGGTGCCGCGAGAATTTCGCCCACCCCCGTCCGCCCCCGCATCCGGCACCATCTCCCCATGCACGATCACCCCACGCCCGATCACCCCACGCACCTGACGATCCGCCCCGCGACCGCCGACGACGCCGCGGCCTGCGCCGCCATCTACGCCCACTACGTGCTCGACACCCACGTCAGCTTCGAGGCGGACCCGCCGGACGCCGCCGAGATGGCACGGCGCATCGCGAGCTGCTCGGAGCGCCACGCGTGGCTCGTAGCGGTGGAGGCCAGCACCGGCGCCGTCGTCGGCTTCGCCTACGCCGCGCCCTACTCGCCGCGCGAGGCGTACCGCTGGTCGGCCGAGACGAGCGTGTACCTGGAGCAGGGCCGACGCCGGACGGGCGCGGGCCGGGCCCTGTACGAGGCCCTCTTCGAGCGGCTCACCGAGCGCGGCTACCGCCGGCTGGTGGCCGGCCTGGCCCTGCCGAACGAGGCCAGCCTCGGCCTGCACGCCGCCCTCGGCTTCGAGGTGGTGGGCACGTTCCATCAGATCGGCTGGAAGCACGGCCGCTGGCACGACGTCGCGCGCCTGCAGAAGGACCTCGCGCCCGGGCTCGGGGACGCGCCGCCCGCCGGCGAGCCTGGCTGACCTACCCGTTGCGCGGGTCGCCGTCAATTCAGTGTTGCGATCAGGCGGGCCGTCCGGAACACGAAAGGATTCGGGGATGGACAGCATCGTCCGCGTCGCGACACCCGACGACGCCGCAGCCTGCGCCGCCATCTACGCCCCCTTCGTCGCCGACTCGGCGGCGACCTTCGAGACCCGTCCGCCGGACGCCCGGGAGATGACCAGACGCATCGAGCGGTTCTTCGGCCGGGAGACCTGGCTGGTGCTGGAGTCGCACGGCACGGTCGTGGGCTTCGCCTACGCCAAGCCGTTCGCGGACCGCCCGACGTTCCGCTGGACGCTCGAGACCAACGTGTACGTCGCGACCGAGCACCAGCGCGTGGGCGGCGGCCGCGCCCTGTACGAGGCGCTCCTGACCCGGCTGGCGCGCCGCGGCTACCACCGCGTCGTCGCGAGCATCGTGCTGCCCAACGACCCGGCGATCGCGCTGCACGAGGCGGTCGGGTTCCAGCGGGCGGGCTCGTTCGAGAAGATCGGCTGGAAGCTCGGGGCGTGGCGTGACGCCGTCATGTTCCAGCGCGACCTCGTGGCCGACGACGGCCTGGCACCCGGCAACCGCACCGCCGACGCCGAGCTCCAGGGCCTGCTCACGCCGGAGCCGCTGGAGGTCACGCGTACGCCGCTGCTGCGCCCGCACCCGGCGGAGGACCAGGTCGCTTATTTCGGCGACTAGATCGCCTCTGTTTTGGGCTCGCCCCCGCCCGCACCCGTTGCCTAGGGTCGCCTGCATGAGCCTCACCGTGCGCCGGATCGAGTACGCCGACCAGCCCGACTACACCCGCCTGGGCGGCGAGGCGTTCGGCGTGCCCGCGACCGGTCCCTCGGTGCCGACGAGCGAGGAGTGGGCGGCGTCGGGCTTCCGCGAGTGGGGTGCGTTCGACGGCGAGGGCCTGGCCGCCCGCCTGCGGGTGTACGGGTTCACGTCGTGGTTCCACGGCGCCCGGGTCCCGACGGCGGGCGTCGCGGGGGTCGCCGTGGAGCCGGAGCGGCGCGGCTCCGGCCACATCGGGCGGCTGTTCCGCGCGGCGCTGGACGAGGCCCGCGAGCAGGGCGACGTGCTCTCCGCGCTCTTCCCGTCGGCGCCGGGCATCTACCGCCGCCTGGGCTACGAGGTGGTCGGCTCGTTCGACGACGTCGACGTGCCGCTGCAGAACCTGAACCGGGTCGCGGCGCCCGCGGGGGTCGTGACGAGGCGCGCGACGACGGCGGACTTCGACGCCGTCGTCGCGGTGCACCGCCGGTGGGCCGCCGCGCAGAACGGGCCGGTCTCGCGGGCGGAGAAGCCGTTCTGGACCCCGCCGGAGAAGTTCTTCGCCGACTACACGGGTGTCACGCTGGCGATCGCCGGCTCGGGCGAGGCGGTCGGCTTCGCGAGCTGGTCGCGCGGCGAGGGGTACACGCCGTCGACCACCGTGATGGAGATCGACGACCTGATCGCCCTGACGCCGGACGCCGCCCGGGCCCTGTGGCGCACCCTCGGCAGCTTCTCGACGGTGGTGGGCACGGCGCGCGTGGCGACGTCGGGCCTGGACCCGGCCTGGCTGGTGCTGCCCGACCTGACCACGAGCGTGCACGCCGCGCACCCGTACATGCTGCGGGTGCTGGACGTGGCCGGCGCGCTGGGCGGCCTGGCGTCGCCGCTGGAGGGGGTGCGCGTGCCGTTCGCGGTCCGCGGCGCGGAGGATATCGCGGGCGCGTGGACGCTCACGGTGGCCGACGGCGTGACGCACGTCGCGCGGGACGCCGTCGCCGTCGAGGACGCGCACCACGACCGGCCCGTGCTGGACGCGAACGGGCTGGCCCTGCTGTACGCGGGAGCGCAGTCGGCGGCGAACCTGCGGTTCGGGGGGCACCTGACCGGGCCCGAGGCCCACGACGCGGCCCTGACCGCGCTCTTCGCGGGCCGCCAGGTCCACGTCCGCGACTACTTCTAGTCCCCTGCGTCTAGTCCCTGCGCCGGAGACGCCCGGGGGCGGCGGATAATCGGCGGGTGGATATTCCTGTCGGCTGGTCTGTCGTGCTCATCGTCACCGCGGTCTGGAACCTGGTCATCTGGCCGCGGTTCTGGCAGCGCATCGTCGCGGACCCGCGCTCGCGCGACGCCGACGGCCGGGCCACGAAGTTCCTCACCGTGCACAGCGTCCTGATCGCGGTCTCGCTGGGCCTCGGCCTCGCGGTCGGCGTCCTGGGCGTCCTCACCCTCATCTGACCGGCTAGCGCCGGAACCGCCGTCCCCGGCATCTCGGACCGACGACGGTTGCCGCCATACCTGGAGGTAGGTATGGTGCGGGCATGAGCAGCGCCACCTCCGCCCGCGACCGCCTGGTCGACGCCGCACAGGACCTCTTCGCCGCCCAGGGCGTCGGGCCGACGAGCCCGCGCGCCGTGCTGGCGGCGTCCGGCGTCGGGCAGGGCAGCCTCTACCACCACTTCCCCACCAAGCACGACCTCGCCGTCGCCGCCGTCGGCGCCACCGTCGACGACGCGCTCGCCCGCGCGATGCGCACGCTCGACAGCGACTCCCCCGCGGTCGAACGCCTCGTCGCCTACCTCGAACGGCCGCGCGAGGCGCTGGCCGGCTGCAAGATCGGCCGCCTCACCGCCGACCAGGCCGTGATGGACGACGACGGCCTGCACGACGTCGTGACCGCCTACTTCGTGCGGCTGCTGCGCGCCCTCACCCAGATCTTCCGCGAGACCGACCTGCCCGACGACGTCGCCCGCGACCGCGCGCACGCCGCCCTCGCGATCATCCAGGGCGGCTACGTCCTGGCCCGCGCCACGCGGGACCCCGGCGCGCTCGCCGCGGCGGTGCGCGGCTTCGTCGGGCTGCTGGACCAGGGCCCGCAGGCCCGGAACGAGCCGGACCGGCCGAGCCAGCACTCGACGCCGACCCCGAAGGAGAACCCGTGACGTTCCGCGAGCGCCTGCGCGCGCTGCCCAGCTTTGCCCGCCCCGGCCTGCCGGTCTTCGACACCGCGGCCGTGCCGCCCACGCCGCACGAGCTGTTCGTGACGTGGATCGAGCAGGCGATCGACGGCGGCCTCCTGGCCCCGCAGGCCGCGACGCTGTCGACGGCGGACGCGGCGGGCCGGGTGCACGCCCGCACCCTGGTGCTCAAGGACGTGACGGTGGACGGCTGGTGGTTCGCCTCGCAGTCGAGCGGCCCGAAGGGCCGTGACCTGGCGACGAACCCGAACGCGGCGCTGACGTTCTTCTGGCCCGAGCTGGGGCGGCAGGTCAAGGTGACGGGTACGGCGGCGTCGGCGGGGGCGGAGGCGGGCCGGGCGGACTTCGTCGCGCGGTCGGACCTGTCGCGCGCCGCGGGCCTGGTGAACCACCAGAGCGAGCCGCTGGGCTCGCACGAGGAGTACGCGGACGCGTTCGCCGAGGCGCTGCGCACCGTGACCGCCGACCCCGGGCTGGCGGCCCCGGACTGGACCGCCTACGTGCTGGCCCCCACGGAGGTGGAGTTCTGGCAGGCGCCCGACGACGGCCCGCACACCCGCCTGCTGTACCGGGCCGAGGCCGACGGCTGGTCCACGAGCCTGCTCTGGCCCTGAGCCTGCCCCTGACCGAGCCACGCGCCAGACGCACCCCCGTGTCAGACCCACAGGTCCCTCGGGTGACCTGTGTGTCTGACACCTCGATCCAGCCCCGCCCCTACGAAGGGATACCCCCTGTGACGACCGCACCGAGCAGCACACCCAGCACCTCCCCGAGCACCGACCTGATCGCGCATGCCCGTACCGACGCCGCGGCGGGGCTGGACGCGCTGCTGTCCGCCGTCGGGCGGCTGACCGCCGACGACCTCGCCGGGCCGTCGACCCTGGAGGGCTGGACCCGCGGACACGTGCTGGCGCACGTCACGGCCCTGGGTACGGCCATGCTCGGGCAGGTGCGCGCCGTCGGGCGCGGCGAGGTGGTGCCCGTGTACGCGAGCCCGGAGGCCCGGGCCGCGGGCATCGAGGCGGGCGCCGGGCGCACGACGACGGAGCACCTCGCCGCCCTCGGTGCCCTCCGGGACGACCTGGGCAGCGCGTGGCCCGAGCCCGGCTCGCCGCAGTGGGACGCCCCGAGCGGGTACCGCGGCGGGCCGCTGTCGGGCTGCGTGCTCGCCTGGTGGCGTGAGGTGCGCATCCACTCGGTCGACGCGCTCGCCGGCACCGCGCAGGCGGTCGGGTACGAGACGTGGGACGACGCGCTGTGCGCGCACCTGCGCGACTTCCTCGCGGTGCGGCTGCCCGACGGCGTGTCCGTGGACGACGTCGCCGGCGACCCGCGGGACGTCACCGCCTGGCTGGCGGGACGGACGCCGGCGAACCCGCTGCCCGGCGACCTGCCGGAGCTCGGCCCGTGGCCGTCGGCGCTGCCGGCCGCCTGAGCCCACCGCGTGTCAGACGCTCAGGTCCCCCGAGGGACCTGAGCGTCTGACACGTTGTGGGTGCTCACGCGGTGTCGCCGACGGCCGCCGCGAAGCTGACCCCCGTGAGCCGCTCGGACATCTCCCAGACGCGGGCGGCCTCCTCGACGCTGCGCAGCGGCGCGTACAGCTGCTGCTCGGCGGGCCGCCCGCCCAGGTTGCCGGGGCCGCTGGGCCCGTAGAGCACGCCGGGCCGGGCGGCGGGGTCGGTCGCGGCCATCAGCGCGGGCAGCCCCGCCGTCCGCGGGGTGCCGAGCAGGATACCGTGCTCGGAGAGCCAGCGGATCATCCGGATCTGCGGCGTGTCCTCGCTGCGCCCGATCTCGGGACGGGCGGCCAGCAGGTTGGTGGGCGCGACGCCGGGGTGGGACAGGTTGCTGGTGATGCCCCAGCCCTGGGCCCGGCTGCGGCGCTCCAGCTCCAGGCCGAAGAGCCCGAACGCGATCTTCGACTGGCCGTAGGCCCGCATCACGTCGTACGAGCGCTCCCAGTTCAGGTCGTCCCAGTTGATGGCGCCGCTCCGGGCCGCGACGCTGACCTGGGAGGTGACCCGGGCCCCGCCGTCGCGCAGCAGGGGCAGGAGGTGGCCGACCAGGGCGAAGTGGCCCAGGTGGTTGGTGCCGAGCTGCAGCTCGAAGCCGTCGGCGGTGCTCTGCCGGCTCGGCGGCCGCATCACGCCCGCGTTGTTGATCAGCACGTGGATCGGCCGGCCCTCCTCGCGCAGGGTGTCGCCCAGGGCGGCCACCGAGTCCAGCGAGGAGAGGTCGAGGTTGCGCAGCGAGAGCCGAGCGTCGGGCACCGTGCGCCGGATGGTGGTGACCGCGGCCTCGCCCTTGCGGGGGTTGCGGACGGGCATGACCACCTCGGCGCCCGCCGCGGCCAGCCGGGTCGCCATGCCCAGCCCCATCCCGTCGCTCGCGCCGGTGACCAGCGCGCGCTTCCCGGCCAGGCTCGGCACGGTGATGTCCATCGGTGTGCGTGACATGGGCCCCGCTCCTTCGTGTCGTCGTTGACACCGATCCTGGGCGGCCGGCGCGGACCTATCCAGGACCTGACGATCACAGGCTGCGTACAGGCACGCGTGAGAAAGGCCGCGTGAGGGACGTCACGGAACACATCACGTGATTCATGCCACAGCGCTCGTTCCGCTTTTCACAAGCGCGCTATCTTTCTAGGCGTGACTTCTTACCTCCAGACAGCCCCGCGTCCCTCCGAAGAGGTCGACGTCGCGCTGATCGGCGGGGGGATCATGAGCGCCACGCTGGGCGCGCTGCTCACGATCCTCGAGCCGACCTGGCGTGTCGGGATCTACGAGCGCCTCGACGAGGTGGCCCTCGAGTCGTCGAACCCGTGGAACAACGCGGGCACCGGCCACGCCGCCCTCTGCGAGCTGAACTACACCCCGGAGCGCAAGGACGGCTCCGTCGACATCTCCAAGGCGGTGAAGATCAACGAGCAGTTCCACACCTCCCGCGAGTTCTGGAACCACCTGCTCACCGCCGGTCTGATGGAGGGCACCGACTTCATCAACGTCACCCCGCACATGACGTTCGTGCGCGGCGCCGAGAACGTCGACTTCCTGCGCCGTCGCTTCGACGCACTGAGCGCGCACCCGCTGTTCGGCGACATGGAGTTCAGCTCCGACCCCGAGGTCATCGGGCAGTGGACGCCGCTGATGACCCTGGACCGCGACGCCGACGAGCCCATCGCGGCCACGCGCGCCGCCGCGGGGACCGACGTCGACTTCGGGTCGCTGACCAAGAAGCTCGTCGAGTTCGCCACGGCGCACAACACCGAGCTGCACCTGAACCACGAGGTCCGGGGCCTGAAGAAGCTGCGGGACGGGCGCTGGCGCCTGACCCTGAACGACCGCTCCTGGAACGCGGGCACCCGCCGTCGCACCGTCCGGGCGAAGTTCGTCTTCGTGGGCGCGGGCGGCGGCGCGCTGCCCCTGCTCCAGGCCTCGGGTATCAAGGAGGCCCGCGGTTACGGCGGCTTCCCGATCTCGGGCGAGTTCCTGCGCACCGCGAACCCCGAGATCGTCGCGCAGCACAACGCCAAGGTCTACGGCAAGGCCGACGTCGGCGCACCGCCGATGTCCGTGCCGCACCTGGACACGCGCATCGTGGACGGCAAGAGCTACCTGATGTTCGGCCCCTACGCCGGGTTCAGCCCGAACTACCTGAAGAAGGGCAAGTACCTCGGCCTGATCACGTCGCTGCGCCTGCACAACATCGGCACGATGCTCGGCGTCGCCGCGAAGAACATGGACCTCACCGGCTACCTGGTCGGCCAGGTCGTCGCCGCTCCGGAGACCAAGTTCCACGAGCTGCAGCGGTTCATGCCGACCGCGCAGCCGGGCGACTGGGAACAGATCACCGCGGGCCAGCGCGTCCAGGTGATGAAGTGGGTCAAGGGCAAGGGCGGCGTGCTGGAGTTCGGCACCGAGGTCGTCGCGTCCCAGGACGGCACCATCGCCGGCCTGCTCGGCGCCTCCCCGGGCGCCTCGACCGCCGTCGCCGCCATGACCGGCCTGCTGGAGCGCTGCTTCCCCGCCAAGTACGCCGAGTGGGAGCCGCAGCTCACCACCATGATGCCGAGCCTCGGTGGCGGCGTGGCCGACGACGCCGCGCAGCTCGCCCAGGCGGAAAAGGTCCCGGCGGGCGCCTGACGCCGGCGGCCCGGCTGGCCCGGACGTAGTTGAGCGCGGGGGTAGTTGCACTCTCACTTCTGAGAGTGCAACTACCCCCGCGCTCATTTGTGTGCACGACGGCGCCGTCAGCCACCCAGCGTGCCCTGCGGCAGCTCGCGGAGCCGCGCCAGCGGCGAGACCAGGATGCTCCACGTGGCGAGGCAGTGGACCGCGGCCATGAGCAGGATGGTCTCGCGGACCCCGAGCACCCCGCCCAGCCAGCCCGCGGCGACCCCGGCCACCGGCATCGTGCCGAAGTTGACCACCTGCATCACCGTCATCACGCGCCCCCGCAGCCCGGCCGGCACGTAGCGCAGGCGCCACGCGTTGCGGATCACGTTGCCCGAGACGACGCACAGGCCGACCAGGAACCCGCCGGCCCCGCTGATCGCCGCGCCCCACCCCGGCAGTCCCGCGCCCACGAGCAGCGCCGTCGGCCCGGAGAGCACGAGCAGCACGGTGGAGGCCCGCCCGCTGCCGAGCCGCGCGCTCAGGAACGGCGCCACGACCGCGCCGACGACGCCGCCGGCACCCGCCAGCGCGAGCACCGCGCCGACCCCGGCCTCCGTGAGCCCGAGGTCGCGCACCAGGAACAGGACCAGGAGCGCCCCGTACCCGGTGAGCCCGAAGTTCGACGCGCCGCCCATCCCCACGAACCACGGGAGGTAGCGGTCGCGGCGGACCAGCTCCACGCCCTCCCGGATGCGCGCCGTGAGTCCGTCCGCCGGGCCGACCGGGCCGACCGGGCCGTCCTCGGGCGCGGCGGCGCGGGCCGGCCGGATGCGCCACAGGCACACCGCCGACCAGAGGAAGGTCAGCGCGTCGAGCGCGAGCCCGAGCGCCGCCGTCAGCCACTGCGCCAGCAGGCCGCCGAGCCCGGGGCCGGCGACGTTCGCCGCGGACTCGGTGCCAAAGAGGCGCGCGTTCGCCGCCTCGAGCTGGCCGGCGGGCACCACCTCGGGCAGGAACACCTGGTACGCGGTGCGGAAGAACACCGTGCAGACGCCGCCCACCATCGCGACCACCGCGATCTGCACCAGGGTGAGGACGCCGAGCGCGAACGCCACGGGCACGCTCGCGAGCGAGACCGCGGCGGCCAGGTTCGCGACGATCATCACCGGCCGGGCCGGGAGCCGGTCGACCCAGGCCCCCACCGGCAGCCCGATGAGCAGCCAGGGCAGCCAGGCCGCCGCGGTGATCAGGCCCATCCAGGCGGGCCCGGCGTCGAGCTGCGTCACCGCGAGCAGCGGCAGCAGGGCCGACGTCGTCGCGTTGCCCACGACGCTCACGCCCTCCCCCAGCCACAGGAGGCCGAAGGCCCGGTTGCGTGCGAGCGGCACTACGACTTCGGAGGGCGCGGTCGACGTCGTCATGCCGAGCAGGCTATATCTACAACAGTTCTTGTACAACAGTCTTTGCAGAAACTCCGCGGGCGCGGCCTACGGAGCGAGCAGGACTACGGCCGGGACGGGAACGCCCGCGCGAACAGGAAGACGTGCTCAGCCCTCGGGTCGTCCGCCGCCGCTCGCCCCCGCTCCTTCCAGCGCCCCACCAGCTCGTTGACCTCGTCGGTCAGCTCCTGCAGCTCGCCGGGCGTCAGGCGCAGCCAGCTGTCGGTGGAGAGCTCGGCCCGGCTCCAGTCGTCGTCCTGCTCGGGGCGCTCCAGCCAGGTGCGGGCGCGCTCGACCTGACGCGCCAGCATGAACTCCTCGGCGGCCACGGCCTGCCGCTGGCTCTCGGCGTCGGGCGGCAAGGTGGAGCGGCCCCAGGTGATGGAGCGCGCCGCCCGGCGCCACCAGCGTTCGCGCCGGTCACGGGCCAGTTCCGGCGCCTCCTCGACCAGCCCGGCGGAGGCCAGCACCCGCATGTGGTGGCTGATGCTCCCGACGGCCAGCCCCGTGCGCTCCGCCAGCACCGACGCCGTCGCGGGGCCGTCGGCCGTCAGCGAGTCGAGCAGGCGGGAGCGGGCCGGGTTGGCCAGGGCCGTGACCGCCTTGGCCTCGGTGAGCGTGCGGACGTCGTCGGTAGCCATGCAGGCAGAGTAGGACGGCGCCACCGGCGTCGTCGCCCCCGACGCCCGTCCCGGCGCCCCGGACGCGGGGTGGGCTCAGCCCGCCAGACCCGTCAGGCGCTCCGACCAGCGGTCCAGCACGGCGTCGACCGTCGTGACGGCCTCCGGGGTGCGGGGCATGCGGGCGCGGACGGCGATGCCGTCGTCCGTGCGGGACACCCAGACCTGCAGGTCGTCGGCGCGGGTCGCGGCCGACACGTGGTGCGCGCCCCGCCCGGCGGACGCCGCGTGCCCGGGCAGCCGCCGGTAGTCCAGGTACGACACCTGGAAGATGTCGGTGCGGGGGAACCGCAGCGGGCTCGGCAGCGTGCCGACGACCTGCTCCAGCGGCACCGCGGCCAGCTCCCGCGCGGCCCGGAGCGCCTTGGCGGTCGCGGCCAGCGCGGTGTCCGCGTCGTGGCGGGCGGTGTGCGCCGGCCTGGCCCAGGCCCGGGCCGGCGCGCCCGCGGGGCCGACGCCGGGGTCGACGCGCAGCGGCACCGTCGTGGTGTGCCAGCCCACGGACCGGCGGGCGGCGTCGTCCGCGCGGGTGTGCACCGGCAGCAGGGTGTGCAGCACGCCGGGCCCGCCCAGGTCCGCGACCGCCCCGGCGAGCGTGACCAGCACGGCCGCCGACGTCGACGCGCCGGCCGCACGGGCGCGCGCCGCGACGGCGTCCGCGGTCGCGGCGTCGGCCAGGGGGCGCACGACCGTGCGCTGCGGCGCGCGCTCGCCCTCGGGCACGCCGAGCGGCAGCGGGAACGTGGGCAGCGCCCAACCGCGTTCGCGCAGGAAGCCGTGCCAGGCCGCGAGGCGCGGGTCGTCCGGGGCGACGAACGCGGGCCCCGGCGCGTCGCCGGGTGCGGGACCGTGGGGGCCGGGGTCGGGCACCGGACCGTGGGGCCCGGGGTCGGACGCGTCGAGCAGGACGGGACCGACCTCGGGTTGGCCGAGGGCGGACGGGTCCGGCACGATCGCGGTCGCCTCGGCGCCGTCCTGCCCCGCAGCTGTTCCGGCGGAACCGCGTCGCGCCGCGCCCCCGAGACGCGCCCCGGCCCGCTCCGCGTACCGGGCGGCGAGCTCGTCGACGACGACGGTGGTCGACCAGGCGTCCGTGTGCAGGTGGTCCATCCCCAGCACGACCGTCGACCGGTCCGGCCGGCTGATCGCCGCGGGCAGGAACGCCGGGTAGCCGAACGGCGCGCACCGCCGGACGAGCCGCTCCACCAGGTGCTCGCGGGTGTCGCCGACCGTGCGCGTGACCGGGCCGTCGTGGCGCCGCCAGCGCAGGCCGTCGGCGTCGTGCCGCACCAGCGCAACGTCCTCGGGCGCCGGACGGCGGACGGCCTCGACCCGCAGGCCGGGGTGGGCGGCCACGAGGTCGCGGAAGGCCGCCTCCAGCGCGCCGGGGGCGACCGGCCCGTCGACGTCGAACGCGGCGGTGATCCACACGCTCGGCTCACCGGCGGCGGCGCCGAGGAGGTGGTTGCGCTGGTTGTACGTCGGCACCGCCGGGACCGGGGCGGACCCCGCGGACGGGGTGACGTCCCAGGTCAGGATCTGGCCGGGCGCCGGCTCCCAGAGGTCAGCCGAGAGGACCCGCACCGGTCGCCTCCCGGCGCTCGTCCGGGGCGGCGGTCTCGCGGGCGGGTGCACCGGCGGGCGCACCGACGGACGCTCCGGCCGGCTCAAGGTGCGGCGCGGCGTCCCCCGCGGCGGGCACTGCATCGGCCCCTGGGTCGGCCTCCGCGTCGCCAGGCGCCTCGGCCCCTGGCCCGGACTCTGCAGGTTCCGCTACGGCTGCCACTGCGACGGCCCCTGGCTCGGCCGCGACGTCGTCCGCTGCGGCCGTCTCGGCGACCGCCGACGCGAACGTGGCCGTCAGCTCGGCGAGGTACCGGTCGACGGCGGCCTGCGCCGCGGGCGTGTCCGGCGTCTGCGTGACGACGTACAGCCGCTCGTGGTCGCGGTTGACCCAGAGGGAGGCGTTCGCGGTGCACCCCTCCCCCGTGAAGTGCAGGCCGTTGTCGTAGGCCGGGCGCCCCGCGCCGGGGAAGCGCCGCAGGTCGAGGTAGCTGATGAGCTGCGGGCTGCCGAGCGAGGCGGGGTCGAGCACGCCGCCCGCCAGCATGACGCCGAGCGCGGCGTGCACCGGCACCTCGGCGGCCTTCCTGGCCTGACGGAACGCGGCATCGGCGGCGGGCAGCACGGCGGCGAACGACGCCGGGCCGCCGCCTGAGACCGGGCCGGCGTCGTCGGACACCGGGAAGGTGACCGGCGCGAAGTTGCACAGCCAGCCCTGCGTGGTCTCGAAGCCCGGCCCGCGCGTGCCGACGACGGTGACGCCGAACCAGTCGGCAGCCCCGGTCAGCCGGGTGTCGGTGAGCGCGATCCCGGCGAACACCGCGCCGGTGAACCGGGCGCCGCGGGCGGCGGCCAGCGCGTCGAGCCGCGCGAGGCCGGCTCCGTCGAGCAGGGTCGCGGACCGGATCTTCACGGGCGCCGTCTCGCCGGGCGGCAGGCCGAGGTCCAGGACGAACTGCGGCAGCCGGCCGCCGTGGGCGGTCACGGCGTCGGCCCAGGCGCGGATCTGGGGCGCGTCGGGCGGGGTCTCGGCAGCGAGCGCGTGCTCGGCGCGGGCGTGGTCCAGGAACGAGCCGGTGGTGGGCGGTCTCGACAGGCTCGACCCGCGGGGATCGCCGGAGGTGTCCGGCTCGGCCAGCTCCGCGGCGTACAGCTCCTCGATCTCGCTGAGCACCATGAGCTGGGAGCCGCCGTCGGTGAAGGCGTGGTCGCAGCCCCAGAACAGGCCGAACCCGTCCTCGGTGACCACGGCGCCGAGCGCGAACGGGGCCCAGGAGCCGGGGCGGCAGGCGGCGTCGAAGGTCGCGGTGAGGTGCTCGGTGACCCACTCGTCCCAGGACCGTCCGGGCCCCGGCGAGAGGGCGGGGACCGGCACGGGCGTGAAGCCGACGGCGTCCGCGGGGACCAGGTGCCGCACCGGGTCGCCGCCGTCGGCGCAGGCGTCGACGTCGAACCAGGTGCGCAGGCCCTCGTGCCGGCGGACGAACCGGGTCAGGGCGCGGGCCAGGGCGTCGCCGTCGAACGGGCCGTCGAGGTAGGTCGCGGTGCCGGTCCAGGCGCGGTGCGTACCGCCGGAGGCGCGGCGCGCCGCGAAGGCCCGCAGGTGGTCGCCCTGCAGGAACGACGGCGGGCCCGGGTCCACGGGGGCGTCCTGCGCGGCGGCGAGCGCCTCCGCCGTCGGCCGGAGGTGGACCACCCGCCCGGGAGCGGAGGTCCAGGTGCCCAGGGCGCCGAGGATCATGCGACCGCCTCGCTCAGGCCCGCGGTGCCGAACGCGCGGAAGGAGGCGCGCAGCTCCTCGACCAGGGCGTCCATCGCGGCGTGCGCCTCGGGGGTGTCGGGGTGGCGGGCGGAGACGTTGAGGCCGTCGTGGGTGCGCAGGAACCAGAGGTAGAGCTCGTCGGTGCCGTACGCGGGGCTGCGCAGGGTGCGGGCGTCCCAGGTGCTCCAGCGCTCGGCGCCGGGCACGAACCGCGTGTCCACGTACGAGACGGCGAGGTGCGGGCCGTCGGTGATGCCGCCGAGCTCCGCGATGCGGGCGAACGAGTAGCGCACCAGGGGTTTCCCGGCGGCGATCGCGGCGTGCACGCGTTCGACGGCGGCGGTCAGCGCGGTGCCGTCGACCACGTGGCCGGAGTCGCGGCCCCCGTCGAGGGCGCGCAGCACCGGGTCCACGCCGTCCAGGTCCAGGTCCACGGGGCACAGGCCCACGTACCAGCCGACGGCGGCCGCGTGCTGCGGCGCGTACCGGGTGTGCATCGGCAGGACGAACCGGAGCCGGTCGATGCCGTGCACCCGCCGCGCGGCGTGCGCGAACAGGGCCAGCACCCCGGACTGGGCGGAGGCGCCGCGGGCCCGGCTGCGGGCGCTGAGGTCGTCGGTCTGGTCCGTCGTGGCGAGCCACTCCGAGCGCGAGGCCTGCCGCAGGGCGGCCTCGGCGTCGTCGGCGGCGGGGTGCGTGATGCCGTCGCTGCCGTAGCGGGGGAACGTGGCGCCCGCCCCGAGGAAGTCGAGCCAGCGGTGCACAGGCTCGCCGTCGGAGGCGAGCGTCATGGCGAGCTTGCGGTCGTCGGCGGAGAAGTCGACGTGGGAGCCGACCTCCAGCGCGCGCAGCTCGGCGTCGGGCACGCCGCGACGGGCGGCGTCGTACAGGGAGACGATCTCCTCGAACCAGAGGAGCTGGGAGTAGGCGTCCATCACGGAGTGGTCGGCGCCGAACGCGAGCACGAAGCTCTCGCCGCCGCCGGAACCTACGGCCGGCTCCGGCACGACCGTGGCGAGGACGCAGTGCGGCCAGGCGGTCGGCGAGACGTCGGCGAGCAGGCTGGGCAGCAGCGCCGTGACCTGGTCGCCGGTCAGGTCGCCGACGACGAGGTCACGGATGGCGACAGCCTCGGCCGGGGCGGTGACGCGGCGCCAGCCCGCGCCGGCGTCGCGGGTGACGGTGGTGCGCAGCACCTCGTGGCGGCTCACCCAGGCGTGGATGGCCCGGCGCAGCGGCTCCGGCTCGTAGGGCCCGGGCACGCGGAGCACCGACCCGATCCAGGAGCCCGGCTCGGAGTCGCGCAGGTGCGCCTCGTGCCCCGGGGACAGGTCGCGGGGGTCCTGGTGCCAGCGTCCGGCGTCGGCGCGCGGCGTCCAGGACGTGACGACCCCGGCGGGCAGGTCGTAGTCCGAAAGCTCGGTGTATTCCATGCGTGCGCGCCCCTCGATCGGTCTGTGGGCACGGCCAGCACGACGTCGGACGAGTTCCGCGGTCCCCTTGCGGCGACCTTTATACCGGATTCGCCGGGTGAAAGTTAGTCCCTCCGTAATGCCCGGTATGGTCGACATCGTGAACCCCGCGGTCCCCGCCGGGGACCGGAACCGACCGGAGAGACGAGCGTGACGGAACCGCCACCCGCACTGCGCCTGCAGTTCGCCGACGACATGTTCCTGCGCCGCCACGAGGGAGCCACGAGCCCGGCCGTGAACCAGGTGCTGTGGCGCCTCGACGGTCCGTTCGACGCCGCCCGGCTGCGTGACCTGGCCGAACACCTCGCCGCCGGGGCGCTGCACCGGCGCGTGGTGCGGTCCCGCGTGCCCGGTGCGCGGCACCGCTGGGCGCCCGCCGGCACGCTGCCGGTGCTGGACCTGCAGACGGCTGCCGTGCCCGAGGGCGGCGTCGGCGCCTGGGCGCAGGCCCAGGCCGACGTGCCGCTCGACCCCGCGCGGGGCCTGTCCTGGCGGATCTCCGCGGCGGACGTCGCGGGGCGTCCGGGCGGACGTCCCGGGGCGGGCGGGCCCGTGGCCGGCTCGATCGTCTCGCTCACCTGCGCGCACGCCGTGGCCGACGGCGCCGCGCTGATCGACGCCGTCGTCCGCGCCGCGACCCACGCCGAGCCGCTCGCCGTGCCGGTCCCCGAGCGCGGCAGCCGGGCGCTGCTCGCCGACGCCGCCGACGCCGCCGCGCAGGCCGCCGCCGTCGCGCGCTGGGCCCGGGACAAGGCGCGGGCGACGGCGCAGGCCGCGGCGCGCGAGGTCGCGCCGCAGGGGGCGCGGGCACAGGTCTCGGGAGGCACGGTGCACGAACCGGTGCCGCCACCGCCGCCCGAGATGGGTCTGCCTGCTGGGCCGGGCGGTCCCGGTGGTCCCGGCGGTCCTGCCGGACCGGGCGCGGGGGCACCGCCCGCCACGCGGCTCATGCCCGCGGTGCCGGGCCGGCCCGGCACCGCGCCTGGTGGCGCGCCCGTCGCGTCTGGCGCCCCCGCAGAGCCGGGCGCCGTCGTCGCCCCGGCCGCGCCCGGTCCCGCGGACGACCCCGCATGGCGTGTCCCCGTGCTGCACGTCGAGCTCCCGGCCGACCAGGTGACGCAGGCCGCCGCCGCGCACGGCGGCACGCCCAACACCTGGTTCGTCGCGTTCCTCGCCCGCCTGGTGCACGCGACCGGCCGGTTCCCTGGCGAGCCCGTGCCCGTCGCGCTGCCGGTCTCGACCCGCGGCGCCGACGACCCCCGGGCCAACTCGACCAAGATCGCCCGCGTCACCATCCCGGCCGACGTGCTCGCCCACCGCGACCTGAGCTGGGTCCGGGCGGCGGCCAAGGAGGCGTACACCGCCGTCGGGCAGACGGAGCCCGGCGTGGCCCCGGTGCCGCTCGAGCTGGTGCAGATGCTGCCCGACAACCTGGTCAGCCGCCTGCCGCAACCGCCCGTCGCCGCAGCGCTGGCCTCCAACCTGGGCCGCCCGCCCGAGGGCTACACCCAGGCCGCCGGCGGACCCGTGCGCGCGGTCGCGACGCTGTCGCACTACCAGGGCGCGTCGTCGGCCGAGCTGCGCGCCGCGGGCGGCGGGCTGGTCGCCTTCTGCACCACCGCCGGCCGCACGACGACGCTCAGCGTCGCCGCCCTCGACCCCGACCGCGTGCCCGACGCCGCGGCCCTGCGCCGCCTCGTGCTCGCCGAGGCCGAGGCCTGGAAGCTCCCGGCGGCCCCGTGGTGAGAGGGCGAGGCTCAGGCTCAGGCTGTGTTCTCGGGCGCCCGAGCCTGCGGCTCCGCTCCGGGCGCGTGCCTCGTCCCTCGGCCCCCACCCTGCGCTGCGCCTTCGGCTCAGGCTCCGGCGGAGGCGCTGACCACGGCGTCCGCCGCCGCCGCGACCGCATGGTCCGGCGGCACCAGGCGGCCGCCGAGCGCGGCGGCGCGGGCCGCGGTGGCGTCGTCGAGCACCTCGGCCAGCGCCCCGGCGAGCACGCCGGGCTCGGTGAGCGTGCTCGCCCGGCGGGCCACGCCCACGCCCGCACCGCGCAGCAGGTCGCCCCACATGGGCTGGTCCGCGGAGTACCAGCCGACGACGGCGGGCAGGCCCGCGCGCAGCGCCGCCGCCGTCGTCCCGGCACCGCCGTGGTGCACGGCCGCGCGGCAGCGGGGCAGCACCGCCGCGTGGTCGACGGCGCCGACCACGCGCACCCGTTTCCCGTCCGGGCCGGGAGCACCGGTCGCGCCATCGGCACGACGAGCGCCGTCGGCCCCCGAGAAGTCGTTCCAGCCCGCGCTGACCAGCGCGCGCACCCCCAGGTCGGCGCACGCGGCGTCGACGGCGGCGAGCAGGGCGGCCGGATCGGCCACGGGCATGGAGCCGAAGCCGACGTAGACGGGCGGCTCGCCGTCGTCGAGCCACGCGTCGAGGCTTGCCGCGCCGCCGTCACCGCCGCCGTCGACCCCGGAACCGGAGCCGGTCTCCCCGAGGCGCGCCCGGGCGTCGTCGTCCAGCGCGAGGAATCCCGTGAGCGGACGGCGCGGGCCCCACTCGCCGACCAGGCCGGGCGCGAGCGCCGGGTCGTAGGCCTGGACCTCGACCGCCCCGGCGTCGCGCAGGCGGGTGGGCAGGTGCACGCGCGTGCCGCCGAGGCCGAGCGCGGCGCGCTGGTCGTTCTCGGCGCGGCGGGTCAGGCCCCAGCGCACCCGCTCCCCCAGCGCCCAGACGGTGCGGGTCGCGCGCGGGCCGCGCACACCGCTGACGGGCGAGACCACGCCGTTGGCCCGGACCGGGCAGTAGTGCAGCGCCGCCATGGCGAGGCCGCGCCGCTCGGCGACCGCGGCGGCCACCTCCTGGCCGAGCAGGCCGGTGACCACGGTGTCGGCCCCGCCGACGTCGTCGAGCAGCGCGAGCAGCCCGGTACGCAGCTCGTCCCAGCCCGCCGATGCCACGGCGCGCAGCGCCCGCACCCGGCGCACCGGGTGCGCGGACCGCATGTCGCGCCGCACCAGGTCGGAGCCCAGGAGGGCCGCCGAGTCGATGCCGAGCGGCACCGGGTCCAGGCCCAGCCGGCCGGCCAGCGGCACGAGGTTCGGCGCCACGCCGGTGACCACCTCGTGGCCGCGTCGGCGCAGCTCCAGCGCGACCGCCAGGGCCGGCTGGACATCTCCTCGACTGCCCACCAGGGCCATGACATGACGCACGCGCGCACCCTATCCGCCCGCCGACCACCCGCCCGCCCGGCATCGGAGACGTCTTGACCAGCCCAGCGACCAGTCCTGTGACCAGCACCGTGACCAGTTCAGCGCCACGCGCCGCCCCGAGCACGACGACCGCTCCGCCGCCCGGTCCCGCGGCGAGCAACCGCCTCACCTACGACGACGACCTGTTCCTGCGCACGCGCCGGGTGCTCGGCGTGGCCGTGGTCAACCAGACGGTCTGGCGGCTGCCGGCGCCGCTGGACCTCGACGCGCTGCGCGCCCTGCACCGCGGTCTGGCCGAGGGTCCGCTCCAGCGCGTGGTGCGGCCCGGGCGCCTGCCGGGGGCCCGCGCGCGCTGGTCGGCGTCGACCACGCTGCCCGACCTGCTCATCGGGTCCGCGCCGGTGCCCGAGAACTACGTGCTCGCCTGGGCGGACGAGCAGTCCCAGGTCAGCCTGGACCCGGAGCGCGGTCCCACCTGGGCCCTGGCCGCGGCGCGCACGACGAGCGGCGGGACGGTGCTCAGCCTCGTGACCTCGCACGTCGTCGCCGACGGCGGGATGCACGTGGGCGCCCTGGAGGCGGCCGTCGCCAGCGCCGCCGCACGCGGGGCCTTCGTGGGCGGGTACGCCGAGGGGGCGCCGTCGTCGGACAGCCGCCGCCTGCCCAAGGAGGGCGAACGCATCCGCACGGGCCTCGTGGCCGACCTGCGCGACGCGACCGAGCAGGCGCGCGCCGCCGTCGGGGGCCTGCGCCGGATGGCGCGGCAGGGGCCGGTGCCGCCGATCATGGCGCAGCAGTCCGCGGACCGGCCGCGCCCTGCCCCGCGCCCGGACGACGCCGAGCCCGCGCACCCGCCGATCGTCGTCGTCGACACGGACGCCTCGACCTGGCACCGCGCGGCCCACGCCGCGGGCGGGACGGCGAACAGCCTGCTCATCGCGGTGTGCACGGAGATCCTGCTCGCCGCGGGCGCCGCGACCGCGGGCATGCCGGTGCGCGTGTCGCTGCCCGTGAGCCTGCGGCAGCCCGGCGACCTGCGGTCCAACGCGACGTCAGGGGTGTCCATCGCCGTGGACACGACCGTGACCCCCGCGCCCGAGCGGGCCGGCGTGATCGCCGACATGGGCCAGATCCGGGCGCGGGCCAAGGCCGAGTTCGCGGCCCTGACGTCGGGCACCCGGGTGGACACCCTGGGCCCGCTGAAGCCGCTCATGCAGATGGTGCCCGACGCCGTCGCGAAGAAGGCGGCGCGCGACGGCACCGCGCCGCTGTGCCTGGCCTCCAACCTGGGCCGGCTACCAACGGCGTTCGCGGCGCCGCTCGGGACGCCCGCGTCCAGCGTGCTCATGCGCGGCGTGACGCAGGGGCTCACCCGCGGCCGGATGCGGCAGATGCGCGGCGGCCTGGACTCCTGGTGGTCGGAGCACAACGGCATCGCGACCCTGG
Organism: Promicromonospora sukumoe; assembly: GCF_014137995.1. NCBI lineage: Bacteria > Bacillati > Actinomycetota > Actinomycetes > Micrococcales > Promicromonosporaceae > Promicromonospora > Promicromonospora sukumoe. Next base: position 96,794 of record NZ_JACGWV010000002.1, read on the forward strand.
CGGTGCTCGGGCTGGACGAGGATCGGCTCGGCACCGCGGCCCAGGTGCGCGCGGCGGTCGAGGCGGTCTACGCGCGGCACCGGCTGCCGGTCCGCTTCTGGTGAGCGGCAACCCCTGACTGTCGGTACCCCGACGGGCGTTCCCCTTTGAGACCTAAGTTTCTTCGCTTTCGGTGGCCCCAAAGCGAAGAAACTTAGGTCTCGAAGGAGAAGACGACAGCAGCCGGACCTCGGAAGACGGTCGTCAGGCGACCGACGCCGCCAGACGGTCCACCGTCGCCCGGAGCACCGGCAGGTCGTACCCGTGCCGCCCGCCCGCGCGCAGGATCGCGCCGCCGATGGCGTCCAGCTCGCCGGGCCGTCCGGCGGACAGGTCGGCCTCCAGGGAGCCGACCGTCAGCGGCGGCATCCCGGCGAGCTGTCCGCGCAGGTCGGCGCCCGTGGAGGGCACGCCCTCGGCCGTGGCGACGGCGGCGATCTCGTCCAGCAGGCCGGCGGTGAGCGCCGGGTCGCGCTCCAGCGCGTCGGCGATCCCGGTCTTCCACGTCGAGGTCAGCAGCGACAGGGCCGCGAGGAACCGCAGCTTCTTCCAGAGCACCTCGGCCTCGGTGCCGCCGGTCTGGAGCGCGGCGCCCGTGTCGCGCAGGGCGGCGGTCAGGCCGAGGTCGGCGGCGGCGTCAGGCACGACGATACTGAGCAGGTCGAACGAGTGCGTGACCGTCGCCGGGCCGGGGCCGCCCACCGGGGTGCGGCGCGTCTGGCCGGCGATCGTCGCGCCCAGCACGGTCGCGCCGGGCGCCGCCGCGCGCAGCGGCACCATGTGCTCGACCCCGTTGAGGAAGGCGAGCACCTCGGCCGGATCGGCGTCGCGCAGCAGGTCGGCGGCCGCGGGGACGCCGTCCGCCTTGACCGCGACGACCACCTGGGCGCCGCGCGGCACGGTCGTGGACGCAGCCAGCGGCGCGTGCCACGAGCCGAACATGTCGGAGACGACGTCGAGGCCGTGCTCGGCGATGTGCGCCGCGGTCGCCTCCCGGGCGACCACGGTCACGTCGTGCCCCGCGCGCTGCAGCAGCGCGGCCAGCAGTCCGCCGATCGCACCGGGGCCGACGACGGCGACGGGCCGGTCGCTCACGCGGCCATCCGCACGGGCGGGTGCCCCTTGGTCTCGGGCAGCGCGGTGGGCCGCGCCGACCGGCGCCGCCGGATGGTCACCAGCACCCCGGCCGACGCCGCCGCGAAGGCCAGCACGCCGTAGCCGGTGGACCACGCGTCCAGGTCGACCGTCAGCGTGAACGCGACGATCGCCCCGACCGGCGCCAGCATCCCGACCGGCACGGACCAGCGCGCCAGGCGCAGGGCCCGCGCGGTCCGGGCCACGGACCAGCCGACGACGGCCCACGTCAGCAGCGTCAGCGTCGCACCGCCGACGGACGCGAAGACCTCGCCGCCGTTCTGGGCGTTCGAGGGCGGCCCGAAGTAGAAGAGCTCGGTGGTCGCCACAAGCACCAGGAACCCCACGATCGCGGCCGTTCCGGTCACGAGAGAGCGTGTCAACACTCGGCCTCCGCACTGAGGGACTGCGCCGGACTCTCCTGGCGCGCCCCTTTATACCAACTTGTCTTCGCGCGGTGTCAGCGCGCCATCCTCAATTCACCCACAGACGACCACCGTAATGCAAAAGTCGCTGGCCGTGGGGGCGCCCGGTGCCACCGCGCCCGCCGTCGTCGGCTGCCCTCACAGCGCCTGCACGATCAGCTCGACCTGGTCCTTCGCGTCCCCGAACAGCATGGCGGTGTTCTCGCGGAAGAACAACGGGTTCTGCACACCGGCGTAGCCCGTCGCCATCGACCGCTTGAAGACGACCACTTCCCGGGCCTGCCACACCTCCAGCACCGGCATGCCCGCGATGGGCGACGCCGGGTCGTCCTGGGCGGCCGGGTTCACCGTGTCGTTGGCGCCGATCACGAGCACGACGTCGGTGTCGCCGAAGTCGTCGTTGATCTCGTCCATGCCGAGCACCTGGTCGTACGGGACCTTCGCCTCGGCGAGCAGCACGTTCATGTGGCCCGGCAGACGGCCGGCCACGGGGTGGATGCCGAACCGCACGGTGGTGCCGCGCGCCGTGAGCCGGGCGACGAGGTCCGCGACCGGGTACTGGGCCTTCGCCACGGCCATGCCGTAGCCCGGCACCACGATCACCGACCGGGCGGCGGTCAGCCGGTCGGCGACCTCCAGCGCCGTCGTCTCGCGATAGGTGCCCTGCTCGGCGGGGGCTCCTTGCGCGACGACGCCGGTCCCCGTGCCGTACCCGCCCAGGATCACGCTGACGAACGACCGGTTCATCGCGCGGCACATGAGGTAGCTGAGGATCGCACCGGACGACCCGACCAGCGCGCCCGTGATGATCAGCAGGTCGTTGCCGAGCATGAAGCCGGCCGCGGCGGCCGCCCACCCCGAGTAGGAGTTCAGCATCGAGACGACGACGGGCATGTCGCCGCCGCCGATCGCCGCCACCAGGTGCCAGCCGAGGGCCAGCGCGACGAGCGTCATGAGCAGCAGCGGCACCAGGCCGGACTCCCCCGCCGTCAGGAACCACCACAGCAGGGCCCCGCACGCGACGAGCGCGGCCAGGTTGAGCCAGTTGCGGCCGGGCAGCAGCAGCGGCGACGAGCGGAGCCGGGCCGACAGCTTGCCGAACGCGACCACCGACCCGGTGAACGTGACGGCGCCGATCAGCACGCCGAGGAACACCTCGACCAGGTGGACGGTCCCGCCGGCGCCGTCGGCCCCGCCGGTGGACCCGCCCGAACCGGGATCGGTCAGGTAGGAACCGAAGCCCACCAGCACGGCTGCCGCGCCGACGAACGAGTGCAGCAGCGCGATGAGCTCGGGCATCTGCGTCATCTCGACGGTCCGCGCGCGCCACGTGCCGACCGCCGCCCCCACCAGCAGGACGAACAGGATCAGGGCCGCCGTCACGCCGACGGGCCGCTCGGACCGGTCCAGGGCCAGCGCGATCGTCGCCACCAGCGCGAGCGCCATGCCCGTCATGCCGAGCAGCACGCCGCGCCGCGCCGTCTCCTGCTTCGAGAGCCCGGCGAGCGACAGCACGAACAGTACCGCCGCGACCAGGTAGACCGCCTGCACCACCGACTCGACGCTCATCGCCCGCCCCCGCCCTTCGTGTCAGACCCACGGGTCCCTCGGGGGACCTGTGGGTCTGACACGTCGATGGGGGTGTGGTGGAACATCGCGAGCATGCGGTGCGTCACCAGGAACCCGCCGAAGATGTTGATGCTCGCCACCGCCGAGGCCAGCACGGCCAGCGTGGTGACGACCGGGTCCGCCGACCCGATCTGCAGCATCCCGCCCACCAGGATGATCCCGGAGATGGCGTTGGTCTGGGACATCAGCGGGGTGTGCAGGGCGTGGCTGACGTGCGAGATCACGTAGAACCCGACCACGACGGCCAGGGCCAGCACGGTGAAGTGCGCCGCCTGGTCCGGCGGGGAGACCGCCACCGCGAGCGCCGCGAGCACGGCGCCGAGGGCGACGAGGACGACGCGCGCGAACGAGGCCCGGCCGCCCGCCGTCGGCCGGCCGCCGCCACCCGCTGGTCGAGCCCCGCCTACCGCTGGTCGAGCTTGTCGAGACCCTGGTGAGGTCTCGACAGGCTCGACCCGCGAAGGCCCGCCCGGCGTGGTCTCGACAGGCTCGACCGGCGAAGGCGCAGGCGCCGAGACCGCCACCGGGGGCGGCGGCCACAGCACCTCGCCGCCGGCGGCCACGGTCATCCCGCGCACGACGACGTCGTCCGGGTCGAGCGCGAGCCGCCCGTCGCCGTCGGGCGTGCCGAGCCGGACCAGGTTCGCGACGGCGGTGCCGAGCAGCTCGGAGGTGTGCCGGGGCATGCGGTCGGGCAGGTCGGTGTACCCGAGCACCACGACGCCGTTGTCGCTGACGACGCGCTCCCCCGGCACGGTCAGCTCGCAGTTGCCGCCGCCGGGCGAGGCGAGGTCCACGATCACGCTGCCGGGCCGCATGCGCGCGACCATCTCGGCGGTGATCGTGGTGGGCGCCGTCCCGCGCACGAGCGCCGTCGTGATCACGATGTCGGCGGCCGCGGTCTCGACGGCGTAGGCGCGCAGCGCCGCGGCCTCCTGGTCGGCGGTGAGCGCGGCGGCGTATCCGTCGGCGCTGACCTGCTGCGCGGCGTCGTCGGCCCGGACGACCGTGGCGCCCATGGACTCGATCTGCTCGGCCACCTCGGGGCGCACGTCGAAGGCGCGCACCTGCGCGCCGAGGCTGCCCGCGGCGCCGATGGCCGCGAGCCCGGCCACGCCCGCGCCGATGACGAAGACGTTCGCGGGCGGGGTGGTGCCCGCAGCGGTGACCTGGCCGGCGAACATGCCGCCGAACTCGGCGGCGGCCTCGACCACGGCCCGGTACCCCGCGACGTTCGAGAGCGCGCTGAGCACGTCGAGCGACTGGGCCCGGGAGATGCGCGGCACGGCGTCGAGCGCGAGGGCGGTGACGCCGCGGTCCGCGAGCGCGCGCACCAGGTCGGGCCGGGCGGCGGGCGCGACCTGCGCGACCAGCACCGCCCCGGGCCGCAGCGCAGCGGGGCCGGGAGCGCCGAGGTCGTCCGGCGCCCGCGTGAGCACGACGACGTCGGCGGCCCACGCCTCGGCGTCGGGCACGACGGCGGCTCCCGCGGCCGCGTAGGCGGCGTCGGGAAAGCCTGCCCCCGCCCCTGCTCCCGCCGCCACGAGGACCTCGTAGCCCAGGCCGACCAGGCGGCCCGTGGTCGCGGGGGTGGCGGGCACGAGCGGCCCGCCGTCGTCCGGTACGCCGATGCGCATGTGACCCTCCTTGCTCACACGCGCAACCTACCTCCGCGACCCCCGCCGCGGGCACTACCACCTGCGATGGGGGCGGGTGTTATGCCGTGTCGCCCGGCGCGTCCTGCTCGGCCGGAGCGCGCTCGACCGGCACCGGGAAGGTGACGGGGATGCTCGTCGGCTGGCGGATCCACAGGGTCCGCTCCCAGGCGACGTCGGCGGCGGGGATGCGCAGCACCGCCTCCAGCCGGCGCAGGAGGGTCTCGACGGCGATCCGCGCGATGACGCGGGCCGTCCGGGGCGCCGGGCACGCGTGCGGGCCGGTGCCGAAGGAGACGTGCGCGCGGCTGCCCACGTGGTCCCACGGGTCGCCCGTGGTGGTGCGCGGGTCCGTGTTCGCGGCGTGGATCGCGAGGATCACGGGGTCGCCCGCCGCGACGAGCTTGTCGTCGAGCACCACGTCCTGGCGGGCGAACCGGGGCAGGCTGTGGAGCGTCGGCGTGGAGCGCGACAGCACCTCGTCCATGGCGCTGTCCAGGTCGATGCGGCCGCCGTGCAGCCGCCCCGAGAACCGTGCGTCGGTCAGGGTGAGCAGCAGGGTCTGCGCCACCCAGGCCGTGAGCGTCAGGTTGCCCGAGTAGGCCACGGTGAGCAGCGTGTGGGTGACCTCGACGTCCTCCCGCATGCCCGGGTGCGCGACCAGGGAGCTCGCCAGGTCCCGCCGCGGGTGCTCCCGGCGGAGCACGACCAGGTCGCCGAGCATCCGGTCCACCTCGTGCACGGCGTCGGCGGCGTCGGTGCCGCCTCCCGCGACGCGGCGCGTGAGGTCGAACAGGCGCTGCCCGTCCTCCGGGTCGAAGCCGATGATGTCGGCGACCACGAGGAACGGGACCACGGACGCGTACTCCAGCATCAGGTCCGCGCGGCCCCGGTCCTCGAACCGGTCGATGAGCAGGTTGCAGAACGACCGCACCTTGGCGGCGACCAGCGGCTCCGAGAGCTGCTCGAACGCGTCGTCAAGGGGTTCGCGCAGGCGCTGCCGCAGCGCGCCGTCGGCGTGGTTGGCGGACATCCGCTGGTGCGACGTGAACGCGGGGCGCAGGCCCGACGTGCGCGGCAGCCCGCCGCGGGTGTGCCCGCTCCAGAGCTGCGGGTTGGTGGCGAACACGTGCTCGTTGCGCATGATGTCGTAGACGAGCCGCTGGCCCATGACCAGCCACGCCGGCACCCCGGGCTCCAGCTCGACCGGGGCCACCTCGCCCCACTCCTTCTCGAGCTCGTCGTAGAGCTCGCGGGGGTCGGCCAGCTCCGACGCGCGGACCAGCGGCCTCAGCCGCGGGATGGTGCCCAGCCGCAGCGGCCGGGTGGCCCGCCAGGGCCGCTCCTCGGTGGTGCGCTCGTCGGTGGTGCGCTGGTCGGTGTTGCGCTTGTCATCGAGCACCGTGGCAGGACCTCCCGCGGGACCGCACCGGCGCGCGCCGACAGGCCGGATACCGGTGGGAGACTTGTCGGATATGACCTAGTTCGTGTATTTTCATTGATTCACCGTATCTGTGCAGTCGTCCGTGATCGCGCAGGGTGAACCCAGCCGCGTTGCTACCTTGTACCGTGACCTTGGCCACAGCCGTGGCTAACATGTCTGCGAGGGCAGACAAAGAGTCGCACCCTCGAACCACCCTGTCGAGACCTATCGGGTCACGATCACCGTCGATCTGACACCGTTTTAAAGCACCGTCGAGCAAGGGGGGCACGTGACACTGGACTCCGAGCGGGAGCGCCCCGACGACCTCGTGCAGAGCGTCGCCCGCGCCTTCCGCGTACTAGAGGTCGTGACCCGCTTTCCGGGCCTGCCCGTGAAGGCGATCGCACGTCGCAGCGGCCTCAACCTCTCCACCACGTACCACCTCGTGCGCACGCTCGCGTACGAGGGTTACGTGACCCGGCTCAAGGACGGTACGTACGACGTCGGCGAGCAGGTGAGCCACCGGTTCTACGAGCAGCTCGGCTCGCTCGGCCGGGGACCCAACACCCGCGAGGTGCTGCGCCACCTCGCGCAGAGCAGCGGCTACAGCGCGTACCTGGGACGTATCAGCGCGGGCCGCGTCGTGGTCGTCGACTACGCCGAGGCGCCCGGCTCCCCGTACATCGAGGACCTGGAGCGCGGGCTCGACGTCTCGGCGCACGCCACCGCGCTCGGCAAGGCGCTGCTGCTGGGCATGTCCCGCCGCGAGCGGCACGAGCTGGTGGTGGAGGCCGGGATGCGCAAGTTCACCCCGCGCACCGCCGCCGACATGTCGTCGCTCGACGCGCAGCTCGCCCGCCTGCGGCTCGACGGCGTGGTCGAGGAGCACGGCGAGTTCCGCAACGACATCGCGTGCGCCGCCCACCTCGTGCCCAAGCGTGGCGGCGGCGACACGGCGTGGGCCGTCGGGCTCAGCATCCCCGGCGAGGTCGTGCCGCCGCACGCCCGCCGCGAGCTGAGCCTGGTCGCGGGAGACCTGACCGGGATCTGACCGCCGTCGCCGCCCCCGGGCCGACGTGGTCGGCCCGGGGCGCTGCGCTGCGGTCGGCGTCGGCACCTCTTCTTTGAGACCTAAGTTTCTTCGCTTTGCCGCCTCGCAAAGCGAAGAAACTTAGGTCTCAAAGGGAAGCTGCGGACCGGCCGTTGCAACATCGGGAGACGAGCCCGCAGTCCGGACGACGTCGGGCGACGGGCCGGCGGCCTGGACGACGTCGGCGGCCCGCAGTCCGGACGACGTCGGGAGCCGGGCCGTCGGCTTGGACGACATCGGCGGCCCGCGGTTCGGACGACGTCGGAAGCCGGGCCGGCGGCTTGGACGACGTCGACCATCTCCTTTGAGACCTAAGTTTCTTCGCTTTGGGGCGCCCCAAAGCGAAGAAACTTAGGTCTCGAAGGAGAGGTGCGGACCGGCCGTTGCGGCGTCAGGCCGGGACACAAGAGGGTCAGCGACTCGTGGTGCGCCCTGATCGTCACCGGGACCGGGCCCATGGGCTCGCCGTCGGCGTACGTGACCAGGCCCGCCGGGGCCACGAGTCGGACGGCGGGGGTGCGCAGCGTCGTGACCTCCGGCCGCTCGACGTGCGTGCCGGCCTTGATGAGCGAGTCGAACGCGAGCAGCCGGAACCGGCCCATCGCCTGCACGAGCGTGACGTCGAGCAGCCCGTCCGTCGGGTCCGCGTCGGGGCAGATCGGCACGCCGCCGCCGTAGGTCCGGGTCAGGCCGATCGCGAGCATGTACCCGTCCTGCTCCAGCCCGCCCACGTCCAGCCCACCCGTGTCCAGTCCGGCAGCGTCCAGTCCGGCAGCACCCGGGCCGACGGCGTCCAGCCCGTCCGCCGTCGGCCCAGCGGCATCCGGCCCGACGGCGGCCGCCCCACCCGGCCCGCCCGGCTCCACAGCTCTCGGCCCGGAACCGCCCGGCCCACCCACGCCAGCCTCGTCCGCACCGACCGGCTCCAGCCGGTACCCGAACCGGCGCAGCCGCAGCCACTCCAGGTAGACCGCGGCCAGGTACCGCGCCGGCCCCCGGGGCCAGGTCATGCGGTTGGTGCGCTCATTGGTCAGCGAGTCGAGGCCGGCGCAGAGCACGGTGACGAAGTGCCGCACCGTGCCGTCGGCGGCGGTGACGGTGCCCGTGTCGACGCGGCGGTGGGCGCCGTCGAGCGCGAGGTCGGCGGCGGCCGCGGCGTCGTCGAGGGGGATGCCGTGCTGGCGGGCCAGGTCGTTGCCGGTGCCGCCGGGGATCAGCGCGAGCGGGATGCCCGAGGACAGCAGCGGCCCGAGCACCGAGGAGACCGTGCCGTCCCCGCCGGCCACGACGACGACGTCGGGCCGGGCGTCGACGGCCTGCCGCCCGAGCGCGACGGTCTCGTCCGCGTCGGCGCCCTCGTAGACCTTCACGTGCGCGCCCCGGGACCGCAGCCGTTCGACGGCGACGCGGGCGCCGTCCGCCCCCGCGCCGTGGCCCGAGGCGGGGTTCACGAGCACCGCGATGTGCCCGACCTGCTCACTCATGGCCGCAACCTACCCGAGGTGTCAGACGTACAGGTCCCTCGGGTGACCTGTAGGTCTGACACGTCCGGGCGAAGCTCGCGAGCCGTCATCCGAGGAGGGCGCCCGGGTTCATGATCCCGGCCGGGTCGAGCTCGGCCCGGACGGCCCGGAGCATGCGCAGGCCCGTCGCGCCGATCTCCTGCTCCAGCCACGGCGCGTGGTCGACGCCGACGCCGTGGTGGTGGCTGATCGTGCCGCCCGCCGCCATGATCGCGTCGTTGACCTGGGACTTGACCCGCTCCCACGGCTCCAGGGGCTCGACGCCGAGCCCCGCGATCACGGTGAAGTAGAGGGACGCGCCCGTCGGGTACACGTGCGAGACGTGGCACAGGATGCGGTGCTTCGCGCCCTCCCGGTCGAACCCGTCGGCGAGCGCCGCGGTGACGGCCGCCTTGAGCGCTGCCAGGTTCGACCAGGTCGTGGCGGTCTCCAGCGTCTCGCAGAAGACGCCGGCGGCGAGCAGCGCGTCGCGCAGGTACGGCGCCTTGAACCGCCCGTGGTCCCAGGACGCGGCGAGCTTCTCGGCGGCCGGCTTGCCGCCCGCCTCGCGCAGCACGCGCGTGGTCGCCTCGCGGCGCGCGGCGGCCAGGTCTGCGGGCCCCTCGTGCAGCACGACGGCGGAGCAGCCGCGGGTCAGCGCCTTGCCGATGTTGCCGACCTGGGCCAGGGAGACGGCGGTCTCCTCCTCGTCGGACAGGCGGAGCACCGTGGGCCCCGTGCCGACCTGGGCCACGCGGCGCAGGGCGTCGGCACCGGAGGTGAAGTCGCGGAAGGTCCAGGCGTCGAACAGGCGCGCCTCGGGCGTGGGGTGCACGCGCAGGCGCACCTCGGTGATCACGCCGAACGTGCCCTCCGAGCCGAGGAACCAGCGCACCAGGTCGGGCCCGGCCGCCGAGCCGGGCGCGCGGCCCAGGTCGAGCGTGCCCGTCGGGGTGACGACCCGCAGGCCCGTGACCATCGTGTCGAACCGCCCGTACCCGGCGGAGTTCTGGCCCGACGACCGCATCGCGGCGAACCCGCCGAGCGTCGCGAACTCGAAGCTCTGCGGGAAGTGCCCCAGCTCGAAGCCGCGCGCGCCGAGCGCGGCCTCGGCGGCGGGCGCCGTCGTGCCGGCGTGGAACGTCGCCTCCTGGGACTCCTCGTCGAGCGCGACCAGCCCTGTCAGCCGGCGCAGGTCGAGGCTGACCACGCCCCGGTGCGCCCCGGCGTCGGGGGCGAGGCCGCCGGTCACGGCGGTGCCGCCGCCGAACGGCACGACCGCCAGCCCGCGCTCGGTCGCGACGGCCAGCACCGCCGCGACGTCGTCCTCCGACCCGGGCAGCACGACGGCGCCCGGCGCCGCCTGCTCCGCCTGCCGACGCCGCAGCAGGTCCGGCGTCGACTTGCCGCCGGCGTGCAGCAGCCGCGCGTCGTGACCGGTCGCCACGTGCTCCGGGCCGACGACGGCGGCGAGCGCCGCGACGTCGTCGGCGGGCAGGGCCGGGGTGCTGATCGTGACGTCGGCGAGGTCCGGCCCGGGCGGGGGCGCCGGTGTGCGGCCCAGTACCGCCGTGAGCAGGAGCTTCACGCCGCCCGGCAGCCCGTGGGCGCGGGCCGGGTCGCCCCAGCCGTCCCACCGCATGTCGGTGCGCTCGTTCTCGGGCTGGGTGCTCACACGTCCTCCGGGTCGGGTCGTCGGGTGCGGTTGTCGGGTGCGGTCGTCGGTCCGGCGGGTCGCGTCGCGGGCGCCCGGCCGTCCGGTCGGCGTCGGACCAGGCCGGCGTTGGCCTCTTCGCGGCGCCGCGTTACAGTGTTACACAAGATGACAATTCGTAATGCAGGCCCGGACGGAATCACACCGGCCCCCGACGCCTTCGACACTGCCCCCGGCGGCTCCTCCGAGTCTGCCGACCGCACCGAGGCGCGCCTCCTGGAGGCCGCGTCCCGGCTCGTCGCCACGCGCGGCACCCGCGGCCTGTCCGTCACGGAGCTGGCCCGCGCGGCCGGCGTCTCGCGGCCCACGGTCTACCGCCGCTGGGAGTCCGCCGACGACGTGCTGCGCGCCCTGCTCGCGCACCGCGCCCAGCTCGTGATCACCGCCGTGGGCCCGCGGGCCGCCGACCGCGCGACGATCGTCGCCAAGGTGGTCCGGTTCGGCGACCTGCTGCGCGCCGACCCGGTGTTCGGGCGCCTGCTGACCGACGAGCCCGAGGTCTTCACGCGGTACGCGTTCGAGCGGATCGGCCGGTCGCAGCGCGTGATCCTGGAGTGGCTCGCCGCCGCGATCGGCGCCGCCCAGCAGGGCGGCACGGTCCGCGCCGGTTCCGCCACGGACCTCGCGGTCATGGTGCTGCTCATCTCCCAGTCCGCGGTGCTCTCCCAGCGCACCGTCACCACCGTGATCGACGACGACGCCCTGCGGGCCGAGCTCGCGCACGCCCTGGACGGTTACCTCCGCCCCTGACCAGGACGCCGCACCCCGGCGTCCGCCACCCCCGCCACCAGGACCCCGACCCGGAAGCAGGACCGATGCAGCGCACCGCCCTCACCGCCCGGCGCCGCGCGCGCGAGCTCGACGAGCTCGCCGCCGAGCCGGTGGACCTGCTGGTGGTCGGCGGCGGCGTGACCGGCGTCGGCGTGGCCCTGGACGCCGCGGCGCGCGGCCTGTCCGTCGCCCTGGTCGAGGCGCACGACCTCGCCTGGGGCACCTCGCGGTGGAGCTCCAAGCTGGCGCACGGCGGCCTGCGGTACCTCGCCACGGGCGACGTCGGTGTGGCCCGCGAGAGCGCCCGCGAGCGGCACGTGCTGATGACGCGCACCGCCCCGCACCTGGTCCGGGCGCTGCCGCAGGTGCTGCCGCTCACCTCGGGCGTCGGGCCGCGGCAGGGCATCACCGCGGGCATCGGGTTCGGGCTCGGCGACCTCCTGCGGCGCGACGCCGGGACGTCGTCGGACGTGCTGCCCGCACCGCGCCTGGCCCGGCCGGGCGAGGCCGCCCGGCTCGTGCCGGCGGTCGCCCGCGAGCACCTGCACGGGGCGTGGGTGGCGCACGACGGCCAGCTCGTCGACGACGCGCGGCTCGTCGTCGCCCTGGCCCGCACCGCCGCGGGGCGCGGGGCGAAGATCCTCACCCGCGTCCGGGCGACGGACCTGCGCGCCGACGGCGCCACGCTCCAGGACACGCTGACCGGCGCCACCCTGACGGCGCGCGCCCGCGTGGTCGTGAACGCGACCGGCGTCTGGGCCGGGACGGTGGACCCGTCCGTGCGGCTGCGGCCGAGCCGCGGCACCCACGTCGTCGTGCCCGCCGCCCGGCTGGGCTCGCCGGCGGGCGCACTCATGGTGCCGGTACCCGGCTCCGGCTCGCGGTTCGTGTTCGCGCTGCCGGCCCAGCTCGGCCGCGTCATCATCGGCCTCACCGACGAGGAGGCGCCCGGCCCCGTCCCCGACGTGCCCGTGCCCACGCCGTCCGAGATCGACTTCCTGCTGACCACGGTCTCGCGCGTGCTGGACCGCCCCCTGCTGCCCGACGACGTCGTGGGCGCCTTCGCGGGGCTGCGGCCCCTCGTGGACCGAGCCGGGCCGGACGACGGCGCGGGGCCGGGTTCCGCCGACCTCTCCCGCAGGCACCTGGTGGAGGTGTCGCCGTCGACGGGCGCGGTCAACGTGCTGGGCGGCAAGCTGACGACCTACCGGAGCATGGCGGAGGACGCCGTCGACCTGGCCGTCAAGTACGCCGGCCTCACCGCGGGCCCGTGCTGGACGACGAACCTGCCGCTCGTCGGTGCGAACCCGCTGGTCGAGCCCGTCGAGACCCGGGCCGAGGCCCTCACCCCCGCCCTCGTCGCCCGCTACGGCGCGGAGGCGGAACAGGTGCTGGCCGCGGCGACCCTGCCGGGTGCGGAGTCCGCCGTCGGGCAGGGCATCGCGGGCACCGAACATCTGGACGTCACGCGGGCCGAGGTCGAGTGGGCGGTCACGCACGAGGGCGCGCTCGACGCCGACGACGTCCTGGACCGCCGCACCCGCATCGGCCTGGTCCCGGCGGACCGGGCCGCGGTACGCGACGTCGTCGAGGAGCTGGTCGGGGCCGCCCTGGCGCGCCTCTAGGAGGCGGCTCTAGGAGGCTTCGGGAGAGGGCGCGGGCGACGCGGGCGGCGTCGGGGCGGGTTCTCGTTCCCGGCCCGGCGCGCGCAGCACCGACAGCGCCACCATGCAGGCGATGAACCCGAGCAGCCAGCCGCCCGGGATGTCGCTCAGCCAGTGGTAGTCCAGCCAGGACATGAGGGCGCCCGCGATCATCACGATGACAGCGACCACGGGGATCATCGTGCGCAGCCGGGACACGCTCGGGTACAGCCCGTGCTGGGTGAACAGCAGACACAGGATGAAGAAGCCGGTAAAGAACGTGTTCGCCGCATGACCCGACGGGAACGCCTGGCCACCGGCGTGCAGCACGTCCATGTTGTGGTGCGGGCCCGTACGGCCCAGGCCGAACTTGGTGCCATAGCCGATCAGCGCGATGGTCGCGAGGCCCGCCAGGACGGCGAGCACCGGGCGGCGCGTGCAGATGTCCCAGAGCGAGCCGGGGCCGCCCTGCTTGCGGGCCACGTAGAGGGCGGTGCCACCCACCATCGGGATGGTGAACATGCGCTCGCCCGTGACGCTGGCGACGATGTCGAGGAAGGCCTTCTCCCACCCGACGGGGTGGTGCGAGTCCACGTAGTAGTGGAACTGCCAGTCCCACGCGATGAACGGTCCGCGGACGATCACCTGCCAGATGAGGAAGGCGAAGACCAGCACGCCGATGACGGCGGCGACCGCGGAGCTGCGCCAGGTGGGACGGGTCGACGGGTCGAGCAGAGCCCCTGTCGATTGTGACTCCACGCGGGTACCACCCCTGCCGTCTGATTGCGCCATCGAGCCGATCCTACGGGTCCCGGGGTGAATGTTCGGTACCGTAAATGTGTCCGGCAGGCGCTGCGGGTAACGATCTCGGCACGCTCTCACCGGCTCAGGGCCGACCGTATACCGTCCGCCTGGGACAAGGCCCCGGGCCGGGCCCGCGAGGCCCGGCGACGGTGCCCCGGAAGGTGCGCGAGATCACCCCGATGTTCACCCGCCGGCCCGGGGGGTCAGCCCCGCGGCGGCGCCGTGCTCTCCCGGACCTCGAGCTCCACGGGGACCACCTCGTGCAGGTCCCCGGCACCCGCCTTGGCCGGGCCCCCGCCCGCCCGGACCTCCTGCAGCAGCCGGGCCACGAGGCGGCGGCCGATCTCTCCGAAGTCCTGCACCACGGTGGTCAGCGGCGGCCAGAGGTACTCGGCGAGCAGGATGTCGTCGAACCCCACCACGGACACGTCGCCGGGCACCTCGCGCCCGGCCTCGTGCAGGGCCCGCAGCACCCCGGCGGCCATCTCGTCGTTGGCGCAGAACACGGCGGTGACCTCGGGGTCCGCGGCGAGCCGCCGTCCGGCGTCGTACCCGGACCCGGCCGTCCAGTCCCCCGGAACGATCTCGGGGACGGGACGCCCGGCCGCCACCAGCGTGTCCCGCCACGACTCGGCCCGCAGCTGCGCGGGCGCCGAGCCGGCCGGGCCCCGGACGTGGTGCACGGTGCGGTGCCCCAGGTCCAGGAGGTGCTGGGTGGCGCGGCGGGCGCCGTCGACCTGGTCTGCGCCGACGGCGGGGTGGTGGCCCACGAACCGCGAGTCGGAGACCACGACGGGCAGGTGGGGCGGCAGCGCGAGCGAGTCGGGCGTGACGGTCTCGGCGCGCACGATCACCAGCCCGTCGATGGCCTGGTGGGAGAGCCGGGTCGCCGCGGCGGCCACGACGTCGGACGACGGGTTCTCGACGTCGATCAGCGTGACCGTGTAGCCCTCGTTGCGCGCCGCCTCGACGACCGCCTCGATGGTGCGGGACTCGCCGGTCCGGGCGAGCCCGTGGGCGATCATCCCGATGGTCCTGAAGCTCCCGTACCGCAGGGCGCGCGCCGCCGTGTTGGGCGCGTAGCCGAGCTGCGCCATCGCGGCGAGCACCTTGTCCCGCGTCGCGGGACGCACGTTGTCGAGTCCCATCGACACACGGGAAACGGTCTGGGTCGACACACCGGCCAGCACCGCGACGTCCCCCAGGGACGGACCTCTGCCCTCCACGGCATCCACCTCCTCGTGATGTGCCTCGCACCGGTGCGCGCTTGACACCTCCGGCAACTCACGAGCACCCTAGTCCGCGTCACCATGTTGACGTCAACACGACGCCATGCTGACCCCACTCGTGAAGGAGCGACTTCCCTTGACCACGCTCGCATCGCCGCCGGCCGTGCCCAAGACCCTGGGGCGTGCCCGACGCCGCTCCCGCTGGACAGGCTGGGGCTTCGTCGGCCCCTTCATGGCCGTGTTCGCCCTGGTCTTCCTCGCACCGATCGTCTACTCGCTCTGGCTGAGCATGTTCCAGACGCAGCTCGTGGGCGGCACCTCGTTCGTAGGGTTCGACAACTACGCCCGGGTGCTCACCGACCCCCAGTTCTGGGACGGCGCGGGCCGCGTGACGCTGTTCCTGCTGGTCCAGGTGCCGGTGATGCTCGGCATCTCGCTGCTCGTCGCCCTCGCGATCGACAGCGGCCGGCTGTACGGGCGTGACTTCTTCCGCCTGACGATCTTCCTGCCGTACGCCGTGCCCGGTGTGGTCGCGGCGCTCATGTGGGGCTTCATGTACGGCGAGCGCTTCGGCCTGGTCGGCAACGTCAACGACCTGTTCGGCACGAGCATCCCCGACCCGCTGGCGTCCGCGCTGGTACTCCCCGCGATCGGCAACATCGTGACCTGGGAGTTCGTGGGCTACAACATGCTGATCTTCTACTCGGCGCTGCGCGTGGTGCCCACCTCGCTGTACGAGGCCGCCGAGATCGACGGCGCCGGCCCGTGGCGGGTGATCTCCGCGATCAAGCTGCCCGCCATCCGCGGCGCCCTCGTGGTCGCGACCATCTTCTCGATCATCGGCTCGTTCCAGCTCTTCAACGAGCCGAGCATCCTGCAGCCGCTGTCGCCCAACTACATCTCGACGCACTACACCCCGAACCTGTACGCCTACTCGCTGTCCTTCTCCGGCCAGCAGTACAACTACTCGGCCACGGTGGCGATCATCATGGGCGTGCTCACGATGCTCGTGGCCTACGTGGTGCAGCTGCGCGGCATGCGCAAGGAGGCCTGAGCCATGACGAACGTCCTGATGACCGCGCCCACCGTGCGCCCCCGCAAGTCCCCTCCGCGCCTGCGCAACCGCCGCACCTCGCACGCCCGGCCCACGCGCAGCATCCTGCTGACGGTGCTCACGGCCCTGATCGGCCTGTACGCGCTGATCCCGCTGGTGTGGCTGCTGATCAACGCGACCAAGACGCAGCCCGACCTGTTCAGCTCGTTCGGCCTGTGGTTCAGCGGCGACTTCGCCCTGTGGGACAACATCGTCGGCGTCCTGACCTACGACGGCGGCGTCTTCGGGCGCTGGTTCCTCAACACGCTGCTCTACGTGGTGGTCGGCGCGGGCGGTGCCACGCTGCTGGCCCTGCTCGGCGGCTACGGCCTGGCGAAGTTCAACTTCCCCGGCAAGCGCGCCGTGTTCGCCGTCGTCATCGGTGCCGTGGCCGTGCCCGGCACCGCCCTGGCGGTGCCCACGTTCCTCATGTTCGCCAACCTGGGCCTGACCAACACGCCCTGGTCCGTGATCATCCCGTCGCTCATCTCGCCGTTCGGGCTCTACCTCATGTGGACCTTCGCGGCCGACGCCGTGCCCGACGAGATCATGGAAGCCGCCCGGATCGACGGCGCCAGCGAGGCGCGCACCTTCTTCCAGGTGTGCCTGCCGATGATGGCGCCCGGCATCGTCACGGTGCTGCTGTTCACCGTGGTGGCGACGTGGAACAACTACTTCCTGCCGCTGATCATGCTGCGCGACCCGGACTGGTACCCGCTGACCCTGGGCCTGAACGCGTGGAACGCGCAGGCGACCACGGCCGGCGGCGAGGCGATCTTCAACCTCGTCATCGCCGGCTCCCTCCTGACCATCCTGCCGCTCATCGTGGCTTTCCTGCTCCTGCAGCGCTACTGGCAGTCGGGTCTCGCCGCCGGCAGCGTCAAGGAGTGAGCACCCCCAGCACGACGGCACTGCCAGAGACCTGATCCGACTGACGATGAAGTGAGAGGAACCACCATGACCATCCGCCACCACCGCGCCGTGGGCGCGCTCGCCGCGGCGAGCGCCCTGGCGCTCACCCTGACCGCTTGCGGTTCGGGGTCCGACGGCGGCGACGCCGCGGAGACCGTCTCCCCCGAGGACGTGTCCGCGGCTCTCGAGGAGGGCGGCGACCTGCTGGTCTGGGCGTGGGAGCCCACGCTGGACCAGGTCGTGAAGGACTTCGAGGCCGAGTACCCGAACGTGAACGTCGAGCTGGCGAACGTCGGTACCGGCAACGACCACTACGTGGCCCTGCAGAACGCGATCAGCGCGGGCTCGGGCGTGCCCGACGTCTCCCAGATGGAGTACTACGCCCTGCCGCAGTTCTCCATCGGCGAGTCGCTGGCCGACCTCGCGCCCTTCGGCGCGAGCGAGCTCGACAGCACCTACTCCCCCGGCCCGTGGGGCGCGGTGACCAGCGGTGAGGCCGTGTACGGCCTGCCCATGGACTCCGGCCCGATGGCGCTGTTCTACAACGCGAAGACGTTCGAGGAAGCCGGCGTCGAGGTGCCGGCCACGTGGGACGAGTTCGCCGACGCCGCCAAGAAGATCAACGAGTCCGACCCGAACGCGTACATCACCGCCGACAACGGCGACGCCGGTTTCGCGACGTCGATGATCTGGCAGGCCGGCGGCCACCCCTTCGCGGTGGACGGCACGGACGTGACCGTGGACCTCGGCGACGAGGGCTCGGCCAGGTTCGCCGAGATGTGGCAGGGGCTGCTCGACGACGACCTCGTCGCCAACGTCCCGGCCTGGTCCGACGAGTGGTTCCAGGGCCTGGGCAGCGGCGAGATCGCCGCGCTGGTGACGGGCGCCTGGATGCCCGCGAACCTGGAGTCGGGCGCCGCCCCGGCGTCGGGCGACTGGCGCGTCGCGCCCATGCCGCAGTGGACCGAGGGCGAGAACGCGACGGCCGAGAACGGCGGCTCCGCGCTGTCGATCACCGAGGCGAGCGACAAGAAGGCGCTGGCCTACGGGTTCCTCGAGTACGCGAACGCCGGTGACGGCGTCGCGACCCGCCTGGAGGGCGGCAACTTCCCGGCGACGCTCGCCGACCTGAACGACGAGGCGTTCCTCGCCGAGGAGTCCGAGTACTTCGGCGGGCAGAAGATCAACGAGGTGCTCTCGGCGTCGGCCACCGGCGTGGTCCCGGGCTGGCAGTACCTGCCGTACCAGGTCTACGCGAACAGCGTGTTCCCCGACACCGCGGGCCAGGCCTACACCGGCTCGACGTCGCTCGCGGACGGTCTGGGCGCCTGGCAGGAGTCGATCGTCAAGTACGGCAACGAGCAGGGCTTCACCGTCGGCGAGTGAGCCGCGGCTGAGCTGCTGACCGGTACGACGGCGGGGGGGCCTTCCCCCGCCGTCGTCCCATGTCCCCACCCACTTCCCTACCCACGTCCCACGCCTCGTGCCTCTGCCGCACGGCCCACCCCCTGAGGAACACCACATGCCGACGTTCGAGATCGGACCCGAGGACTTTCTGCTCGACGGCGAGCGGATGCAGGTCGTCAGCGGAGCGCTGCACTACTTCCGCGTGCACCCCGACCAGTGGGCCGACCGGATCCGCAAGGCCCGGCTCATGGGCCTGAACACCATCGAGACGTACGTGCCGTGGAACTTCCACGCGCCCGAGCCGGACACGTTCGACCTGACCGGGCGGCGCGACCTCGGCCGGTTCCTGGACCTGGTGGCCGCCGAGGGGCTGCACGCGATCGTGCGCCCGGGGCCCTACATCTGCGCGGAGTGGGACGGCGGCGGGCTGCCCGGCTGGCTGTTCGCCGACCCCGCCGTCGGCGTGCGGCGGCACGAGCCGCGGTTCCTCGCCGCGATCGGCACGTACTTCGCGAACCTGCTGCCCCTGGTGGCCGAGCGCCAGGTGACGCGCGGCGGCCCCGTGCTCATGGTGCAGGTGGAGAACGAGTACGGCGCCTACGGGGACGACCCGCTGCCCGAGCGGCAGAAGTACCTGCGCGCGCTCGTGGACCTGACGCGGGAGCAGGGCATCGACGTGCCGCTGTTCACCTGCGACCAGGCCGACGACGAGATGCTCGCCCGCGGCGGCCTGCCCGAGCTGCACAAGACGGCGACGTTCGGCTCGCGCAGCAAGGAGCGGCTGGAGATCCTGCGCCGGCACCAGCCCAAGGGCCCGCTGATGTGCATGGAGTTCTGGAACGGCTGGTTCGACTCGTGGGGGCTGGAGCACCACCTCGCGCCCGCCGAGGCGAACGCCGCCGACCTGGACGACCTGCTCGCGGCGGGCGGCTCCGTGAACCTCTACATGTTCCACGGCGGCACCAACTTCGGGCTGACCAGCGGCGCCAACGACAAGGGCATCTACCGGCCCATCACGACGTCGTACGACTACGACGCGCCGCTCGCCGAAGACGGCACGCCGACCGCCAAGTACCACGCGATGCGCGAGGTGATCGCGCGGCATCTTCCGGTGGCGGAGGATGTTCCTGCTGGTCTTGCTGCTCTTGGGGGCGGGGGTGCTGGTGACGGCGGGGGTGCTGGTGCGCCGGCGTCACCCGTGCTCGACGTCGACCTGTCCGCCCACGTGGTGCCGCTGGCCCACGCACTGCCGAGCCTGCTCCGCGAGGACCTGCGCGCGTTCACGTCGACGCCCACGACCGACGACCTGCGGCAGTGGTCGGGCTTCTCCGTCTACCGCACCCGCATCCGGCCCGACGACGCCGTCCTGACCGTCGCCGAGGTGCGCGACCGCGCCGTCGTCCTGTTCGACGACGAGCAGATCGGCGTGCTCGACCGCGGCTCGCACACCTTCGCCGTCCCGCTGCCCGCCGCCGCGGGCGACCTCACGCTGCTGGTCGAGGACCAGGGCCGGGTCAACTACGGCCGGCGGATCGGCGAGCCCAAGGGCCTCATCGGGCCGGTGCGGACCGCGGTGCGCACCATCGACGAGTGGGAGGCGGGCGCCCTGCTCGTCGAGGACGCGCCGGAGCTGCTCCGCGCCGCCCTCGACGCGCCGGGTCGTGCGCTACCGGTCGCGGACCGCGGTCTGCGGCCGGTCGGCGCCGGCCTGTACCGCGCGACGTTCGACTCGGTCGGCGGCGCCGACCACTTCCTGCGGCTCGACGGCTGGACCAAGGGCCTGGCCTGGGTCAACGGCGAGCTGCTCGGCCGGTACTGGAGCCTCGGGCCCACGCACACGCTGTACGTCCCGGGCCCGCTGGTGCGCGAGTCGGGCAACGAGCTGGTGCTCCTGGAGCTCCACGGCGCGGCAACGGCGAGGGCGCGTTTCGTCGCCGCCCCGGACCTGGGCATCACGGAACAGTAGCCGGAGGCGGCGCCGGCTGTCGTGATGCCGGCCGTCGTCGTCACCGGCCCGTGGCCGACCGGTGCGTCGTCAACCGTCGTCGTCGTCGGCTGTCGCCGCCGACCGCCGTCGTCGAACGTAGGGTTGGTCGCTCTAAGAGCCCTCTTAGAGCGACCAACCCTACGTTCAGTTGTAGGCCCACCCGGTGCCGCCCGGGGACGTCGGCGACCGACCCGAGCGGTGCCGCCCGGGCCGACGTCGACCGATCCCCCGCGGGGGACATCTCCTTTGAGACCTAAGTTTCTTCGCTTTCGAGCCCGCCAAAGCGAAGAAACTTAGGTCTCGAAGGTGAGTGCCGCTGCGGGCAGGTCGGACAAGTCAGGTACGTCGGGCAGCTTGGGTCGGACGGTCAGCTGGTCGGTGCGCTGGGCGGTCAGTCGGACGGTCAGGGGGCGGCCGGGCTCGCGGGCTCGTCAGACGGCGCGGGTGCCCGACTGCCAGACCTGGTGGATCAACGGGACGCCCGGGCGGTAGGACAGGTAGGTGTGGCTGGGGGCGTCGAGGACGGTCAGGTCGGCGCGGGCACCGATCCCCAGGTGCCCGACGTCGTCCCGGCGGAGCGCCGCCGCCCCGCCCGCCGTCGCCGACCAGAGCGCCTCCGCGGGACTCATGCGCATCTCGCGCACCGCGAGCGCCACCACGAACGGCATGGACGACGAGTAGCCCGAGCCGGGGTTGCAGTCCGTGGCCAGCGCGACCGGCACGCCCGCGGCGAGCAGCCGGCGGGCGTCGGGGTACGGCGACCGCGTCGAGAACTCGACGGCGGGCAGCAGGGTCGCGACCGTCCCGAGCCCGGCACCAGGCCCGACGTCGAAACGCCGCACATCCCCAGATCCGACGTCGGCAGGCTGTCCAACACCAGGCCTTACGTCGGCGGGGCGCCCGTGCCCAGCCTCGGCGTCGGCGAGGCGCACCGCTTCGGGAGCGAAGCCGCGGGAGGCGGCGCCGCTCCAGGAGGCCGCCAGGGCGTCGACGTCGGCGTCGGTCAGGTGGGTGCAGTGGTCCACGCTCGCCGCACCGACCTCGACCGCGAGCCGCACGCCGGGGCCGGCCGCGAGCTGGTTGCCGTGCACGCGGGCGCCGAGCCCCGCCCGGAGGCCGGCGAGCAGGACGGCGCGGGACTCGTCCTCGTCGAAGGCCGTGGGTGCAGCGGGCTCGCAGAACACGTCGACCCAGCGGGCGTGCGGCGCGCACGCGGCGAGCATCGGGCCGGTGACGAGGTCGATGTAGCCGGCTCGGTCGTCGGCGTACTCGGCCGGGACGGTGTGGGCGCCGAGGTACGTCGTCTCGGGCGTGAGCTCGCGGGCGATCCGGAGCGTGCGGGCCTCGGTGGCGATGTCCTGGCCGTAGCCGCTCTTGATCTCGACGGTCGTGGTGCCCTGCGCGAGCATCTCGCGCACCAGCGCCCGGCCGCGCGCCCGCAGGTCGTCCTCGCTCGCGGCGCGCGTGGCGGCGACCGTCGTCGCGATGCCGCCGCCCGTGTAGGGCTCGCCGGTCATGCGGGCGGCGAACTCGGCGGCGCGGTCGCCCGCGAAGACGGTGTGCGAGTGCGAGTCCACGAACCCGGGCAGGACGCAGCGCCCCGCGAGGTCGACGACGTCGTCAGCCGCCGGTGCCGACGACGCCGGCCCCGTCCAGGCGATCCGGCCCTCCTCGATCACGACGGCGGCGTCGGGCACGATGCCGATCCCGTCCGGGGCGAACCCCTCGCCGCCCGCGAGGCCCGGCCCCGACCCGCCGTGCGCCGGGTCGTTGGTGACCAGCTCGCCGATGTTCGTCAGCAGCACGCTCATGCGTCGCTCCCCCTCGTGATGTCCTGTGCGGCCGCGGGTCGGGCCGTGGTCTGGCCGACGACGGCGTCCTGACCGGCGGCAGGCAGCCCCGCGCGTTGGCCGACTGCGGGCAGCCCGGCAGCCTTGCCGACGACGGCGGTCTGGCCGGCCGCCGCCCAGAGCTCCTCGATCGCCTCGACGAGCATGCGGGCGACGTCGCCGGCCCGGTGCACACCGTCGCGCACCACGAGGTCGCCGCCCGCGACGACGTCGGACACGTCGGCCGCGCCCGCGACCAGCACGACCTGGGCGGGGTCGGTCCCGGCGGTGCGGGCCGTGTCGAGGCGTACCGCGACCAGGTCGGCGGGGGCGCCCACGGCGATCCGTCCGGCGTCGGGGCGGCCGAGCGCGGCGTGCCCGGCCGACGTCGCGATCTCGACGAGGGTCGCCGGGGCGAACGCGCCGCGCCGTCCGGACGCGAGCCGCTCGTGCTCCTCGACGCCGCGCGCCTCCGCGAGCACGTCGGCGGTGACGTGCTGGTCCGTGCCGACCGACAGCGGGGACCCCGCGCGCGCCAGCCGCAGTCCCGGGGCGATGCCGTCGGCGAGGTCGCGCTCCGTCGTCGGGCAGAGGCAGACGCCCGTGCCCGAGGTACCGAGCAGCGCGACGTCGTCGCCGGTCAGGTGCACGGCGTGGACGGCGGTGGTGCCGGGGCCGAGCGCGCCGGCGTCGTGCAGGAGCCGGGTCGGGGTGACGCCGAGGGCCGCGAGCGCCGCCTCGTTCTCGCCCGGCTGCTCGGACAGGTGGACGTGCAGGGGCGCGCCCGCCGCCCGGGCCCAGCGGGCGACGGCGGCGAGCTCGTCCGAGGCGACGGCGCGCACCGAGTGGGCGGCGGCGCCGACGAGCGCGCGGTCGTCGTCGGCCCAGGCGGTGCGCAGCGCGTCCACACGCGCTGCCCACCGCTCGACCGAGCCGTCGCCGAACCGGGCCTGCTCCGGCGCGAGGGGCTCGTACCCGGCGGGGCCCAGGCCGCCGTGCAGGTAGCAGGTGTCGAGCAGCGTGAGGTGCACGCCCGCGTCCCGGGCGGCGGAGCGGAGGGCCTCGGCCATGGCGTTCGGGCCGCCGTCGGCCGCGGGGTACGGCGTGCCGTCGGGGCGGTGGTGCACGTAGTGGAACTCGCCGACGGCGGTGGTCCCGCCCAGCGACATCTCGGCGAAGACGGCGCGGGCCAGCCGCTCGTACCGCTCCGGCGTCAGGGCCGCTGCGAGCGCGTACATTCCGTCCCGCCAGGTCCAGAAGGATCCGCCGTCGGCATGGGTACGGCCGCGCAGGGCGCGGTGGAACGCGTGCGAGTGCGCGTTGGCGAGCCCCGGGAGCACGACGCCGCGCAGGCGCACATCGCCGTCCGACGCCGGGACCCCGGGCTCGACGGCGACGATCCGTCCGCCGTCGGTCACGACCCGCACGGACTCGACGACTCCGCCGGGGGCTGGCCCGTCGTCGGCCTGGGTCGATCCGCTGACAGACCTGCCGGTGCCGCCGACTCCCGGCAGCCAGGCCCGCTCGCACCAGAAGCCGCTCATGACTCTCCTCTCGCGTTCCGTGCTCCGTCGCTGTTCGTGTCTGTCCTTCGAGACCTAAGTTTCTTCGCTTTGGCCGGCCGCAAAGCGAAGAAACTTAGGTCTCGAAAGAGAGGTCACGGAAGGCCCTGTCGAGCTGGCGCGGCCGACCCGGCCGAGCCGACAGCCGACCCTGCCCGGGCGACCGGCGTCGCCGACCTGCCCAGCGGGACGGCCGGGGTCGTCAGCAGGTCCGCGAGGACGGCGGTCAGGGCCTCGACGCCGGCATCGCAGTCGGACTGTTCGGCGTGCTCGGCCGGCGAGTGCGACACCCCCGTCGGGTTGCGCACGAACAGCATCGCGGTCGGCACGCCGGCCGCCGCGAGGATGCCGGCGTCGTGCCCGGCGCCCGTGCCGATCACAGGGGCGGGCAGGTCGGAGCCAGGCCGCCCGACGACGTCGGCGAGCCGCGCCGCGAGCGCCGGGTCGAACACTGTCGCGGGCGTCCAGGACTCCTCGACGGGCGCCCACTCCCCCAGCCCGCCGAAGACGCCGGACCCACTCGACCCGCCGAGCCCCCCGCCCGTGCCCGGCCCGCCGCGTCCGCCGGGCCCACCCGGCGCAGATGAGCGCAGACCTGGTCGCTCTCCGGGCACTCTTTCCGCTACCGGACCCGCGGTCATGTGCCCGGCCTCCACCGGGACCGCACCGCCCACACCGCCCGGGCCGCAGAGCACCGCGAGGACGGCGTCCTCCGTCTCGGCGCGGGCGTCGATCCAGGCACGCACCCGCGACGGGATCGCGTTGACGCCGTTGGGCTCCACCTCGACCTTGGCCAGCGTCGCGAGCGCCCCGGCCTGCTCGGCGGCGGCGCGGACGTCGGTGATCAGTCGCGCGAGGTCGAGCATCGGGTCGTGGCGGTGCGCCAGCGGCGTGGTGCCGGCGTGGTTGGCCTCGCCCGCCAGGTCGACGCGCCAGCGGCCGTGCGGCCAGATCGCGGCGCCGACGGCGACGGGCGCCGCCTCGTCCGCGGGCAGGTCGGCGAGGTACCGGCCCTGTTCCACGTGCAGCTCGACGAAGACGCCGATCCGCGCGAGGGCCTCGTCGTCGCGCCCGTAGTGCTCGAGCGACACGCCGCCGCTGCCCCAGCTCCCGCTACCACCGACGCCGACGCCGACGCCGCTGGTCGAGCTTGTCGACACCTCACCAGGTCTCGACAGGCTCGACCCGCGAGACGAGCTAGACACGCCCGAACCGCCCGGCGAGACCCGCCCGAGCACGTCCGCGAGGCTGTCGCCCGTCCGGTCGCGCAGCGCGAGCAGCCGGTCCGCCGAGACGGTCCCCGTGACCGCCCGCGAGCCAAGGCAGGCGAGCCCGAACCGCGCCCCTTCCTCGTCGGAGAAGTTCACGATCGCCAGCGGCCGAGCGGGCACGACGCCGGACGCCCGCAGCGCGTCCAGCGCCGCGAACGCGCTCACCACGCCCAGCGGACCGTCGAACGCGCCGCCGCCCGGCACCGAGTCGAGGTGGCTGCCGGTCACGACGCCGGGCCCGTCGGCGTCCGGGTCGCCCCACCACGCCCACTGGTTCCCGGCTCGGTCCGTCGTCACGTCCAGGCCGCGCGCCGCGGCCTCGGCGGCGAACCACTCGCGCAGGGCCAGGTCGTGCACGGTCCAGGCGAACCGCTCGTACCCGCCCGACGACGCCCGCCCGACGTCGGCGATCGCCCCGAGCAGGCCGCCCGCGGCAGACGAACCCGCACCCGACCCCGTCACGCCCCCTCCCGCATCGGCACCCGCAGCCCGCCGCGCTCGGCGGCCGCCACAGCGTCGTCGTACCCGGCGTCGACGTGCCGCAGCACGCCCGTCGCCGGGTCGTTCGCCAAGACCCGCGCGAGCTTCTCGGCCGCCAGCGCCGTCCCGTCCGCGACGGAGACCTGGCCGGCGTGGATCGACCGCCCCATGCCGACGCCGCCGCCGTGGTGCAGCGACACCCACGTGGCGCCCGAGGCCGTGTTGACCAGGGCGTTCAGCAGCGGCCAGTCCGCGATCGCGTCGGAGCCGTCGGCCATCGACTCCGTCTCCCGGTACGGGGACGCCACGGAGCCGGAGTCGAGGTGGTCGCGTCCGATCGCGAGCGGCGCCGAGATCTCCCCCGACGCGACGAGCTCGTTGAACCGCAGGCCCGCGACGTCGCGCTCCCCGTGCCCGAGCCAGCAGATCCGGGCGGGCAGCCCCTGGAACGCGACGCGCTCCTGGGCGGCGCGGATCCAGCGCCCGAGGTGGTCGTCGTCGGGGAACAGGTCGAGCACGGCCTGGTCGGTCACGGCGATGTCGCGCGGGTCGCCCGACAGCGCCGCCCAGCGGAACGGCCCCTTGCCCTCCGCGAACAGCGGCCGGATGTACGCGGGCACGAAGCCCGGGAAGTCGAACGCCCGCCCGTACCCGCCCTGGCGCGCCTCGTCGCGGATCGAGTTGCCGTAGTCGAACACCTCGGCGCCCGCGTCCTGGAAGCCGACCATGCCCTCGACGTGCCGCGCCATCGACTCGCGCGCCCGCTCGGTGAACCCCTCCGCGTTCTTCTCCGCCTCAGCGGCCCAGTCCTCCAGCGCCACCCCCGACGGCAGGTACGACAGCGGGTCGTGCGCCGAGGTCTGGTCCGTGACGACGTCCACCTCGACGCCGCGGCGCAGCAGCTCCGGCACGACGTCGGCGGAGTTGCCGACCACGCCCACGGACAGCGCCCGGCGCTCCTTCTTGGCGGCCAGCGCCAGCTCCACGCCCTCGTCCAGGGACGACGCGACGACGTCGAGGTAGCGCGTCTCGACGCGGCGGTGCAGGCGGGCCGGGTCGACGTCGACCACGAGGCACACGCCGCCGTTGAGCGTGACGGCGAGGGGCTGCGCGCCGCCCATGCCGCCGCAGCCGCCCGTCAGGGTGAGCGTCCCGGCCAGCGTGCCCGAGAACCGCTTGGCGGCCACGGCCGCGAACGTCTCGTACGTGCCCTGCAGGATGCCCTGGGTGCCGATGTAGATCCAGGAACCGGCCGTCATCTGCCCGTACATCGTCAGGCCGAGCTGCTCCAGCCGCCGGTGCTCGGGCCACGTGGCCCAGTCGCCCACGAGGTTGGAGTTGGCGATCAGCACGCGCGGCGCCCACTCGTGCGTCCGCAGCACGCCCACCGGACGGCCCGACTGGACCAGCAGGGTCTCGTCCTCGCGCAGGTCCGTCAGCGAGCGGACGATCGCGTGGTAGCTCGGCCAGTCGCGCGCCGCCCGGCCGGTGCCGCCGTAGACCACCAGGTCGTCGGGCCGCTCGGCCACCTCGGGGTCGAGGTTGTTCATCAGCATGCGCAGCGGCGCCTCGGTCTGCCAGCTCCGGGCGGTCAGGGTGGTGCCGCGCGCGGCGCGGACGGCGACGGGGGTCCCCCGGTCGTACGGCTGGTTCACTTGGGTCTCCTTCGGCTCAGTTCGACTGGGGTTGCGTAGGTGCAGTGCTCTGTTTGTTTCTCGACTGAATCTGCGGTTCCGCTCCGGGCGAGTGCCTCGTTCCTCGGCCCTCACCCTGCGCTGCACCTCCGTTTCAGTCGAGGTGCCCGACGGCGCCCGCGGCCGCCGCCTCGATCCGCCCGTCCGCCACGAGCCCCACCACGTGCTCGATCTCCGGGGCGAGGTAGCGGTCCGGTCCGGGGCCGGGCACGACGGCGCGGACGGCGTCGTGCACCGCCCCCGTACCCGCCGCCGCGGCCTCTTCGCGCAGGTCCAGGGCGCGCGTGGCCGTCAGCACCTCGATGGCGAGCACCCGGGTGAGGCCGTCGACGGAGCGGCGCAGCTTGCGGGCGCCGGCCCAGCCCATGGACACGTGGTCCTCCTGCATCGCGGAGCTCGGGATCGAGTCCACGCTCGCGGGCGCGGCCAGGCGCTTCAGCTCCGAGACGATCCCGGCGGCCGTGTACTGGGCGATCATGTGCCCGGAGTCGACGCCGGGGTCGTGCGCCAGGAACGCCGGCAGGCCCTCGTTGCGCGCGACGTCGAGGAACCGGTCGGTGCGCCGCTCGCTCATGCTCGCCAGGTCGGCGGCCGCGATGGCGAGAAAGTCCAGCACGTAGGCGACGGGCGCCCCGTGGAAGTTGCCGTTGGACTCGACCCGCCCGTCCGACGTGACGACGGGGTTGTCGATCGCGGAGGCCAGCTCCCGGCCCGCGACCGTGGCAGCGTGGTCCAGGGTGTCGCGGGCGGCGCCGTGCACCTGGGGCGCGCAGCGCAGGGAGTAGGCGTCCTGGACGCGGGTGCACGCGGGGTTCCCGGCGTCGTCCAGCGCGCGGTGGCTCGCCATGAGCGGCGAGCCCGCCAGCAGGCGGCGCATGTTCGACGCCGACGCCGCCTGGCCGGGGTGCGGCCGCAGCGCGACCAGGTCCTCGGCGAACGGGGCGTCCGAGCCGAGGAGAGCCTCGACGGACAGGGACGCGGCGACGTCGGCCGTGGTGAGCAGGCGGCGCAGGTCGTGGATCGCCAGGCAGAGCATGCCGAGCATGCCGTCGGTGCCGTTGATGAGGGCCAGACCCTCCTTCTCGGCGAGGACCAGCGGCTCGATCCCGGCGTCGGCGAGCGCCTGCGCGGCGTCGATGGTGTGGCCCTCATCGCCGGTCGAACCCACTTCGCTGGTCGAGCCTGTCGAGACCCCCGCTCCCGTCGAGACCCCCGACCGAACGACCCGCACCCGCCCCTCCCCCATGGCGGCGAGCGCGACGTGCGCGAGCGGCGCGAGGTCGCCGGAGCAGCCGAGCGACCCGTACTCGTGCACGACGGGCGTGATGCCCGCGTCGAGCATGGCGGCGTAGGTCAGCGCGGTGACGGGGCGGGCGCCGGTGTGCCCGGTGACCAGGGTCGCGAGCCGCAGGAGCTGGAGGGCGCGCACCACCTCGGTCTCGACCTCCGGGCCGGAGCCGGCAGCGTGCGAGCGCACGAGGCTGACCTGGAGCTGGGCCCGCATCTCGGTCGGGATGTGCCGGCGGGCGAGCGCCCCGAACCCGGTGGAGACGCCGTAGTGGGGCACGGTGTCGTGGGCGAGGTCCTCGATGACGGCGCGGCTCTGCACCATCCGGGCCAGCGCGCTCTCGTGGATCTCGACGGACGCGCCGTACCGGGCGACGGCCACGACCTGCTCGACCGTGAGCGGGGTGCCGTCGAGGACGACGTGCCGGGGCAGGTCGTGCGGGTCCTGTGCCTGGGTCGGTTCGGGGGCGGCCGCGCCGGTGGCGGGCGTCGTCGCCGCGTCGTGCAGGGTGCTCATGCGCTCATCGAACCCCGCCGCGGCTTCCGCAGCGCGCCCGCAACCGGCGATAGAGTCTGGGATACGAGACATCCGCCGGGAGCCCGTTCCGGGATGCGGTGCGCGGCTGGTCGGCAATTCGGGGTGATCGGTAGAAGGTCAGGTAGTCGGCAACCCGGGGTGCCGACTACCTGACCTTCTACCGACCACCCGGTACTACCGACCACCACCAGCACCCCGAGGAGGCCACCCCGTGGGCACCAGCAGCGCCGTTCCCGCCGCACGCCACACAGCCCGGCTGCTCTCGTTCCTCGCGGCGCAGCCCGGGCCGGTGCCCGCGGGCGCCATCGCGCACGGCATCGGGGTGCCGCGCTCCAGCGTCTACCACCTGCTGTCGGTGCTGGGCGACGAGGGCTTCGTGCGGCACTTCCCCGACGAGCGCCGCTACGGCCTGGGCGTCGCCGCACTGGGCCTGGGCAGCGCGTACACCCGGCAAGCGCCGCTCACGAGGCTGGCGGCGCCCGTCGTCGCCCGCCTGGTCGAGGCCGCCGGGGAGAACGGGCACCTCGCGGTGCTCAACGGCCGCGAGGTCCTGTACCTGGTGGAGCAGCGCGCGGCGGGGCGGCCGCCCCTCGTGACCGACGTCGACGTCCACCTCCCCAGCCACCTCACCGCCAGCGGACGCGCGGTGCTCGCGCTGCTGCCGCCGGCGCAGGTGCGGGCCCTGTACCCGACGCCGGGGTCGTTCACGGACCTGACCGGCGCTGGGCCGCGCACCCTGCGCGAGCTGCGCGACGTGCTGCGGCTGGTCCGCGAGCGCGGCTTCGCGGTGGAGGACGGCGAGGTGACGGCGGGGTTCGCGTCGGTGGCGTCCGCCGTCGTCGACCACACCGGGCGCCCGGTCGCCGGGCTCGCGATCACGTTCCGCTCCGAGGCGTACGACGACGACGCCCGGGCCGGGCTCGCGGAACAGGCCACGCGGGCGGCGCGCGAGGTCAGCCGAAGACTGGGGGCGCGGTGACGTGAATCATGGCTCCGGCCATGAGTTCACAAAGGCTCGTGCACCCCGCAAAAAGCACCCCTGAACTGCAACAATGTGGCAGTTCTCAGGCGCGTCCGAAAGCAGGGAAATCACTTCATCGAGAGGTCCACCAGCGGAACGGTGAACTCTCGCGACCGCAGGGGGCCAGGAGCCACGACCACGGCCTCCTTGCCGGTCCAGCCCTGCCGCACGGTCTTCACGACGCCCTCGGATCCGCGCTCCGTGCTCGACATTCCGGTCACCCTCACGCTGACGCCGGTCATGATCACGCCGCCCATGGTCTTCTACTCTCTGTTGTCATTCCGAGCCAGGGCCGACCGATTCTTGACGCTCATCTCGTGACCATGTGGCACCCAGTTCGATGGGTGCCGAGATACTGCCACCGAATTCAATGGCCGGTCAAGACAATTGCGAATGTAGAAATAGAACGCCTTTCCGGCGTTCATGTCCGCACATTTCTTTACTCATTCGCGCGTTCCCGGCGGTCTGCGCCACCGGACCACCGGATCGTGCGCGGATCTGCGCACCTGACCGGGCCTCCAACACGCTGACCTGCGAAGATCCATATCCCGACGGCGAAGCAACGGGCCCGCGCAGATCGCCTACAGTGGACACCGCGCCCCCACCCCTGCCGTCCTAGGGAGATGTCTCGTGAGTTCACAGCCGTCCGAGTTCCGACTACTCGTCACCGGTGGCGGGACCGGCGGCCACACGTACCCGGCGCTCACGACGCTGCGCGCGCTGCAGGCCCGGCTGGCCGCTTCGGGTACCGCCGTCAGCGTCCTGTGGGCTGGTACGGCCGACGGGCTGGAGGCGCGGGTGACGGCGTCTGAGGGCATCCGGTTCCTGCCCGTGGCGACGGGCAAGCTGCGCCGGTCGGGCAACCCGCTGGGCATGCTGTCGGCCAGCAACATGAAGGACATGGCGCGCGTGCCGATCGGCGTCGCGCAGGCCCGCTCGATCGTGTCGGACTTCAAGCCCGACGTGATCCTGTCGACCGGCGGCTACGTGGCCGTCCCGGTCGGCATCGCGGCGGGCCTGGTCCGCCGCCCGCTCGTGGTGCACGAGCAGACCGTGCGGCTCGGCCTGGCCAACCGCCTGCTGGCCAAGCGCGCTACGAGGGTCGCGGTGTCCTCGCCGTCGACCATCGAGCTGCTGCCGGAGGGGGTGCGCGAGCGCGCCGTCGTGACCGGCAACCCGGTGCGCGCCGAGGTACTCACCGGCGAACCCCTCAAGGCCGTCGACGCCCTCGGCCTCGACTCGTTCGACCCCGACCTGCCCGTCCTGTACGTCACGGGCGGCGCGCAGGGTTCGGTGCAGATCAACGAGCTGGTCACCGGGGCCCTGCCCTGGCTGCTCGAGCGCGCCAACGTGATCCACCAGTGCGGGCCGAACAACCTCAAGGAGATGTTCGAGAACACCGCCGGCCTGCCCTCCGCGCTGGCCGCGCGGTACCGGGTGCTCGGGTTCGTCGGGGCGGAGCTGCCGGACGTGCTCGCCCTGGCCGACGTCGTCGTCTCCCGGAGCGGGGCCGGCACGATCGCGGAGCTGACGGCGCTGGGCAAGCCCTCGGTGCTGGTCCCGCTGCCGTCGTCGGCCGGGAACGAGCAGGCGCACAACGCCCGCCGCCTGCAGGACCTGGGCGCGGCGATCGCCCTGGAGGGCGACCTCACCTTCTCCGACCTGCGCGGGGCGCTGGCCGGGCTCCTGGGCGACGCCGGACGGCGCGAGCGCATGGCCGACGCCGCCCGCAGCAACGGCCGGCCCGACGCCGCCGAGCGCCTCGTCGACGTGCTGCTGGAGGTCGCGGGAGCGAGCTCCTGAGGAGCCCCGCTCCTGAGCAGCCCGCTCCCGGGCAGCCCCGGCGCTAGCCCGCGGCCTGCTCAGGAGCGAGCCGCTCGGGGGGCGGACGCGTCGTCCCGCGCCGCGAGCGCCTTCGCGAGCAGCCCGGCGAGCTCCCGCAGGTCGTCCGCGTCGAGGCCGGCGAACGGGGTCCGGTCGAGCGTCCCGGCGATGATCTCGGTGCGCACGCGCCGGCCCTCGGCAGTCAGGACGACGACGCGTGACCGGCGGTCGTGCGGGTCGGTGGCGCGCTCGACCAGCCCCCGTTCGACGAGCTGGTTGGTGACGAAGCTGAGGTTCGGCGCGTTGCAGTGCAGGCGTTCACTCATCACCTTCATCGACGGCGCAGCCTCCCCCGGGTCGATAACCCACAGCGCCTGCGCCGTCTGGAGCGTGAGCCGGTGCCGCGCGACGACCTCGGCCGCCCGGTCGCCCGTAAGCATGAAGAGCTCGTGGTTCGCCCGGACGACGGCTTCGAGATCGGTCTGGCCCATCCCGCGATCCTAGCCTCTGTTAGTTCGAGACTCGAAGGTGTTAGGGTCCGAACTACTTCGAGACTCGAAGCATCTACGGACGAAGGCGGACCATGTACAGCTACCGCGGCACCACCACCCTCGTGACCGGCGCCTCGCGCGGGCTCGGCACGGCCTACGCGGCCGAGCTCGCCCGGCGCGGCTCGGACCTCGTGCTCGTCGCGCGCTCGGCGACGGCGCTCGACGAGCTGGCCGCGCAGATCCGCGCCGCGCACGACGTCACGGTGACGACCCGCGCGGCGGACCTGACGGACCGCGACCAGGTCGCCGCCCTGCTGCGCGACCTCGACGCCGCCCCGGCGCCGGTCGACCTGCTCGTCAACAACGCGGGCATGGGCCCGGCGGGCCCGTTTCTGGGCCGCCCGTTCGCCCCGAACCAGACGGCGGTGGACCTCAACGTCTCCGCGCTCATGGCACTGACCCACGGGATCGGTACGCCGATGGCGGCCCGAGGCAGCGGCGGCATCATCAACGTCGCCTCGACGGCGGCCTTCCAGCCGATGCCCTTCCAGGCCGGCTACGCCGCGACCAAGGCGTTCGTGCTGTCGTTCACGGAGGCGGTGGCCGAGGAGCTGCGCGGGACGGGCGTCCGCGTCATGGCGGCGCACCCCGGCGGGACGGACACCGCGTTCTTCGACGGCACGTCGCACAGCGTGGACCCGCGGCTCCTCGACTCCCCCGAGTACGTGGCCCGCCGCACCCTCGACGACTTCGCCCGGGGCCGCAGCGCGTCGTACCCGGGCCGGCGGCTGAACCAGGTCGGGTCCTGGCTCCCGCGGTTTCTCCCGCGCACCACGACCGCGTGGATCACGGGCAGGCTCAACCGCACCCTGGGGCTCGACGTCGTCCACGCGACGCCCGCTGCCTGAAGGCGTACCGCGTGAGCCCGCCCGCGGGCGCGTGGCAGGTCAGGCGAACCGCTCCCGGACGAGCGTCTCCGCCTGGCGCCGGACCGGGACGGCGATCTCGGGGTACGCGCCGATGCCGACCAGCCGCAGGTACTTGTCGGCGGCGGCGAGCTGGGCGACGGCCCCGGAGTAGGTGCCGAGCACGTCTGCGAATTCGGCGCGGACCCGGGCGGCGACGTCGGGCCGGAGGACGGCGGAGCAGGCGAGGACGGCGGCGTCGTACCCGGCGGGCGCCCAGCCCCAGTACTCCCAGTCGAGGATCGTCAGGCGCGGGGCGGTGAGGTTGCCGAAGTGCAGGTCGCCGTGGGCGACCTCCCAGTCGACGCGGTCGAGGTCGATCTCGACGCCGAAGAGGGCCAGGACCGAGGACCGGACGACGTCGGGCTCCAGGACCCGGCGTTCGGTCACCGTGACCCGGCGCAGGATGCCGAGCCCGGCGCGGAGCCCGGCCCACCAGGCGTCGGGCAGGTCCACCGCGTGGTCGAGCACCAGGCCGGAGCCCACGGCGGGCTCGTCGACGTAGCCGATCAGGTCCGCCCGGACCACCTGGTCGACGTCGTCCCACCGCTCGACCCACTCGGCGGACCGCAGGTGCGGCGGCATCGGGATGCCCCCGAACGGCGGGCCCGTGGCCGTGGCGATGCCGTCCCAGTACAGGCCCTGCGCCCATCGCGGCTCCTGCGCCGTGACACGCAGCCACGCCGGGCCGGACGCCCGGACGGCGAGGGTGCGGTCGTAGGACCCGCGCACCGGCTCGCCGTCGATCGTCACGCCGAACCGGTCCGCGGCGTCGGCGAGGAGCCCGGCGAGCCGGTCCCGGCGTGCGTCCGACATGCGTCTCTCCTGCCTACGGCCCCTGCGTACGGCGCCGTGCCCGGCGCGGATGCGGTCCACGGAACCACGCCCCGGCTACGGTGGCGCGGAACCACGCCCGGCCCGGAGGGAATCGAGTGACCCAGCACCGCAGCGACGACAACTGGATCCAGGGGATCGCGGACGACGACGTCGTCACCGTCGGCGACCCACGGCTGAGGGCACCCACCGCGCCGGCCGACGCCGCCTCTGCGCGCGACCTGCTGGCGACCCTGACGACCCGGCTGCGCGAGCTGAACGGCGCCGGGCTGGCCGCGCCGCAGCTCGGTGTGTCCGTGCGGGCGGCGATCATCGAGGTCCGCCGGACCGACGTCTTCCCCGACCGGCCCGAGACCGGCCTGATCCAGATCCTGAACCCGACCGTCCTGGCGCGCTCCGCCGAGACGGTGCTCGACTGGGAGGGCTGCTTCAGCGTGCCCGGCTACCTGGGTCTCGTGCCGCGCGCCGAGACCATTACCGTCCGGTACACCGACGAGACCGGGCAGACGCTCACGAGCGAGGTCACGGGGTACGCCGCCCGGGTCTTCCAGCACGAGATCGACCACCTCGACGGCCTGGTCTACCTCGACCGGATGCCCGACCTGAGCAGCCTCACGACGACGCAGAACTACCTGGACCACCACCGGCCGGGTCAGGGCTGACCAGGCTAGGCGCGGATGCAGGCCTCGATCCCGTCGAACCGCTCCGGCGGGTCGGGGTAGACGCGCGCGACGCCGTCGGCCACGCGACCTGCGGTCCAGCAAGCCACGGCGGCGTCGAGCACGTCGTCGGGCCCGGAGACCTGCCCCGGGCGCCCGAGGTCGGCGGGCAACGTGAACCCCACCCCGGCGAGCAGGGCACGCCGGTCCTCCAGCCCGGCCCACGTCGACTTGGGCGCGAGCAGGTGACGCCTGGCCAGGGTCGCGAACGACAGCTCGGGATGCACCTCCACGATGCGCCGGCCGACCGATCGCACCACGTCGTCCACCTCGAGAATCCGCGGTCCGAGCGCCCACGCCTGCCGGCTCAGGCCCCTGCCCGTCGCCCGGCGGGCCGTCTCCAGCGCCGCGGCATAGGAATCCGCGGTCAGAGCCGCACGCGGCGGCGTCATGAACACGGACGCGCGCCTCGGGCCGACGTGCTCACGGGCCAGCACGTCGGCCCGACGGTAGCCGGCGCCGTCGGGCATCCCGATCGGCATGTCGACGCCGACGACCTCGACCGGCCCGTCCGCGTCCGCCGCCGCGAGCACGCCGGTGAACGTCAGGTCGGCATAGACGCGCAGGTCGCTCGCGACCGCGACCCAGTACTTCTTCGCGACGTCGACGCCGAGGACCCGGACCATGTCCCCATCGTCGCCGACGTCCTGGCGGAGAGCACGGGCTGGCGGGTGGGTGATACTGAGACATTTCGCCCACTCACGGGAGGTCCGTCGATGATCCTGGTTGGCCCGCTCGCCGCGGGGAAGTCCACGCTCGGCGCCCTCGTGGCCGAGCGGATCGGGCGCCCGTTCGTGGACATCGACGAGATCGCCTGGACGTACTGCGCCGAGGTCGGCTGGAGCCTGGACCGGCTCCTGGAGCGCGACGGCGCCGTGGGCTGGGCCGCCGCCGAGCGCGAGTGGGAGCCGGCCCGCGCCCATGCCGTGCAGCGCGTCGTCGAGGACCACCCGGAGGCCGTCATCGCGTTCGGCGCGGGCTACACCAGCTTCACCGGGCGCGACCACGCCGCCCGGGTGCGCCGCGTGCTGGCGCCGGTCCCCGACGTCGTGCACCTGCTGCCCAGCCCCGACCCCGTGCGGTCGGTCGCCGTGCTGCGCGAGCGCGCGGTCACCAGCCGGGGCAAGGACTGGATCATCGAGGGCCACGACTGGATCGCACGGTGGGTCGCCGACCCCCTGGCCGGCGAGCTCGCAGCCGCCACCGTGTTCACCGACGGCGCCAGCCCCGCCGAGTCGGCCGACGAGCTGGTCCGGCTGCGCGAACGCCTGCTCACGGACCTCGCCGCCTGACCGCCGCCGCCGTCAGGCCGCTGCCGTCGGGACGCCGTCGTCAGGCCGCCCCCGGCCAGGCCGCCCCGCCCGGCGCGCCGCCTTCAGGCCGTCGCCAACAGCCGGTCCAGCGCGGCCCGCGCCGGCGGCCCCCACGTCGCCTTGCCCCCCGGGCGCCCGTGCACGCCGGCCTCGCCGATGAGCATCCCGGAGAGCGACCGCCCCACGGCCACGCCGCGAGCACGCCGCAGGGTCGCGGCGTCCGCCTCGTGCCCGTAGGCGTCGTGGAAGACGTCGACGCCGCCGTCGGGCAGGAGCAGCCAGGCCGCGGCGAGGTCCCAGGCCGGGTCGCCGGCGAACAGGTCGCCGAAGTCGATGACGCCGCAGAACGTGCCGTCCGCCGTCAGCACGTTGGCCGGGTGCAGGTCCCCGTGCAGCCACACCGGCAGGTCTGCCCACCCGGGCGCGGCCACGGCGTCGTCCCAGACGGCGCGCACCGGCTCGGGGTCGGCGACGAGCCCACGCTCCACCGCCTCGGCGAGCTGCCGCTCGAGACCCGGGGTGTACCCGGCGAGCGGCCCGCCGCGGCCCCGGCCCGACGGCGCGTCGTCGGGCGCGGGCCGGTGCAGCGCGGTCAGGAACTCGCCCAAGGCCCGCGCCGCCTCGGCACCACGCGTGGCCGGTTCGCGGTCGGCGGGCGTGCCAGGCACCCAGGTGGTGACGATCCAGGGCCGCGGGAATCGCTCGGCCGGCTCCCCGAGGCGCTGCGGCACGGGGACCGGCAGCGGGAGGCCCGCGGCGAGAGCCGGCACCCAGGCGTGCTCCTTGCGCAGCAGCTCGTCGGCCGAGTCGGTCGCCCACGGCAGCCGGACGGCGAGGTCGTCGCCGAGGCGCCAGAGCTGGTTGTCCCAGCCGCGCGCGCCGAGCTCCAGCGGCAGCTCCGCCAGGTCGGGGTGCTGGTCGCGGAGCAGGTCCCGGATCAGATCGGCGTCGATCTCGAGGTCGGTGTGCGTCATGCGCAGCCACGGTAGCGGGCCGCCTCCCATGGCGAGGCGCGCGACTGCTTAGGGTGCTGCCATGAGCGACGACCCGTACCTCCTGGTCCCGACCGCGCCCGGCGTCGAGGAGTACCTGCACCTGCGCGCGGCGTCGGGTCTGTCGCCCAGGAACGCCGAGCAGGCGGCGCCCGTCCTGACGTCGAGCTGGGCCTTCTGCCACGTCCGCGAGGTCGCGACCGACCGCGCCGTCGCGATGGGGCGCACGCTCGGCGACGGCGGCTGGTACTTCCACATCGCCGACATCGCGACCCTGCCCGGGCACCAGGGACGCGGCCTGGGCCGCCGCGTGATGACGTGGCTGCTCGACCAGATCGCGGAGCGTGCGCCCGCCGACCCGTACATCACGCTCAACGCCGACGAGCCCGGCCGGCCGCTGTACCGCAGCCTCGGCTTCGTCGAGACGGCTCCCGCGAGCATCGCGATGCGCCTCGCGTGATCGCGCCGGACCGGCCCCGCCCGGCGGCACCCCGAAATTCCCGTCCGGTCACCCCCGCACACCTGGCACGATGCGACCCATGACCGCCTCGCCCCGCTACCGCACGCGCTGGATCGTGACCGTCGTCCTCGCCGCGAGCATCGTCCTGCTGGTCGCGTTCGGGATGGCCGCGATCGACACCGCCCAGGACCGGTGGGCCTGGCGCCTGGCCGACCTGGACCGCAACGAGCTGCACCTGTCGCCGCGCGCCGACGCGATCGAGGACGGGTCCGTCGTCGATGAGTCCCCGAGCGCCCTGGTGGTCGAGTACTCCCGCCCGGTCAACGACTGGACGGGGCAGCCCACCGGCGAGGCGGACACGGTCTGCTACCGCTTCCCGCTGGCTGATCCCGACGAGTTCCGCGAGGTTCCCTGCCCGTAAGCCCTTGCCGTCCCGCGCCGTCGTCCCGCCCCGTGCCGTGGCAACCGGTCAGCCCTGCCCGCCCGCCACGTACGCGCCCATCTTGTCGAGGCATGCCTCCAGGCCCTGCCGCGACATGTCCCGGGCCTCGGCGGTCGTGTAGCCGTGCTCGACCATGTGGATCCTGCTGCGCCCGCCGCCGAGGTCGGTGATCTGTGCCGCCCCTCCGCGGGCACCCCCGGCATCGGTGGGTCCTGCGGGGCGCCGTCGGCGTCGCTGAAGCGGAACGTGTACTCGATGCGGCGCGCCGGCTCGACCAGCGAGAAGTCCCAGGTGGACCACTGGTCGCCGCCGCCGCCGTACTCCGCGGGGGCGCGCATGGCGACGAGCGCGCGCCCGCCGACCCGCAGGTCCACCTCGGCGGCGGGGCAGGTGAACGGGCCGGGACCCCACCACGCGCGCAGGCCCTCGGGCGTGGCCCACGCGGCCCAGGCCCGGTCGACGGGTCCGTCGAGGTCGCGCGTCACGTCGACGTCGAACGTGTCGGTCATGTCATGCCTCCAGGTGCGCAATGTCCGGGCGGCGCAACGCACGCCCACCACCCCTGACGGCCCAGAACCCCTGAACTCATCGGCCCACCCCGAATGAGATCGGCCGGATGCGATGAGACCGGTCCATCAACGGACCGATCTCAGGACAAGGGACCGAAGTCGATGAGTTCGGTCCAAAGCCAGTCCGAAGCCAGCCCAGACCCAGCCCAACTCAACCCCCCTCAAAGTCACATTGAACCGAAGCACCCTTTCACCCGTCGTACGGGGCAGAGGCCGATATCCGGTCGGCCTGCGAACGAGAGGGGCGGCACGTGCGCACTGGGGCAAAGGTAGGCATCGGCGTCGGGGCAGCAGTGGTCGTCATCGGCGGGGCGGCGGCGATCTTCGGGCCGGGCCTGTACGCGGACTACGCCAACGAGGCCGCGGCGGACGCACCGAGCCTGGCGTCGTCGGCGGCCCCGCTGCCCGACGCCGACGCGGCGGCCGGGACGTGGACCGTGAGCGACGGGTCGTTCGCCGGCTACCGCCTCGACGAGGTGCTGCAGGGCGAGGACGTGACCGTGACCGGGCGCACCGAGGACGTCACCGGGTCCGTGACGGTCGCGGACGGCGCGATCACGGCCGCCGACGTCGAGGTCCAGATGGCGACCGTGGCCACGGACGAGGGCAACCGCGACGCGTACTTCCGCGACAACGCGCTGCAGGTGGACCAGTTCCCGACGGCGACCTTCGTGCTGACCGACCCGGCCCCGATCGAGGAGGGTGCCACGTCGGTCGCCCTGACCGGCGAGCTCACGGTGCACGGCGTCACGCAGCCGGCCACGTTCGACGCCGAGGTGGCGGGCGACGCGACCACCGGCGACCCCGTGCAGGTCGTGGGCAGCGTGCCGATCACGTTCGCCGACTTCGACGTCGAGGCGCCGGACCTGGGCTTCGTGACGGTGGAGGATGAGGGCAGCATCGAGTTCTCGCTCCAGCTGGCGCCCGGCCAGTGACGACGCGGGACGTCTGACAGGGACCAGGACACGGACCAGGGAGGGAGCTGCTCGTGGGTGCCGAGGACGAGCTCCTCGAGGCGGTGCACGACACGCACGCCGACGCGCTGTACCGGTACGTCGTGCGCCGCACCGGCGACGAGGAGGAGGCGCGCGACGTCGTGCAGGAGACCCTCCTGCGCGCGTGGCGCCACCCCGAGGTGCTCGAACGCTCGGAGGACTCCGTGCGCGCCTGGCTGTTCACGGTCGCGCGGAACCTGAGCGTCGACCACCTGCGCAGCGCGCGCCGCACCCGCGAGCACTCCACCGGGCACCCGCCCGACCGCGAGGAGCGCGACACCACGCAGTCCGTGCTGGACTCGTGGCTCGTGGCCGACGCCCTGCTGTCGCTGTCGCCGTCGCACCGCGCGGTGGTGGTCGGGGCGTACTACGGCGGGCGCTCGGTGGCCGAGCTCTCGACCGAGCTGGGCGTCCCGGCCGGGACGGTCAAGTCGCGGCTGCACTACGGGCTGCGCGCGCTGCGCCTGGCGCTGCAGGAGAAAGGAGTCACGGCATGATCCCCGCAGAGTCTGGGGGCGGCGACCGGTTCGCCGACTGGGACGCGGCCTACGTGCTCGGCGCCCTGGGCCCGAGCGACCGGCGCGCCTACGAGCGGCACCTCGCCGAGTGCGACGCGTGCCGCGCCGCCGTGGCCGACCTCGCCGGCCTGCCCGGCCTGCTCGGCACCATCAGCCCGGCGCACGCGCAGGCCCTCGTCGAGGAGGCGCCGGGCCTCACCGGCCTGCCCGACGGCGGCGCGCGGCCCGGCTTCGGCGCGCGTTCCGACGGCGGCGCACGGCCCGAGGGCGACACGTCCGGCGGCGGATCGTCCGGCGGCGCGCTGCCCGACGGCGATGTCGCAACCGGTCGGCCCGCACCCGGGTCGGCCCACGTCGTGCCGCTCACGAGCCTCGCCCGCGCCGCCCGCCGCTCCCGGTTCCGCCGCCGGACGCTGGGCGCCGTCGCCGCGAGCGCCCTGCTCGTCGCGGGCGCGGTGGGCGGTTCGGTGCTGACGGGAAACGGCGTGTTCGGCACGCCGGGCAGCAGTCAGGGCGGGATTCAGGGTGGCACGGTGGCCGATGGCGGGGCCGCGCCGTCGTCGTCGGCCACCACCCCGGACACGGGCACGGGGACGGGGACGGGCACCGCCACGGACGCGCGGACCATCGAGCTGCGGCCCGTGGACGGCGCGGACATGCGCGCCGAGGTGGTGGCGACGCCCACGGCCTGGGGCACGAAGTTCAAGTGGTCCTGCCACTACCCGCCCGATCCCGGGGACCAGCCGCCCGAGGGCGCCTACGTGCCGCGGGAGCCGATCCGGTACGAGCTGGTGCTGGTGGACCGGGACGGGACCCGCACGGTCGCGGCGACGTGGTCGTGGGCGGGCGGCGAGACCACGGGGCTGGACGCCTCGACGGCGGTGTCGCTCACGGACATGGACCGCATCGAGATCACGCTCGACGGGCACGAGGAGGCGCTGGCGACGGCGACGCTGTGACGCCGTCGTCGGGCCGCCGGAGCGCCCAGGGCCCCAGGAACCCCAGATCACAGGTGCGTCGGCTGCTCCCACGGGCTCAGCACGACGACCGCCGTCTCGGTGGTGCGGAGCCCCGCGTAGGCGTCGAGCTCGTGGTCGTACGCGCGCCACGCGGTCCAGAGCTGGTCGCGCTCGGCGTCCTGGGCGGCGTGGGCGCGGACCGGCCGGGACTCGTGCACCAGGTCGACGGTGGCCTCCGGGTGGGCCTTGAGGTTGAGCCACCAGGCCGGGTCGCCCTGGGCCCAGCCGTTCATCGCGAGGGTGACCAGGTCGTCGCCGTTCTCGATGTACGCGACGATCACGCTGTGCTCGCGTCCGGTGCGGCGTCCGGTGGTGGTCAGCCGCAGCATGCCCCAGCGGTGCCCGCGGGGACGGCGCAGCCCGAACCGGCCGCCGGTGACCCGGTAGAGGCCGCGGTGCACCCACCAGGCGGTGCGGACGAACCAGCGCGGCGGCACCCGCGGCTGTGACCTGACGTCGTCGGGCACGGTGACCACCTCCGCTCACCCCCAGCGTATGGCCGCGCACGTGTCAGACCTACAGGTCCCCCGGGTGACCTGTAGGTCTGACACGTGGGCGGGGTCGGGGCGGGGCGGTCAGCCCCAGATGGCGTCGGCCCACTCCGGGTGGTCGACGAACGGGTTGCGGTTGTGCTGGAACTGCTCGTAGATGACGTCGTTCCGGTTG
This sequence comes from Promicromonospora sukumoe, assembly GCF_014137995.1. Taxonomy (NCBI): domain Bacteria; kingdom Bacillati; phylum Actinomycetota; class Actinomycetes; order Micrococcales; family Promicromonosporaceae; genus Promicromonospora; species Promicromonospora sukumoe. The sequence goes on from NZ_JACGWV010000002.1 coordinate 138,740, forward strand.
GCCTCGAACGCGGACACCGGGTCGGCGGCGTTCCACTCCAGCAGCGTGGAGAGCTTGCCGTGGTACGGGGCCGAGCCGTTGTTCACGGTGTCGTTGGGCTCCAGGTCGGCGAAGCTGTCCTCGCCCTCCCAGCGCACGGCCATGTAGAGGATCATCCGCGCGACGTCGCCCTTGACGTCGTCGCGGGGCTCGAACGAGTCGGAGTCGGTGTAGTTGCCGGGCGCGCCCGACACCGCGCTGCCGCCCTCGTCGAAGTCCTTGTTGCCACGGATGCTGTTGACCTGCACGTCCGTGGGGCGCAGGTGGTGCAGGTCGGTGCCGGGCCCGGTCGCGGTGCCGAAGTCGCCGTGCGACTTGGCCCAGACGTGCTCCCGGTTCCAGTCGCCGACGGCGCCGCCGTTCAGGCTCTTGGCCCGCGACTGCCCGCTGTACAGGAGGATCACGTTGTTCGGGTTCGCGGGGTCCTCGTCGCTGGCCATCAGTCCGTCCCACACCTCGTCGTACGACACCGCGTCGGCGTCGCTGATGATGTCGTTCAGCTCGGCCTTGAGCGCCTCGCCCGACAGGCCCTCGGCGCTGTCGTAGTACCCGGCGGGCACGTCCGCCGCGACCGTCGCGGAGTCCTGCGCGACCGCGCCCGGCGCCACCAGCACCCCGGCGGCGACGGCGAGCGCCGACAGCCCGCTCCCCCAGACCCGACCCAGACCCCGTGCCCGTACGAGACGTGTGCGCATCGTCGACCTCCGTGTGCGTGGGCCCGCGACCCCCTGCGGGCCCCGGTGCCTCGCCCACCCTGGCACGCGACGGCCGTGACCTGAGGTGACATCAGTTAATTTTGGGTGAAATCTGCTGACAAGCCACGCTTTCATCCGGAAGCGGACCATGCAGTTGCTGCCAGAACGGCTCAGATCTTGGCAGTAACTGCATGGTCTGGCTGGCACAAGACCGGCGCGCAAGGATCAGGCGGCCACGACCGCCACGTTCGCCCGCCCGCCGTCGACGTCGAGCACCGAGCCGTGCACGAACCGCGCGTCGTCGGAGGCCAGGTAGGCCACGGCGGCCGCGATCGCGTCCGGGTGCCCCGGCGCGCCGGCCGGGGTGCCGACCGTCATGTTCTCCGAGAAGGAGAGCGCCGGGTCGAGCTCCGGCGGGCGGACGACGCCGGGCGAGACCGCGTTGACGCGCACTCCCTGGGCGCCGAGCTCCGCGGCCCAGGACCGCGTGAGGGACTCCATCGCGGCCTTGGTCGAGGCGTACGCGCCGCCCGACGGCGCGGCCAGGCGGGCGACCCACGAGCCGAGGTTGACGATCGCGCCGCCGCCGTCGGCCACCATGCGGGGTGCCACGGCCTGCGTGAGGAAGTACGGCGCCTTGACGTTCACGGCGTAGAGCTGGTCGAGCGCGTCGGCGTCGGTGTCGGCCAGGGTCGGGGCCGTGCGGTAGATGCCGGCGTTGTTCACCAGCACGTCGATCCGCCCGCCCAGCACCTCGGTGGCCTCGGCCGCGAGCGCGTGGCTCGCCTCCCGGCTGCCGTCGAGGTCGGCCCGGACGAAGTCGGCCTTTCCGCCGTCGGCCCGGATGCCCGCGACGACGGCCTCGCCGCGCTCCGCGTCCCGGCCGGAGACGACGACGTGCGCGCCCTCCGCCGCGAGCCGCTGGGCGATGGCGCGGCCGATGTTGCTGGTGGAGCCCGTGACGAGGGCGGTGCGGTCCTGCAGTCGCTGTGTCATGCCCTCGACGCTAGGAACCCAATTTTGGACTAGCAAGTCCAGAAAATCGCTCGTACCGTCGAGGTCGTGAAGCTCACCCCGAAGGGCCAGGCCACGCGGCGGCGCATCGTCGACGGCGCCGCGGAGTACCTGCGCGGCACCGAGCCGGGCGCCGTCACGCTGGACGACGTGCTGGCGGTCACGCGGACCAGCAAGGGGCAGATGTTCCACTACTTCCCCGGCGGCAAGGAGGAGCTGCTGCTCGCCGTCGCCCAGGAGGAGGCCGACCGGGTGCTGATCGACCAGGAGCCGCACCTCAGCGACCTGGGCACCTGGGAGGCGTGGACGGCGTGGCGGGACTCCGTCGTCGCGCGGTACCACGCCCAGGGCCGCAGCTGCCCGCTGGCCGCGCTCATGGACCAGGTCTCCAGCACGCCCGGCGCCGCCGAGGTGGTCACGGAGCTGCTGCGGCAGTGGCGGGCGCGGATCGAGGCCGGCGTCGTCACCATGCAGGACGCCGGCCGGATCAGCGCCGACCTGGACGCCGCCCGGGTGGCCTCGGCCTTCGTGGCCGGCATCCAGGGCGGCGTCCAGGTGCTGCGCGCGACGGGCAGCACGGACCAGCTCGAGGCGGTCCTCGACCTGCTGATCGACTACCTCCGCAAGGCCTGAGCCCAGCCCTCAGCGAGCCGCGTACGTCGTCTCGTCCAGCCCCGACTGGGTCGGGTCGTGGTCCACCTCGCCGACGTCGTACATCGTGGTCATCCAGTGGTAGAAGTTGTCGCCGCGGTCACGGAGCAGCCGGTAGAGCCGCCCCATCATGCGGCGCCGTACGCCGTCCAGGGCGGGGTCCGCGTACGCGTTGGTGAGCTCGTCCGGGTCGGTGTGCAGGTCGTAGAGCTCGTTGACGGAGTCCGGGTTGACCACCAGCTTGTACCGGTCCTCCCGCAGCATCCGCTGCGGGTAGGGGAAGTGGTGCCCGTGGAACTCGCACACGATGTCCTGCTGCCACTCGACGTCGTCGCCCGCGGCCAGCGGCAGCAGGCTGCGGGAGTCGACGGCGGGCGCCGGGTCGATCCCGGCCAGCTCCAGGATCGTGGCCGTGCAGTCGAGCAGGCTCACGAACTCGGTGCGCACCTGCCCCGCCGGGCCGCCCGGGACCCGCAGCAGCCCGGGCGTGCGGTAGATGTCCTCGTACATCGCGGGGCCCTTGTCGTGCAGCCGGTGCGCGCCCGTGAACTCGCCGTGGTCGCACGTGAAGAACACCGCGGTGTCGTCCACGAGCCCCAGCCGCTCCAGCGCGTCCATGACCCGCCCGATCTGCTGGTCGATGAGCGTCACGTAGCCCCAGTAGACCGCGATGAGCTTGCGCGTCACCTCGATGGGCATGGTGTCGAACGTCCAGTGCGCGCTGTAGTTCGCCTGGACGGGCGGCTTGCCCTCGAAGGTCTCCGCGATGGAGGCGGGCAGCTCGACGTCGGCCGGGTCGAACAGGTCGAAGTACTCGTCCGGCACGATGTACGGCAGGTGCGGCCCGAAGAAGCTCAGTTCAAGGAAGAACGGCCGCTCCCCCGACCGGAAGTCGTCCGCATACCGCTCCAGCAGCTCGATTGTGCGGGTCGCCAGGTAGGCCTCGAACGTGGCCTCGACCGGCTGGTGCAGCCGGGCCGCGAGCAGGTTGCCCGGCCCGCCGTTGGGCAGCGTGCCGCGCACGCGGTCGCTGATCTCGTACGGCGGCAGGTCGCGTTCGGCCAGGTAGGCCAGGTAGTCCGGGTTGTCGACCGGGTTGTGCCAGCCGGGCAGGTCCGGCCCGTCGAACCCGAACGACGCCGCGTTCTTCTCCGTGCCGGCGTGCCACTTGCCCACCAGGCCGGTGTTGTACCCGTGCTCGCGCAGCGCCTCCACGAAGGTGAAGGTGCCCTCGGCCAGATCCTCCTGGTAGCCGACGTTGCGCTCGTGGTTGGCGAGCACCTGGTGCCGGAACGGCGCCTGGCCCGTGAGCAGGCTCGCGCGCGACGGCGTGCAGATCGCCGTCGGCGTGTACCAACGGTCGAACCGCGTGCCCGACGCCGCGAGCCCGTCCAGCACCGGCGTCGACGCCAGCGGGTTGCCGTAGGCGCCCAGGGTGTCGGCCCGGTGCTGGTCGGTCATCAGGAACAGGACGTTCTTCGCCCCCGCTGCGTCACCCACCGGGTCACTCACCGGCCTTCACGAACTGGTCGCCCAGGTAGAACTCGGACGGGTCGACCGCCTCGGGGAGCTGGCCGGAGCCCACGAAGTAGTCCTGCATCCCGGTGAGCCAGGTGTCGGTGGTGCCGTCCTGCGTCAGGGTGTCGATCTCGTCGACGGAGAGGACGTCGACGTTGGCGGCGTCCGCCTCGACGTCGGCCGGGTCGAGGTCGTTGAAGTCGGCGGTGAGCGCGATCGCCTCGTCCATGTTCTCGGTGCGGTACGCCATCGCCTCGCGCAGCACCTTCAGCACGGCGTCGACCTTCTCGGGGTCGTCGGCGACGACGTCGACCTTCTCGGGGTCGTCGGCGACGACGTCGTTCCCGGCCACGAACGCCGTGGGGAACGCGACGGTCTCCTCGAAGTCGCTGTTCTGGGCGAGCTCCACCAGGTCGGGCACCTGCTCCTTGACCGTCGCGAGCGCCGGGTACCAGAAGCCGGCGGCGTCGACCTGGCCCGAGGACAGCGCGGCGACGATGGCCGGCGGCTCCATGGGCACGAGCTCGACGTCGTCCTTGGTCATGCCCGCCTCCTCCAGCGCGAGCGTGAGGATCATGTCGCCCGACGTGCCCTCCGGCACGGCGACCGTCTTGCCGGCCAGGTCCTCGACGGACTCGATGCCGGGCTGCGCGACCACGCGGTCGGCCCGCCCGAGGGTGTTCAGCGCGACGACCTTGGCCTGCCCGGAGGCGGGCAGCCAGAAGGCGCCGGGGCCGATGTACCCGAAGTCGAGGTCGCCCGTGCCGAGGGCCTGGATCTGCAGCGGCCCGTTGGTGAACGACGACGTCGTGGCGTCGATGCCGTGCTCCTCCCACAGCCCCTGGTCCTCGGCGATCGCCAGCAGGCTGGTGCCGTTGAAGTCGGGGATGTAGCCGAAGTTGACCTCGATCGTGCCGTCCTCGCCGCCGGCGCCGCCGCCCGACGAGCAGGCGCCGAGCGAGAGCGCGAGGGCGAGGCCGGCCGCGGCAGCGGCGAGGGTTCTCCTGGAAGATCGCATGGGGGTGTCCTCAGTTCTGTGTCTGGGTGGAGGTCTGGGTGTCTGTGGTCTGGTGGTACACGGCCCGCCACACCCGGTTGCGCAGCTCCGCGAACTCCGGGCTGAGCCGCACCTCCTCGGTGCGCGGGTAGGGCAGGTCGACGTCGATCACCTCGTGGATGCGGCCCGGCCGGGCGGCCATGACCACCACGCGGCCGGCGAGGAACACCGCCTCGTCGACGTCGTGCGTGATGAACAGGACGGTGCGCTTCTCGGTGCTCCAGGTGTCCAGGAGCTGCTCCTGGAGCCGCACGCGCGTCAGGGCGTCGAGCGCCCCGAAGGGCTCGTCCATCAGCAGGATCGACGGGTTGACGGCGTAGGCGCGGGCGATGGCGCACCGCTGCTTCATGCCGCCGGACAGCGTCTTGGGCAGGGCGTCCGCGAACTGCTCCAGGCCCACCAGGCGCACGTAGTGCTCGGCGCGCTCGCGCCGCTCGGCGGCGGGCAGGCCCGCGACCTTGAGCCCGAACTCGACGTTCTTGCGCACGGTCAGCCACGGGAACAGCGCGTACTGCTGGAAGATGACGCCGCGCTCGGGGCCGGGCCCGGTCACGCCGGCGCCGTCGACCAGCACCTGGCCCGACGTCGGCGCCTCCAGCCCGGCGACGATGTTCATCAGGGTGGACTTGCCGCAGCCGGACGGGCCGACGACGGTCACGAACTCGTTGTCGGCGACGTCGAGGTTCACGCCGTCGAGGGCGACGAACTCCTCGTCCTTGAGGGCGAAGGTCTTGCGGGTGTCCCGCACGGAGATCTTGGCGGCGCCCGTCGTCGTGCGCGGGGCGTCCTGCGTGCTGGTGGTCATCGTCGCTCCTGCCATCCGGTCAGCCGGGTCTCCGCGAGCAGCAGCAGCCGGTCCATCACCAGGCCGAGCACGCCGATCGCGACGATGGAGACGAAGATCGTCGCGAGGTCGTAGTAGGTCTGGGCCTGCTGCATGCGGAACCCGAGGCCCGCCTGCGCGGCGAGCAGCTCCGCGGCCACGAGGGTGGCCCATGCGGAGCCGAGGCCCACGCGCATGCCGACGAGGATGAACGGCGAGGACGCCGGCACCACGACGCGCAGGAAGATCGTGCCGTCCTTGGCCCCGAGCACGCGGGCCGCGTTGATGAGCGTCCGGTCCACGCTGACGACGCCCTGGTACGTGGAGATCACGCAGGCCAGGAACGCGGCGAGGAAGATGACGAACACCTTGGGCAACTCGCCGATGCCCATCAGCACCAGCACGAGCGGCAGCAGGGCCAGCGGCGGGATGGTGCGGAAGAACTGGATCCACGGCTCGAACAGGCCGCGGGCCGGTACGTACCAGCCCATCAGGAAGCCGACCGGGACGGCCGCGGCCGAGCCGAGCAGGAACCCGGCCAGCACCCGGCCGAGGCTGGCGAGCAGGTCCTCGCCCAGGGTGCCGCTGACCGTCAGGTCCACGGCCTTGGCGAGCACCTCGGGCGGCGTCGGGAGCTGGAGGCCGCTGAGGGCCAGCACCCACCAGATGCCGATGCCCGCCACGATCGAGACGGCGTTCAGGGTCAGCAGCGTGGTGCGTCTGCCCGCCCGGCGGCGGGGCGGTGACCCGTTACGCGCTGGGGTCGGGGTCGACACGGTCGACGTGGTCACAGGGCTCTCCTCAGGCGTGCGTGCAGTGCGGGCATCGGGGTGCGCAGGGTTCCGCGCAGGTCGGCGTCGCCGTCGGCGGCCTCGGGCTGGGGGTAGCCGGCCAGCAGCGGGGACAGGTGGAAGGCGGCGGCGAGCGCGCCGAGCGCGCCGTCGGTGTCGCGCAGGCGGCCGGCGCGCACGACGAGCGGCTCGTCGGTGGGCAGCGGGTGCAGCTCGTAGCGCAGCGTGGCGGCCGCCTGCTCGACGATCACGGGGGCGACGTGCACGATCTCGCCGCCGATCACGATCTCGTCGGGGTCCAGGGTCAGCGCCGCGGTGCTGAGCACCCGGCCCACGGCCGCGCCGACGTCGCGCAGCACCGCCTCGACCACGGGGTCGCTGGTGGCGACGACGGCGGCGAGGTCATCGAGCGTGGTGACCTCGACGCCCCGGGCGCGGCAGGCCGCGAGCACGGCCGGCGCGGAGGCGACGGTCTCCAGGCAGCCGCGCTTGCCGCAGCGGCACCGGCTCCCGGCCGGGTCGACGTTGATGTGGCCCAGCTCGCCCGCGAACCCGTGCGCCCCGGTGCCGATCCGCCCGCAGACGACGAGGCCGCCGCCCACGCCGTCCGACAGCCGCACGTACAGGAGGTCGGTCGCGCCCTCGGGCTGGGAGACCGCCTCCGCGAGCGCCGCGAGGCGCGTGTTGTTGTCGACGACGACGGGCGCGCCGAACCGCTCGGCGAACGCGCCGTGCACGTCGTGCGGGGCGGAGCGGCGGGCCCACGAGACCTGCTTGCTGTCGACGCGCCACCCGCCGTAGGGGCCGACGACGCCGATGCCGACAGCCTGGAGCTCGCCGAAGTGCAGGCCGTGCTCGCGGGCGAGCCGGTCCACCAGCCGGAAGGCGAGGTCGAGGCGGCGGGGCCACGGGGTGTCGTCGTCGTAGTGCTCGACGCCGGAGGCGACGGTCTCGCGGGCGGCGTCGGCGACGGCGGCCCGGACGCGGCGGTGCCCGAAGTCGACGCCCAGGTACTGGCCGGAGCCGGGGTCGAGCGCGAGGCGCTCGGCGGGCCGGCCGCTGCCGCGGCGGGTGGCGGCGTCGGTGTCGACCACGACGACGGCGCCGCGGCGCAGCAGCTCGGCCGTGGTCTCGGACAGGGTGGTGCGGGACAGGCCCACGCGGCGGGCGAGCTCGGCGCGGCTCAGGGGGCCGTCGCGGAGCGCGGCCAGCACACGGCTCTCGTGGGCGCGGCGTGCGGCGCTGCCAGTTGTCGTCGTCGACATGCTCGTGACCATAAGGACCCCCGAATTTTTCCGTCAACGACCCGGCAGAAAACACGACCAATTCCGTCGGATTCAACCAGAACTCTCGCTCGACGCTGGTCGAGCTTGTCGAGACCCCCGTCCGCCGGTCGAGACACCCATCCGCTGGTCGAGCTTGTCGAGACCCGGGTCTCGACAAGCTCGACCGGCGATGATGAGTCAGGGGAGGGCGTACGTGCGGACGTAGTCGAACGTGGCCGTCGCGCCCGCCGTGTTCATCGCGACCAGGCCGGTGCGCAGGGGCTGGTCGTCGGGCAGGGTCCAGACGCCGCCCCACCGCCACGTCTCGCCGTCGGTGCTGGACGCCATGCGCACCTCGTACTCCGCGTTCGCCGCGTCCCGGTGCACGGCGAGCCGCAGCCACGTGGTCTCCCCCGGCGCCGGGCCGAACATCGGGGCGCTGTACGCGGCCGACGGCGGGGTGCTGGTCGTCCGGGCCGCCTCCTTGGTGAACTCCACCGTCTGCGCAGCGCTGCCGGGCTTGCGCAGCAGGCCGAGCTGGGAGTGCACCAGCTTCACGAACTGATCGTCGTCCGCGTAGAGCACGAGCCCGGCCTGCCGGTTCACGCCCACGCCGTCGAGAGTCAGCTTCGTCTCGACCAGGTAGTCGCCGGTGGGGGCGTCGCGGGTCAGCACCGAGGCGGTGTTGGTGCCCTGGTACAGCTCCGCGTTCTGGGTGGGCCAGGTCAGTGCGCCGTCGTCCAGGCGGACGCCGGCAGCGGGGCCGCGCACCCAGGTCCAGCCGGTGTTGGCTGCGCCGGTGGTTTCCGCGCCGGCGCCGTCCGCGCCGGTCCTGGCCGCGCCGGTGCCGGGCACGACGTCGCCGTCGAACTCGTCCGAGTGCTCCGGCAGCAGCGCGCCCGGCTGCGGGTCGGGCACGCGCTCGGTCACGGGACGCGCGGCGGGCACGAGGCTCACGTTGTCGGCGGCGGCCGCGCCCCGCGCGGTGACGCCCACCGGCACGCGGCCGGCGGCCCCGCGCACCGTGAGGCCGACGCTGCCGAGCGGCTCCTTGAGGTTGTCGGCCGACACGGTGGCCGTGTACGCGCCCGAGCGCGCCTCCCGGTCGAGGGTCACGACGTTCCAGTCCCCGTACGGGAAGTTGTCCGGCAGCGGCGTCGCCGCCCGCTGCGCCCTGGGCCCGCGACCCGTCTCCAGACGCAGCTCGCCGGCGGCCCGGTCCACCCAGGCGGTCACGCGCCCGGCGCCCGTGCCGAGCGCGAGTCCCGCGGCGCCGTCGTCGTCCGCGACGCGCAGGTCAGCCTGGGCGCGCAGGTCACCGCCAGCGCGGTCCCGGCTGGTCAGGGTCGCCCCGTCGAGGGCGGCGTACGGCCCGGTGTCCGGTTCCTGCCCGACGACGACGTCGCCGCCGGCCCGCCAGCCGGCCAGGGAGCCGTCCGCGAAGGTGCTGCTCACGGGGCCGCTCGTCACCGGCGCCCGCTGCGGGCCCGACGACGGTCCGGCGCCCGCGTTGACGACCGGCCAGCCGTCGATCCAGTCGAGGCGGTCGATCATCAACGGACGCTTGGACAGGTTCAGCACGCCGTTGCGGGTGTCCACGGGCGGGAAGTCGGGGTCCGCCTCCGGGATCGCGTGGTATGCCATCCAGTCCTGACCCGCCAGATCGGTGATCAGCGAGTGGTGCCCCGGTCCGGCGTAACCGTCGCCGTTCGACGTCAGCACGTAGCCGCCCTTGCTCGACTCGGCCATGAGGTCGGTGCCGTCGTCGTCCACGAAGGGGCCGACCGGGCTGTCGCTGCGCCCCACCTTGACGGTGTAGCCGCTGAACGCGCCCTCGCAGCAGCCCGCGTCGGAGTACATCAGGTAGTAGAGGTCGTCGTGCCGCACCACGTACGCGCCCTCGGCACGCCGCCCCTGTGCCACCTGGGTCACGGGTCCGGTGAGCTCGCCCGCGCCGGGCGTCAGCTCCGAGACGCAGAGCACGTCGTAGCTGCCCCAGTACAGGTAGAGGGTGCCGTCGTCGTCGGTGAAGAGCGCCTGGTCGATGTTGCCGGTGGGGCAGCCGTCGATCGGCGCCGACGGCACCAGCAGTTCGTCGCCGTGGGTCCACGGGCCGGTCGGCGTCGGCGCGGTGGCCACGGCGAGGCCGCCCGTGGAGAGCCCGTAGGTGAGCAGGTACTCGCCGTCGACGTAGCGGATGTCGGGCGCCCAGGCACGCGAGTTGTCGCGCCACGTGGCGGGGACGTCGTCGGACTGGATCACCTCGCCCGCGTACTCCCAGGTCACGAGGTCCGTGGAGCGCAGGATCGGCAGGATGCGCTCCCCCGGCTCGCCCTGGCTGTTGAACACCGGGTTCTGCGTGCCGTACGCGTACCAGGCGCCGTCCTTGCCGCGGATGACGGCGGGGTCGGGAAAGGTGTCGGTCACCCCGGCGGAGACGGGGTTGGTGTAGGTGGCGGGCGTGGCGTCGGACGGCAGCCCGGCCGACGTCGGCGGTACGGCAGCAGTCGGCCGTGCGACGGACGTCGCGACGTCGGCGGCGTCGGACGTCGCGACTGCGACACCGGCGGCGGCGTCAGCGACGGTGCCGACGTCGGCGTCGGCAACCGCCGGCACGACAGGGCCGAGGCCCCCGGCCAGCACGGCCGCGGCGCACGCCGCGACCCAGGCGGTGCGGACAGGTCTCCGTTGATCTGATCCAAGGCGCATGCCGCCCATCGAACGGTGCCCGATTTTCTCCGGCAAGTACCCGACAGAAAAAGTAGGGAATTCTGCCGACTCCCGGCACTTCACCCCGACCACGGACTCCGGCCGCCTCGCACAACCACTGACTCCAGCCGCCGCCTCGGCTGCTGACTTCGGTTCAGCAGGCTCCAGACGGCCGCATCCGCCCGCCAAACGGTCGCCCCCAGCCTGCTGAACCAACCTCAGTCCAGCGGCCCCGCCCATACCGCCGACGCCGCCGACACCACCACCAACGCCGCCGCCGTCGGCCCGCCCCTGACGCCGCCGACGTCCACACCACCGCCACCCGGCCGCAGGCCGCCGTCAGCCCCGCCCCGCCCCCGCAGCACATTGGTCTACCCAGCGATTGGGCCCGAAACCGACGTGGTTTCGGGCCCAATCACTGGGTAGACCAACCCCTTACTTGCCCCTACTTGATCGCACCCATCGACAGCCCGCGCACGAGCTGCTTCTGCGCCACCCAGCCCGCGATGATCACGGGCAGCGACGCCAGCAGCGCCGCCGCGCACAGCCGGGCCAGGAACAGGCCCTCGCTCGTCATGGTCGACACGATGAGCACCGGCACCGTCGCCGCCCGGGAGGCGGTGAGGTTCAGGGCGAAGAAGAACTCGTTCCACGAGAAGATCACGCAGATCAGCGCCGTGGCGGCGATGCCGGGGGCCACCATCGGGATGAGCACGGACCGCAGGGTCCGCATCAGCCCGGCGCCGTCGACGGACGCCGCCTCCAGCACCTCCCCCGGCACCTCCAGGAAGAACGACCGCATCATCCACACCGCGATCGGCAGGTTCATCGCCGTGTACAGGACCACCAGGGTCCAGATGTTGTCGAGCACCTTGAGCTGCCCGGCCACCACGTAGATCGGCACGATGACGGCCACGACGGGCAGCATCTTGGTGGAGATGAAGAAGAACAGCACGTCGCTGACCTTCTCCACGGGCCGGATCGACAGCGCGTACGCCGCCGGGATGCCCAGCAGCAGCACGAGCACGGTCGAGACGCCGGTCGCGATGGCGGAGTTCGCCACGTACACGCCGGACCCGCCCTCGATCACGGCGCGGAACTGGTCGAGCGTGGGCGTGAAGAACCACGTGGGCGGGTCGGACGCCGCCTGGTTCTCCTGCTTGAACGCGGTGGCCGCCATCCAGGCGACCGGGAAGAAGAAGGCGAGCGCCAGCAGCCAGGTCAGCGTGGTCAGCACACCACCCGTGGCTCGACGGCGGTACGCCCGGGTCACGTCGGACATGCTCACTCCTTGACCTCGAAGCTGCGGAAGATGAGGCGCAGCGCGGCGGAGGCCACGATGATCGTGGCGATCACGACGACGACGCCCATGGCGGCGGCCTGCCCGATGTCGAACCCGAGGAACGCGCGCTGGTAGATGTAGAACGGCAGGTTGGCGCTGGCCGTACCGGGCCCGCCCGCCGTCATGAGGTAGATCTGGTCGAACGTGTTGACCACATAGATGACGCCGAGCAGCACGCCCAGCTCGATGTACCGACGCAGGTGCGGCAGCGTGATCGAGCGGAAGACCCGCCACGGGCCGGCGCCGTCGACCGACGCGGCCTCCAGCACGTCCTTCGCCTGGGCCTGGAGCCCGGCGAGCACCAGCAGCATCATGAACGGCGTCCACTGCCAGACCAGCGCCATCAGGATCGCGATGATCGGGTAGGTCGACGTCCAGTCGACCGCCTCGATGCCGAACACGCCGAGCACCCAGTTGAACAGGCCGTACGTGGGGTTGAGCAGCGCGACGGACCACAGCACCGACGTCGCCACCGGCATCACCAGGAACGGCGTGATGAGCATGGTGCGGGCCACGCCCCGGCCGAAGAACGGCCGGTCCAGCAGCAGCGCCAGCACGATGCCGAGCACCATCGCCACGAGCACGCAGCCCAGCGTGATGACCACCGAGTTCAGCGCGGTCTGCCGGAACGTCGAGTCCTGGGCGATGTCGATGTAGTTCGACAGGCCCACGAAGATGTCCTCGCCGGGCCGCAGCAGGTTCTGCCCGCGCAGCGAGTACCAGATCGTCACGAGGAACGGGAGCTGCGTGACGATGACGGTGAAGATCAGGGCCGGCAGGAGCGGGCCGCGGCGGCGCCACCCCTCGGCCTTGCTGATGGACCGCTCCGCCGCCGAGGCGCGGGCCGCCCGGCGCGAGCTCTCCAGCCGGTCGATGGTCGAGGTGCTCATTTCCCCTCCTGGGCCCGGTAGGTCTCCGCCACGGTCTCGGCGTAGCGCTGCGACTGTGCGATGGCCTCGTCCACGGTGACCTGTCCGGCGATCGCCGCGGACATCTGCTGGCCCACGCGGGTGCCGAGGTCCTGGAACTCCGGGATGCCCACGAACTGGATGCCCGGGTAGGGCACCGGGTGGGTCATCGCGGCCTCCTGCGTGGCCCCGTTCATCGACTCCAGGGTCGCGTCGGCGTAGGCCTCGGACACCTCGGCGTACTCGGGGATCTCGTAGGTGGACAGCCGGCTGCCCGGGGGCACCCGCTCCCAGCCGATCTCCTCGCCGACGGTCTTGATGTACTCCTTGTTCGTCATCCAGGACACGAAGTCCCAGGCGGCGTCCTTGTGCTCGCTCGTGGACGGGATGGCGAGGGACCAGCTGTAGAGCCAGCCCGCCGACTCGGTGTCCGCGACCGGCGCGGGCGCGTAGCCGACCTTGCCCGCCACGGTGGAGGACGCAGGGTCCTCGATGGACGAGACCATCGACGTCGCGTCGTACCACATGGCCGACTGACCCTGGGCGAACCGGGTGAGGCAGTCGCCGAACCCGGACGTCGCGGCGCCGGGCTGGCCGGAGGTCTGCACGGTGTCGATGTAGGTCTCGATGGCCTCACGGCTCTCGGGCGAGTCGAGGGTGGCGTTCCAGTCCTCGTCGAACCAGCCGCCGCCGAACGTGTTGATCGCGGTGCTCATCGGCGCCATGACCTCGCCCCAGCCGGCCAGGCCGCGCAGGCAGATGCCCGAGAAGTCCTCGGCGGGCTCGTTCAGCTCCGCGGCCAGCTCCCGCACCTCGTCCCAGGTCGGGTTGGCGGGCATGTCCAGCCCCGCCTGCTCGAACAGGTCGGCGCGGTACGCCAGGAACGACGACTCGCCGTAGAACGGCACCGAGTACATGTCGCCGTCGCGCGAGAGGGCCTCGCGGACGCTGGGGACGAAGTCCTCGGCGTCGTAGCCCTCCGTCTCGTCGATGTACGGCTGCAGGTTCTCGATCCAGCCGTTCTCGGCCCACATCGGCGTCTCGTAGTTGGAGATCATGACGACGTCGAACTCACCGCCGCCGGTCGCCACGGACGCCGTGATCTTGGCGCGGGCCTCGTTCTCGGGCAGCGACACGAAGCGCACGTCGACGCCCGGGTGCGCGGCACGGAACTCGTCCTGCAACGAGATCGCGTCCTGCATCTGCGGGTTGGAGACGATCGCGACCACGATCTGCTCGCCGTCGTCCCCGCCCACGGCTCCCGCCCCGGCACAGCCGGACAGGGCCAGCGCGGTGGCCGCCGTCGCGGCGGCCGCCGCCCATCTCACCGAGTTACCCCTCGGAGGTCGGAACATCCTCGTCCTCTCCTCGGCGCAGCCTCTCCGCCGCGCTCATCTGAGAATCTTTAACTGCTCATCTGCATCCGCAGACTAGTTCGGTATGCTCAGGTGAGCAAGGCCCCCACTCAGAAGTCGCTCAAATGGTTCCCGCCACCACTCGCGGGAGTGAGGACGAAGGTGACCCCGAACGACACGAACCTCATGGTCGAGGTGAGTACCGACTACTACCTCGACGGCAAGTCGAAGGTCGAGATCGCCCGTGACCGCGGCATCTCCCGTTTCCAGGTGGCCCGGCTGCTCGCGCAGGCCCGGGAGCAGGGCGTGGTGCGCATCGAGATCAACGCGCCCGGGGTCGACGGCGAGCGCGGCGCGCGCCTGGCCGCCCGCCTCGGCGCGCGTGAGATCCTCGTCGCGCCCAGCGGCCCGGACCCGGCCGCCACGCGCGAGAACGTCGCCGTCGCGCTCGCGCGCACCGCCCGGGAGCAGATCACCGAGGGCATGACCGTCGGGGTGTCCTGGTCGCGCACGGTCGAGGCCGCGGTGCGGCACATCGGGCAGCTCCCCGAGTGCGACGTCGTGCAGCTCGTCGGCGCCCTGCCCGTCGAGGGCAGCGGCAACTCCCTGGCGCTCATAAGCACGTTCGCGCAGATGCCGGGCGTGCGCACCTGGCCCGTCTGGTCCCCGCTCCTGGTGGCCGACGCCGCGACCGCCGCGGGCATGCGCCGCCAGCCCGAGATCGCCGACGCCCTCGCGCGGGCCGACCACCTCGACGTCGCCGTCGTCGCGATCGGCAACTGGTCCGAGCGCACCTCCACGGTGTTCCCGCAGATCAGCGTCGAGGAGCAGCAGGCGGCCACGGCCGCGGGCGCGGTCGCCGAGTGCTCGGGCCGCCTGTTCGACGCCGCGGGCAGGCCCGTCCGCACCAGCCTCGACGAGCGCGTGGTGGGCGTGACACTCGAACAGCTCACCGGCACGCCCCGCGTCATCGCGATCGGCTACGGGTCCGCCGTCGCGCCCGGCCTGCTGGCCGCGGTGAACGGCGGCGTCGCCGACACCCTGGTGGTCGACGACGCCGCCGCGGCGGCGCTGGAGATCATCGCCCCGAGCTAGCCCCGAGCTGACCGACGCCGCTGGTCGAGCTCGTCGAGACCCGGGTCTCGACAAGCTCGACCAGCGACAGCGAGTCAGCCCCGGGCGACCAGGTCCTCGACCGTGGCGCGGGCGCCCTGCTCGTGCAGGGCGTCCAGCGCCGCGGTGTAGGCGGCGGTGAAGCGCTCGTCGTCGACCAGGTCGCCGAACACCTCGCGGTCCCGCAGGAACGCCAGCGGGTCCTCCGCCTGCGCGAGGGCGGCGCGGTGCAGGCGGTCGGCGAGCCGGTCCACGATCTCGATGGGCTCGCCGGCCTCGTCCGTGCCCTCGTCGTACCGGGCCCAGGAGGCCACGACGAGCGCCGCGTGCTCGATCGGCCCGCCCGTGGCCAGGTGGTGCCGCACCACGGGCAGCAGCCACTTGGGGATGCGGTCGGACGACTCGGCGCACAGCCGCGCCAGGGTGTCTGCCACGTGCGGGTTCGCGAACCGCTCGATCAGCGTGGCCTTGTACTGGTCCAGGTCGATGCCGGGCACCGGCTCCAGCGTGGGCGTGCCCTCGCGGTCCATGTACCCGCGCAGGAACCGGGCGTACACGTCCTGCCCGGCGACCTCGTGCGCGTACCGGTGACCGGCCAGGTAGCCCACGTAGCACAGGGCCTGGTGGCTGGCGTTGAGCAGGCGGAGCTTCATCAGCTCGTAGGGCTCGACGTCGGGCACCACCTGCACGCCGGCGTCCTCGAACGGCGGCCGCCCCGTCGGGAAGGTGTCCTCCAGGGCCCACTGCTCGAACGGCTCGGCCACGACGGGCCAGGCGTCGTCGACGCCGAACCGCTCGGCCACCAGGGCACGGTCGGCGTCGGTGGTCACCGGCGTGATGCGGTCCACCATGGAGCTCGGGAACGCGACCTCGGTCTCGATCCACGCCGCCAGGTCGGCGTCCTTCGCGCGGGCGAACGTGGTGAAGGCGCGGCGCGCGACCTCGCCGTTGCCCTGGATGTTGTCGCAGCTCATCACGGTGAACGGCGGCACGCCACGCTCCCGCCGTCGGCGCAGGGCCTCGGTGACCAGGCCGAACGTCGTCGCGGGGACGGCGCCGTCGGCCAGGTCCGCGGCGACCGCCGGGTCCGCCAGGTCGAACTCGCCGGTCACGTGGTGGATGTTGTAGCCGCCCTCGGTGACCGTGAGGGAGACGATGCGGACCTCGGGCGAGGCCATCTTCTCCAGCACGGCCTCCGGGTCGTCGGGGGCGAGCAGGTACTCCTTGATCGACCCGATGACGCGCGCCTCCAGGCGCCCGTCCGGGTGCTTGAGCACCAGCGTGTAGAGGCCGTCCTGGGCGGCCAGCGCGTCGCGCATACGGGCGTCGCCCGGCAGCACGCCGACGCCGCAGACCGCCCAGTCGAGCGCCTTGCCCTCGGCCATCAGCCGGTCCAGGTACATCGCCTGGTGCGCGCGGTGGAAGCCGCCCACCCCGAGATGCACGATCCCGGTGGTGAGCCGGTCGCGGTCATAGGTGGGCACCGTCAGGTCTGCGCCGTCCGGCGCGGACGCCACCAGGCTGCCCACGGTCTCCTCGTCGAGTGCCGTCATCGTGCTCCTCCGCCGCCTTCCGACTCCGTTGAACAGCCGTCAGGCTAACAGATGAGCACGATGACGATCACAGATGAGCAGGCCGGATCTTTCAGGCCTTCGGGAGGGCGGCCGGGAAGGGCTGGCCGAAGTCCGCCGACCTGCTCACGTCGCCCCACCGCTCGTCCGACGCCAGGAGCCGGCGGTCCTGCGCGACCGACATCTCCGTGGCGTTGACGCCCAGCGGCAGGTTGTCGGGCAGGTCGTCGTGCTTGGCGACCGCCACCAGGATCTCGGCGGCCCGCGCCGGGTCACCCGCGGCGCCCGCGCCGGCCTGACGCATCCGCGTGTTCATGGCGCCGACCGTGGACTCGTACCCTGCCGGGGCATCGTGCACGGTCATGGACGCGCCGGCCCAGTCGGTGCGGAAGCCGCTCGGCTCGACGACGAGCACCTTGACTCCGAACGGCGCCGTCTCGACGCGGAGCACGCGGCTGAAGCCGTCGATGGCGAACTTGGCCGCCTGGTACGACGCGATGCCCGGCGACCCGCCGACGCGGCCGCCGACCGACGAGAACTGGATCACGAGGCCGCTCCCCTGCTTGCGGAGCAGCGGGATCACGGCCTTGGACACGTTGTAGACGCCCCAGAAGTTGGTCTCGAACTGGGTGCGGAAGTCGGCGTCGTCCCCGGTCTCGATCGGGGCGACGTTGGCGTAGCCCGCGTTGTTGACGACGACGTCGATGCCGCCGAACCGGGCGGCGGCCTCGTCGAGCGCCGCGCGGACGGCGGCGGGGTCGGTGACGTCGAGCCGGAGCGGGAGCACCCGCTCGCCGTACTGCGCGACGAGGTCGTCGAGCTGCTCGGGACGCCGGGCGGTCGTTGCCACCTGGTCACCCGCGGCGAGCGCGGCGAGAGCGAGGGCGCGGCCGAAGCCACGCGAGGAACCTGTGATGAACCATGTCTGCTGCATGGCGTTAACGAAACACCGTTTCTCTAACTTACGCAACCCCGTTGCGCTAAGATGTGAGCATGACGACACGCGACTTCCAGCGAGCGCGCTCGCCCGAGGCCAAGCGCGTCCGGGAGGCGGCCATCCTCGACGCGGCCCGCCGGCTCGGCTCCGAGCGCGGCATCCGCGAGGTGACGCTGACCGACATCGCCACCGCCGTGGACATGCACAAGTCCGCGATGCTGCGGTACTTCGAGACGCGCGAGGAGATCTTCCTGCGGCTCACGGCGGAGGGCTGGCAGGACTGGGCGCCGGACCTCGCCGCGCGGGTGCGCGCCGTCGGGCAGCAAGGGGCCGACGCCGGTACCCGGGCCGACGCCGTCGCCGCGGCGTTCGCCTCGACCCTCGCCGGACGCGGGATGTTCTGCGACCTGCTCGCGCAGACGCCGCTGAACCTGGAGCGGAACGTGTCGGTCGAGAAGGTCCGGGAGTTCAAGCTCACGACCCGCGACGGGCTGGGGCAGATCGTCCCGGCGGTCCGCGCCGCCCTGCCCGGGCTGACCGAGCAGGACGGCGTCGACCTGGTGGCGGCCGCGACCTCGCTGGCCGGGACCTTCCACCAGATCGCCACCCCGGGCGCCGAGGTCGCCGAGCTCTACCGGTCCGACCCGCTGCTCTCGCACGCCCTGGTGGAGGTCGAGCCGCGGCTGGCCCGCATCCTCGCGGCGATGCTCCGCGGCATGCTGGGCCTGCGCGAGACGCCGGCCTAGCGCACTCCCGTGACCGCCAGCCGCGCGGCCAGCGCGGCGCGCGCACCCCGGGCGTCGTCGTCGACCAGGGCCTCGGTCTCCCCCGCGGCGACGGCGTCGAGGGCCGCCCGCGCGACGTCGGCCGGGTGCACCTTCGGCACGTCCCAGCCGGCCATCATGTCGGTGTCCACGGAGCCCACGTACGTGCCGGTGACCAGGGTGCCCTGCGCTGCGAGCTCCAGCCGGGCGGCGTCGACCAGGCTCCACTGCGCGGCCTTGGCGGCCGCGTAGGAGTTGGCGCCGTCGAAGTGCCCGTACGAGAGCGCCGAGAGCATGGTGACGATCGCGCCGCCGCCGTTCGCGGCGAGCACGGGCGCGAACGCCCGGATCATGTGCAGCGTGCCGAAGTAGTGCACCTCCATCTCCTGCCGCGTCCGGTCGACGTCGCCCGCGACCAGGTTCTGCTGGACGGAGATCCCGGCGTTGTTGACCAGCAGCGACACGTCCGACGCCGCCTCCGCCGCCGCGGCGACCGACGCCGGGTCGGTGACGTCGAGCGGCAGCACCCGCACGCCCGGCAGGTCCACCGTCTCGGGGCGGCGGGCGGTGGCCCACACGGTCGCCCCGCGCTCCAGCAGCTCGGCGGCGAAGCTCCGGCCGATGCCGCGGTCGGCCCCGGTGACGAGTGCGACGGATCCGGCGATGTCCATGGTCCTGCTCCTTGGTGCTCGGTGTGGCGCGAGGCCGGACGGCCCCGCCACGAGCACCGTAGAATCTGACGTTGACGTCAGGGGCAAGGGCCGACCGGGCCCTGCCGGTGTGATCTGGAGGACACATGCGGATCGGCGAGGTCGCCACGCGCACGGGCGTGAGCGTGCGCGCGCTGCGGTACTACGAGGAACAGGGGCTGCTGGACTCGGAGCGCTCCCCCGCCGGCCAGCGCCGGTACGCGCAGGACGCCGTCGACCGCGTGCGGCTGATCCAGCTCCTGTACGCGGCGGGGCTGAACAGCAAGGCGGTCTCGGGGATCATGCCGTGCATGGAGACCGGCATGGCGTCGGCCGACATGCTCGACCTGCTGGCGGCCGAGCGGGACAAGATCGACGAGCGGATGCGCGAGCTCGCCGAGACGCGCGACCGGCTCAGCCACGTCATCGAGCAGGGACACCTGACGCGCCGCTGACCGCCCCCGCGTACCGGCGGGACAGCACGCCGAGGTGGTCCAGCAGGGCCGGGGGTCCCGCCACCGTGAAGTCGAGCCCGAGCATGCCGATCCACACGGCCACCGTCTCGATGCTGTCCCCGCCCGTGACCAGCAGGCACGTCGCCTCGTCCCGCGGCTCGACCGTGCCGACGGCCGGGTTGATGCGCTCCAGCACCTCGTGCGCCGGGGCGTGCACGACGATCCGGGTGTGCACCGCCCAGCCCGTGCGGGCCACCTCGCGCACCACGAACTCGGTCAGGTCGAAGGGCGGCTCCACGGGCGTGAAGCGGCGTCCGCCCGGACGGCGCAGCTCCAGCCAGTCCACGCGGTACGGCTCCCAGCGGCCCGAGCCGACGTCCCGCCCCACGAGGTACCAGCGGCGCTGCCACGCCACGAGCCGGACCGGCTCCACCTCCCGCGGCTCCTCGCGGTACCAGAACCGCAGCCCCTGGTGGTCCCGGATCGCGGCGGCCAGCTCGGTGAGCAGCGCGGGGTCGACGGCGGGGTCCTCGACGTTGCTGTCCGTGTTCACGGGCCCGGCCTCCGTCGCGTCCCGCAGCGCCGCGACCTGACGGCGCAGCCGGTCGGGCAGCACCTGCTCCAGCTTGCCGAGCGCGCGGGCGCTGGACTCCTCGATGCCCACCACGGCGGTCGCGGCCCGCAGCCCGACCGCGATGGCGACCGCCTCCTCGTCGTCGAGCACCAGCGGGGGCAGCTTGCCGCCCACACCGAGCCGGTACCGCCCGCCCGGCCCGCGGACGGCGTCGACCGGGTAGCCCAGCTCGCGCAGGCGCGCGACGTCGTTGCGCACCGTGCGGTCCGTGACGTCGAGGCGCGTCGCGAGCTCCGGCCCGGACCACTCGGCGCGGGACTGGAGCAGGCCGAGAAGGGCGAGCAGCCGCCCCGCCGTCGTCGTCATCTCCGCTCCTCACCGGCATCCGAAACCAGCATCTGAAAAAAGTTCTGGGACCGGTTCAGAATAGAGGAAAGAACCGTTCCTGAACCGCTCGTAGTGTCGGAGACATGAACACCAACGACACCAGCATCCGCCCCTTCCGCATCGACATCCCCCAGGCCGACCTCGACGACCTGAACGACCGCCTCGCCCGCACCCGCTTCGCCCCGGCCGCGCCCGGCGACTCCTGGGACTACGGCACGCCCGAGTCCTACCTGCGCGAGTCGGTCGAGCAGTGGCGCGACGGCTTCGACTGGCGCGCGGTCGAGGAGCGCGTCAACGCGTTCCCCCAGTTCCTGACCGAGATCGACGGCCAGACGGTCCACTTCCTGCACGTCCGCTCGGCCGAGCCGGGCGCCCGCGCCCTTCTGCTGACCCACACCTACCCGGGCTCGGTGCTCGACTTCCTCGACATGATCGGCCCGCTCACCGACCCCGTTGCCCACGGCGGCCGCGCCGAGGACGCCTTCCACGTGGTGGTCCCGTCCATCCCCGGCTTCGGCTTCAGCACCCCGCTGAGCCAGCCCGCCGACGGCGGCACCTGGACCATGGCCCGCGTCGCCCGCACCTGGGACACCCTGATGCGCCGGCTCGGCTACCAGTCCTACGGCACCCACGGCAGCGACGCGGGCGCCATGGTCAGCCGCGAGCTGGCCGTGCTCGACCCCGAGGGCTTCCTGGGCGCGCACGTGCTCCAGCTCTTCTCGTTCCCGACCGGCGCCGACGGCGAGATGGACGGCTTCGGCCCCAAGGAGTTCGCGGCGCTGGAGCACCTGCAGTGGTTCCAGAGCGTCGGCGCGTACAACACGATGAACGGCTCCCGGCCCCAGACCGTGGCGGCCGGGCTCAGCGACTCGCCGGTGGGGCAGCTCGCCTACAACGAGCTGTTCGAGAGCTTCGGCAACGGCACGAGCCTGGTCTCCCGCGACCAGGTCCTGGCGCAGGTCAGCCTGTACTGGCTGACCAACACGTCGGCCACCTCGGTGCGCTACCACTACAGCGAGGCACGGTCCGGGGCGGAGCCGGTGGTGAGCCAGGGCCGCATCGGCGTCGCCGTCTTCGCCGACGACTTCAAGACGATCCGGGCGTTCGCCGACCGCGACAACGCCCGCATCGAGCACTGGTCCGAGTACCCGACGGGCGGCCACTACGCGGCGATGGAGGTCCCGGACGTCCTGGTCGCCGACCTCCGCACCTTCTTCGAGACGCCCTGACCCACCCCCGGACGGGCGAAACCCCGCTGGTCGAGCTTGTCGAGACCTCGAAACGGTCTCGACAAGCTCGACCAGCGGGGCGCACGTCTGCCCTGAGGGTCAGTGGGCCTCGTGGGTGTGGGGCTCCCCGCCCGTGACGCCGTTCAGCTCGTTCGGGGTGACGCCGAGCTCCGCGGACTTCCAGACCTCACCCGTCTCGACGTCCACCGCGTGGATCGAGTCGTTCGCCGGGTCGGTCACGTAGACCGAGCCGTCCAGGGTCAGGATCGCCGGACGCGGCTCCTGCCACTCGGTCGGCTCCTCCCACTCGTCGATCACGGGGATCGACTGCGTGAGCTTGCCGGACTCCGGGTCGATCACGTGCACCTGGCCGTCCGTGCCGAGCACGAGGGCCTCGCCGTCGTCGCCCCGCGCGAGGGACCGGAAGGTGTACGACGACGGCAGGTCGACGAGCTGGAGGTCGCCGGTCCGGGTGTCGATCAGCGAGACCTGCGTGGGCCGCTCGAGCTCGGCGTCCTTGTCCTTCTTGTAGTCGCCCAGCACGACCGGCGACGCCTCGGTGCCGGCCTGGTTGCCGATGCGGCCGTAGGCGTCGGGCGAGGTGACCTTGGTGATCTCGCCGTCCGCGTAGACCACCGCGCCGTCCTCGCAGCCGATGACGACGGCCTCGTCGGCGGCCACGGCCTCGCCGTGCACGCCGGGGCACTCGTCGGAGGCCGCGATCTCCTTGTCGTCGCCGTCGAGCGCCCGGATGCCGGTGCGGGCGTCCTCGGTGCCCTCGGAGATCACGAGGGTGTCGTCGGTCAGCTCGACGGCCACGCCGTGGTGGGCCGACGGCGTCGTGTACTCGCGGGCCGCCGCGTCGGCGTCCGCCACGTGCGCCGAGTCGAGCACGCGCACCAGGCCGGTGCCGTCGTCGAACAGGGCGGTGCGGCCCTCGTGGACCACGACGTGCCCGGGCTCGGACGCCTCGTAGGTGACGTCGGTCAGGCTCGGCTCGGCCGTCCAGTAGTGGGCGTGGTCGCCGTGCGCCTCGGCCCAGGAGCCCAGGTCGAGGGCCTTGAAGCCGCCGGTCGTGGAGACCATCAGGTGCCGCTCGTCGCCGGCCGGGTTCAGCCGGGTGAAGCCCTCCAGCTCGACCTCGCCCACGGGTTCGAGGCTCATCGCGTCGAGCACCACGACGCCGCCGTCGTACGTGACGGCGAGGCGGGCCGTGCGGGCCTGGGCCTCGGTGGCGCCCTCCTCGTGCTCGTCGTGACCGTCGGCCTCGGCCGAGGCCGACCCGGAGGCCGAGCCGGCCGGGTCGCCCTCGGTGGCACAGGCGCTCAGCAGGACCAGGGACAGTGCCGCGCCGAGGCCTGCGGCCGCGCGGGTGGTGTGGTTTCTCATCGTTGGTCGGGCGGCCGAGGCCGCCCGCTCCTTCCATCTAGAATGACAATCATTCTCGTTACCGAGGAGGAGTCAACCAGAAATGAGAACGATTCTCAAACAGCCCGTCACGCCCTGACCAGCACCTGGCCCGAGCCTGCTCAACGATCGACGCGCGCCGAGGTGTCGTGCCGCGCGACGAATCGCGAGACCCGGGCGGCCACCCGGTCCGGCACCTGCCCGCGCACGCCGTGCCCAGCCCCGGGGAAGATCTCGACCTCGGCCGAGGGCAGGCGCTCCGCGAGGCGGCGTCGAGCGGCATACGGCTCGGAGACCACCGACCGCTCGCCGTAGAGCGCCAGCAGCGGAGGGGCGAGCGACGCGAGCTCGGCGTCCTTGAGCGGCCGCGCCCACCCGGCCGCGGTCCGGTAGCCCTGCGCGGCCTTCATGCACGCCCGCTCCGCGTCGGTCGGGTGAGTTCCCGGCGCCAGCCACTCGCTCATCCTGCGCCAGCCCTCGTCGGTGGGGTTGACCCCGAACCGGAGCATCCTCACCAGGGCACGGAACGGCGTGCGCGTGACCACGCCGTTGGGTTCGATCAGGGACACGCTCGCCACCCGGTCCGGGGCGTGCAGTGCCACCAGCGTCGCGTGCCACGCGCCCAGCGACTCCCCCAGCACGTGGACCCGGCCGAGGCCCAGCCCGTCCAGCACCTGCGCGAACCAGGCGCCGTAGTCGGCGTCGCCGCGCAGGGGCGCCCTCTGCACGCTGCGCCCGGCCGCACCGACGGTGTCCAGAGCCACGAGGGCGCGGTCGCCGGCGAGGGCCTCCACCACGTCGTGCCAGTACAGGCCGTTGCCGCCGTAGCCGTGCAGCAGCACGAGCGGCAGCCCGTCGCCGGAGCCCGAGCGGCGGACATGCGTTGTCCCGTAGGCGGTCGGCACGTCGGCCGTCATCGACGGCACCGGCCACAGCCCTTCCATCGCCGCATAGGCGCGCAGGTAGGTGTCGCGCGCCGCGTCGCTCCTGAAGCGTCCGATCCTGACCATGGCATGCCCTCCGTGGGTTTGGTGATATGAACGTATCACTTATGATGGTGCAGACATACCATAAAAAGGACGAGAGGGCGGGACCGCATGCCTCGACTGGCCGACCACGATCAGCGGCGGACGCAGATCACCGACGCCACCCGACGCGTCGTCGCACGCGAGGGCCTGGGGGCGGCGACCTTCCAGTCCGTGGCGGCGGAGGCCGGCATCTCGGTCCGCCTGGTCCAGTACTACTTCGGCACCAAGCGGAAGTTCCTGCTCGCCACCCACCAGGCCGTGGTGGCCGACGCCGGAGCCCGGTTCACCCGCCGGCTCGAGGCCCTCGGTGGGGACCCTGCCCCGCGCGACGTGATCCAGGCGATCCTCGTCGAGCTGCTGCCGACGGACGCCGAGCGGCGCCAGGACACCGTGGTGCTCAACGCCTTCCACACGGCCGCACTCACGGCCTCCGACGTCGTCGCGGAGGACACGCTGGGCGCGCCGCGGTACCTGGTCACCGCTATCGCGGACCAGCTCCGGCGGGCGGGAGCAGGGGCGGCGGCCAGCGCGGGCGGCGCACAGTCAGCCGGCAGCCCGGCCGACGACGCCGCCGGCAGCGCGACCAACGGCGCGGCCGACAGCGCAGCCGACCTGGACGCGGAGCTGATCGTCGCCGCCGCGAGCGGGCTGGCGCAGACGCTGCTGATCGACGCGAGCGCCGCGTCGCGCGCGGACGCACTGCTCGACCGGCTGCTGGACCGCCTGGTCGGACCGTAGGCCGCCCCGCCGGTGCGTCTACAGGCTGGAATAGGCGAGGTAGAACGCAGCCGCGACGACCGCCGTCCCGCCCACGGCCAGGGCGACCGGCAGCACGCCCCGGACGCGGCGCACGAGCACGCCGGCCAGCAGCGCGAGGCCGGCGACGCCGATCACCGTCCAGTAGACCGGGCTGGTGGTCTCCCGGATGATCGTCAGCCCGTAGACCGCCTCGCCCACGCCGATGCCGGCGAGCAGCGCCGTGCCGAACGCCGCGCGGACGCCGTCGGCCCGCAGCCAGGACGCGGCGACGCCGACGAACGGGCCGGCCACCACGCCGACCACCGAGAACAGGAGCGGGTCGTAGTAGAACCCGCGCAGGTCGGCCGCGACGGTGTATCCGAGCACGAGCAGCACGAAGCTCACCGCGCCCAGCACGGCGGCCGGCGCGGTGCGGACCCGGGACCAGTACACGAGCAGGGCCGTGAGCACCGTCCATCCGCTGGCCGAGTTGGCGAAGGACGCGAAGGCGTCCGGCAGGAACCCCTGG
The DNA here is from genome assembly GCF_014137995.1 of Promicromonospora sukumoe. NCBI lineage: Bacteria > Bacillati > Actinomycetota > Actinomycetes > Micrococcales > Promicromonosporaceae > Promicromonospora > Promicromonospora sukumoe. The sequence continues at coordinate 164,328 of NZ_JACGWV010000002.1, forward strand.
GCGTACGACGTCAGGCCGCCCAGCAGGAAGCTCAGGACGACCACGATCCCGGACCGCACCAGCGGGCGGTACAGGTCGGCGCGGGCGGACGAGGTGTCGGCGGTCGTGGTCATGGCCACGAAACTACCGACGCACGCCGCCCCCGGCATCGGGCCCCGGGTGGACGGCGTCGTCAGCCCCAGGGTGGACGACGCCGGCCGCGGCCGGCGCACCGAGCGTCCGGGCGACGTCCCGGACCAGGGCGGGCGTCCGCCGTCGGCCGACCAGCGCGAACCACCGGGCGACCGGGTACGACAGCCGCACCACGAAGTAGTTCACGTACTCCAGCACGCCGAAGGCCCAGACGAGCAGGCAGACCACCAGGGCTCCGCCGTCGGCGCCGGACAGCAGCAGGCCCGCCAGACAGACCGCCAGCAGCACCGGGTTCAGCAGGCGGAACGCCCGGTACGTGAGGGCGACGGGACGCGGCATCCCGCGTCGCCCCGTACCCCGCCGCGGGCTCCCCAAGCGCCCGGAGCCGGGCAACCAGGCGCGCGCGGCGAGCCAGTAGGCGCTGCCCTGCAGCAGCACGACCAGCAACGGCGTCATGGCCCACCACAGCGCGGGCCCGCCGTCATCGCCCAGCCGGGCCGCGACCCCGGGCCGGACGACGACGAAGACCACCACGGCGGCCAGCTCGCCCAGGCCGAGGTTCAGGTAGGTGCGGCGCAGGCCCGCGGCCCCATGGGCGGTCAACCGCGGACCTCCTCGACCGGCTGCCGCAGGATGGTCCGCTGCTTCTCGGGCGCCACCTTGCGGAAGTCGCTGAGGTAGATCTCGTGGTGCCGGCCGGTCCGGCGCAGCCCGCGGCCCGGGATGAACTCGTCGTGCATCCGCGCGAGCGTCCCGGCCTCGGCGTCGAACGAGCCGACGTGCAGCGTCTGCACGCACCGCCCCTCGGCCAGCGTCTCCAGGCGGACGTCGCCGAGCCGGGCCGGGCCGCCCTTCGCCCTGACCTTCTCGTCGACCTTCGCCACGGCGGCGTCGAACATCTCCGGGGTGGTCCAGTCCGGCTGCATGATCAGCAGGGTCCAGTCCCAGCGGGACTTGTCCCGCTGGGACGTGAAGGCGGCCATGTCCTGCGCCCACCACTGCCCCTCCAGGGGCATGACGACGTAGTCGCGCCCGAGCTCGCGCTTGCTCGCGAACTTGAGGGTGTAAGCCACCGGGTAGAGCACCTCGATCGCCTCGGCGAAGGCCGGCGACGTGTTCGGGTCGCCGTGCCCGTCGATCATCAGGTACCACTGCTCGGGCACGTCGACGAGCCGGAACTGGTCCCGCTTCGCCTGGTAGGCGTCGAGGCTCTTCTTGAAGTCGGCCTTGTCCATCGGCTCCCTCTCCGTCACTTCCCACCCTCGCTCATGTCCTTGGCTCAGATCGTTTGGGGGCGACTGAACACCCCGTCGGGGTCGAGCCGCTGCCGCACCCGGCGCAGCCGGGGGACGGCCTCCCCGTAGTAGGCGCGCTCCGCGTCGGGCAGGCGCGGGTCGGGCACGTTCTGGTAGGCCTCGCCGGAGGCGTACGGGCGCAGCGCATCGTGCACAGAGACGAGCCAGTCGCCCGCAGCCCGTTCCGCCGCGGCCATCTCGGCGGGCCCACGCAGGGCCGACGGCGTCCAGTACGCCTCGTGCTGCACCAGGAAGAGGCTGTCCCGGTGGACGAACGCGGTCGCGCCCGGCGCGACCCGGTTGGTCGCCCCACCCAGGGCGACGACGGCGACAACCGCCTCGATGCCCGGCCCGGCCGCCTCGACGGCCCGGGCAGCGGCCTCGACACCAGCGGGCGGCAGCGACCGCCGGAGGAACTGGCTGCGGACGTCGTAGTTGTGGGGATGCGCTTCCGGCGCGGCACCGGATTCGCCGTCCGGCGCGGCGTCCGGTTCGGCGGTGTCCCGTTCCGCGGCAGGCTCGCCCCCGAGCCGGCGCATCGCGTCCGCGTGCGGTTCCTCGCGCACGACGACGTCGAGCGCGCCGCCGGGGAGCCGGTCGACCAGGCCGTCGAGCTCGTCCCGGTCGCCCAGGCTGAACACGGTCACGGAGACCGTGGGGCCGTCTGCGGCGCGCTGGAGGCGCAGGGCCGTCCAGACATGGTCGGGCAGCGACGGCGCCCACTGCTGCCAGGCCGTCAGCACCCGGCGGGCGTCCCGCCACGCCCAGGCCAGGTCCGCCGACGCCGTCGGCCCGGCCGGGTGCGTCCGGAGCTCCAGCCCGGTCACGACGCCGAACGTGCCGCCCCCGGCGCCCCGCAGCGCCCAGAACAGCTCCGGGTCGTCCTCGTCGTCGCAGACGATCTCCCGGCCGTCGGCGGTCACGAGGGTGGCGCGGACCAGGTTGTCGCAGGTCAGGCCGTACGCCCGCGACATCACGCCGTGGCCGCCGCCGAGCGTGAGCCCCGCGATGCCGACCGTGGGGCAGGTGCCCGCGGGGACGGTCGCGCCGTGCGCGGCGAGCCCGTCGTACACGGCGCCCAGCCGCGCGCCGGCCCCGACGGTCGCCGTCCGCCCGGCGACGTCGACCCCCGCAAGACGGCTGACGTCGACGATCAGGCGGCCGGTCCCGCCCGACCAGCCCGCGTACGAGTGCCCGCCGCTGCGGACCGCGACGGGAACACCCGACCGCAGGGCCAGGGCGAGACACTCGGCGACGTCGCCCGCGTGCTCCGGGTAGGCGACGGCCGCCGGCCGCAGGTGCTCGAACCGCCCGTTGAACAGCCGGCGTGCGGCGTCGTACCCCTCGTCCTCGGGGAGCACGACGGCGCCGTCGAGCGACTCCCGCAGGACCTGCCAGGTCCCCGGCTGCCGTGTCGAGCCCGTCCGCATCGGCCACCTCCTCGGAGGACACCCTGCCCTGGAACGCCGCGCCGCGACAGGAAAAGGCCGCGACAGGACAATGTTGCGACCGGAAAAGCAAGAACGCGGGACACCCGTCGGTGTCCCGCGTTCTCGTGGGTGGAGCTGGGGGGACTCGAACCCCCGACCCCCTGCATGCCATGCAGGTGCGCTACCAGCTGCGCCACAGCCCCAAAGGCGTTCGCCCTGGTGGGGGCGAGCGCCGTCAGTCTAGACCGATCCGGCCCGCCTGACCAAAGCGAGGCCGGAGCGCGGTTCAGACCGCCGTCAGGAGACCCCCGGTGGCGGCTCGCGCCCGGTCGAGCCGGGCGCCGACGTCGGCCCAGTTCGCCAGCTTCCAGAACGCCGCGACGTAGTCCGCCTTGACGTTGAGGTAGTCCAGGTAGAACGCGTGCTCCCACATGTCGAGCATGAGCAGCGGGGTGACGCCCAGCGGCACGTTCGCCTGCTGGTCGAAGAGCTGGAACACCAGCAGCCGCCCGCCGATGCTGTCCCAGCCGAGCACCGCCCAGCCCGAGCCCTGGATGCCGGTGGCCGCGGCGGCGAAGTGCGCCTGGAACGCCGCGAAGCTGCCGAACTGGTCGATGATCGCCGCCGCGAGCTCCCCGTCCGGCTCCCCGCCGCCGTCGGGCGAGAGGTTGTTCCAGAACACGGTGTGGTTGGTGTGGCCGCCGAGGTTGAACGCGAGGTTCTTCTCGTGCAGGTTCACCGAGGCGAGGTCGCCGCTCTCCCGGGCCTGGGCCAGCGCGTCGAGCGCGGCGTTGGCGCCGGCCACGTACGCGGCGTGGTGCTTGTCGTGGTGCAGCTCCATGATGCGCCCGCTGATGTGCGGCTCGAGCGCCGCGTAGTCGTAGGGCAGGTCAGGCAGGGTGTAGACGGTCATGTCCGGGTCCTCTCGTCGGATGCTCCCGACGCTAGGACCTCAACCACGGTTCAGGTCAACGAACCGGGGGCCACCGTGACCCGCTTCACACCGGCCCGGCTGACCGGCGTCGGCCCTTGGCCGGAACCCCGGAAACAGAAAATCCGCGGCCCGCCCGATGGGCGGACCGCGGATGATCTCGGTGGAGCTGGGGGGACTCGAACCCCCGACCCCCTGCATGCCATGCAGGTGCGCTACCAGCTGCGCCACAGCCCCGAAATGGTCTCCCCCAGCCGTGCTGGCCGGGCGAGCGTTGCTAGTCTATGCAGACCGACGCCAGGGACCAAATCTAGACCGGCGTGCGCTCGGTCACTGCGTGATCACCGCGTGGTCACTGCCGCGCCTCGGGCCCGGACTGCCACGTGTCGAGCGGGTAACCGGCCCCGACGTTGTGCGCGACGAGCCGCCACGCGGGCGACGCGCCGGGCCCGGAGGCCCGCAGGTGCGACCAGTGCACGTTGTGCAGGCCGTGCAGCCCGCGCCAGACGGCGGGGTCCAGGCCGAGCAGCCGGGTGATGGCCTGCGTGATGGCCGAACCGTGCGACACGACCACGAGCGTCTCCCCCGAGGCCAGGGAGTCGGCATGCCGCAGCACGGCCTCCTCCATGCGCCGGGCGGTGACCGCCTTGGACTCGACGCCGTTCGCCTCCGGCTCGCCGCCGCTGCGCCAGACGGCGTGCTCCTCCGGCCAGCGCTCGGCGATCTCGGCGTCGGTCAGCCCCTCCCAGTCGCCGAACGACCGCTCGCGCAGTCCGGCGTCGGTCACGACGTCCAGGTCGAGGTGCCGCGCGTACGCGACGGCCGTGTCCCGGGCCCGCTGCAGGTCGCTGGCCACCACGAAGGACGCCTTGTGCGACGCCGCCAGCGCCGTGGCGCCCTGCTCCGCCTGCCAGCGACCGACCTCGTCGAGCGGGATGTCGATCTGGCCCTGCAGCCGCAGCCCGGCGTTGTACGCCGTGCGCGCGTGGCGCAGCAGGACGATCGTTCCAGCGGTCACAGGCGGGAGTCCCCGGCGAGGTGGATCGCGCCGTCGTCGGGGTCCTGGTACTCGGCGGCGTCGCCGCCGCCCTGCGCGTCCTCCGGCAGCGGGATGGCCGGGCAGTCCTTCCACAGGCGCTCGAGCGCGTAGTACGTGCGGTCCTCGGCGTGCTGCACGTGCACGACGACGTCGCCGAAGTCGATGAGCACCCACCGGGCCTCGGTCTTGCCCTCGCGCCGGATCGGCTTGACGCCCTCCTTGAAGAGCGCCTCCTCGACGGAGTCCACGATCGCGGAGACCTGACGCTCGCTGGCGCCCGACGCGATGAGGAACACGTCGGTCAGCACGAGCTGCTCGCTGACGTCGAGCGCGATGATCTCCTGCGCCTTGATGTCGCTCGCCGCTCGCGCCGCGATGATCGCGAGCTCGGTGGCCCGCTCGGTCGCCGTCATACCGCATTACCTCCGATGAGGCCGGGCAGACCGCCCGGCAGGGTGCCCAGCAGGGCAGCAGCCTGGTCGGTCGCGATCGAGCTGTCCCCCTCGAGCACGAGCTTCCAGATCAGGAGGCCGAGCACGAACGCCACGACCACCAGGATGATGTAGTGCAGCCAGGTGTACTGCGGACCCTCGTCCTCTTCCTCGTCCCACTCCTCCTCCACCTCACGGCGGGAGGAACGGGACGGGGCCACCGGGCCGGCGGCGAACTGGCCGGGGGCACCGGGGTGCTGCTGGCCGGGCCCGCCGTTCTGACCGGGGCCGGGACCGCCCGGACCGGGCTGGCCGCCGGGGCGGCCGGGGAACGGGGAGCCGGGGGCCGTGGGCGCGCCGCCCGGGGGCGCCGACTGCGGCGATGCCGCAGCGCCGGCCTCCCAGGGGAGCGCGGGCGCGCCGCCCGAGACCGCGCCGCTCGGCGGGCCGCCGACGGGACGGCCCGGGGAACCCGGACGCTGCTGGCCGAGGCCGCCGGGCGCACCGGGTGCGCTCGGCGCACCGGGGCGACCGCCGAACGGCGACGGCGGCTGTTGGGTCGGGGCCGCGGGGGGAGCACCCCACTGCGTCGTCTGGCCGGGGTCGCCGGCGCCGCCAGGAGCCGGGGGTGCGCTCGGCGCGAACCGGCCCGACCGACCCTGCTGCGGGGCGGGCGGCACGGGCGCGCTCGACGGGCGCCCGCCGAACGGGCTGGGCGGTGCGCCCTGCTGGCCGGGACCACCCTGCTGGCCGGGCGCGCCGTGGCTGCCCGGGGCACCCTGGCCGCCGGGGCCGGACGGACCCGGACGGCCCTGGCCCCCACCGGGGCCGAAGGGCGACGGGGCGCCGCCGCCGGGCTGCTGCACGGGCGTGAGCCGGCCCGTCGCGTCCACGCCGCGCGAGCCGCCCGTCGCCTGCGGAGGGCGGGCGACCGGCGGGTTCGACGGGTTCGGCGACCAGCCGCCGTCGGGAGCCGGGGCAGGCGCGGGCGCGCCGCGGTGCGGCGGCTCCTGCTGCTGCCCGCCCTGCGGTGGGTAGGACCCACCGCCGGCGGCGGCCGCAGCGGCAGCCTCCCGCTCGCGGATCTCGCGGCGCGTCATGGGACGACCCTTGTTGTCACTCATCGTGAAGACCTCGATACAGTCCGTGCTTGGCGATGTACTGGACCACGCCGTCAGGCACCAGATACCAGACCGGCAAACCCTCCTCGGCCCGACGACGACAGTCGGTCGAGGAGATAGCTAGTGCAGGAACCTCGAGTGTCGTCACGCCGTCCCGAGGAAGCCCGTCAACGGTGAGCTTGTGCCCAGGCCGTGTGACAGCGACGAAGTGTGCCATGTCCCACAGCTTCTCGGCATCCTTCCACGAGAGAATCTGCTGGATGGCGTCCGCACCCGAGATGAAGAAGAGGTCCGCCTCGGGCCGCTGCGCCCGCAGGTCCCGGAGGGTGTCCACCGTGTAGGTGAGGCCGGCCCGGTCGATGTCGACCCGGCTGACCGTGAACCGCGGGTTGGACGCCGTGGCGATCACCGTCATCAGATAGCGGTGCTCAGCCGGGGTGACCCGCTGCTTCTGCTTGAAGCCAGGACGGCCGGTGGGAACGAAGACGACCTCGTCCAGCTCCAGCTGCGCGACCGCCTCGCTGGCGGCGACGAGGTGACCGTGGTGGATGGGGTCGAACGTGCCGCCCATCACCCCGATGCGCGGCCTGGTCCCAGTGGGGGCGCTCATACGGTGCGTGCGCTCATCTGGTCGTCAGGCTCCCCGTCTCGACGGCTCAGTGCCGGTTGCCGACGTTGCGGAACGCGTACGTCACCAGCAGGGCGGCCACGAGCGCGCCGAAGGCGATCAGGCCCAGGGCGATCGGAGAGATCGGCTCGTTGACGTGCTCCGAGGCGGCCTCGGCAGCCAGGACGGCGGTGTGCAGCACTGGTATTCCTCCCAGTCGAACGTGCTCAGGTGGGCTTTAGTCTCTCACGGACGAATTGCGGCCAGCACACCGCGGAACCCGGTCGCAAGGAGATCCTGCGGAGGTCTGCGGCACGCCAGCGCGCTCTCACGGCTTGATGTGGCCGTCGCCCGTGACCACCCACTTGGTGGTGGTCAGCTCGGTGAGCCCCATGGGACCGCGCGCATGCAGCTTTTGCGTGGAGATGCCGATCTCGGCACCCAGGCCGAGCTCGCCGCCGTCGGTGAACCGGGTCGAGGCGTTGACCATCACCGCGGCGGAGTCCACCTCCGCGACGAACCGGTCAGCCGCGGCGATGTCCCGCGTCACGATCGCCTCGGTGTGCCCGGAGGACCAGGTGCGGATGTGCTCGATCGCCTCGTCCAGCGACGGGACCACCCGCACGCCGAGCTCCAGCGCGAGGTACTCCGTTGCCCAGTCCTCGTCCGTCGCGGGAAGGACGACGGCGCCGTCGGGGGCAAAGGACAGGGCTGCCGGGTCGCCGTGCAGCACCACGCCCGCCCCCGCGAGCGCCGTGAGCGCCGCCGGGAGGAAGGCCGGAGCGGCGTCCTCGTGCACGAGCAGCGTCTCCGCCGCGTTGCAGACGCCGACGCGCTGGGTCTTGGCGTTCATGACGATCGCGACCGCCATGTCGACGTCGGCCGACGCGTCCACGTAGACGTGCACGTTGCCCACGCCGGTCTCGATGACGGGCACCAGGGACTCGCGGACGACGGTCTGGATGAGGTCGGCGCCGCCGCGCGGGATGAGCACGTCCACCAGGCCGCGGGCCCGCATGAGCGCCACACCGCCGGCGCGGCCGTACGCGTCGATCGACTGGACCAGGTCGGCGGGCAGCCCGGAGGCCTCCAGCGCCGCCCGCATCACCGCGACGATCACCGCGTTCGACGACGCCGCGGCGCTGCCGCCGCGCAGGATCGCCGCGTTGCCGGACTTGAGCGCCAGGCCGGCGGCGTCGACCGTCACGTTGGGGCGGGCCTCGTAGATCATGCCGAGCACGCCCATCGGGACGCGGACCTGGCGCAGGCGCAGGCCGTTCGGCAGCGTCTGGCCGCGCACCACCTCGCCGACGGGGTCGGGCAAGGCGGCGACGTCGCGCAGCGCGGTCGCGATCTGGACGATCCGCTCGGGGGTCAGGGCGAGCCGGTCCAGCAGGCCGTCCGACATGCCGTTGGCCCGCCCGCGCTCCAGGTCCTGGGCGTTGGCCGCCACGATCTCGTCGGCGGCCGCCACCAGGGCGCCCGCGACGGCGCCGAGCGCGGCGTCCTTGGTCATGCGGTTGGCCGTGGCCAGGGTGCGCGAGGCGACCTTGGCGCGGCGGGCGACGTCGCGCACCGCCTCGGTGACGTCCTGGGTGCCCGGGGCGGCCGTGCCGGTGGCGCCCGTGGCGCCCGTGGCGCCGGCCGCTCCTGCGGCGCCCGTCGTGTCGGCCTCGCCGGCGCCCGACGGCGGCGGGGTGCCGGCTCCCGCGGAATCTTCTCCGGCAGGGGTCGCCTCGTGGCTCACGATCGTCATGCGTCGAGAGTACGTCGGGGGCGGGCCGATGCCGAGGGCGATTCCGTGGTGCGGACGCGGCCGGTCACCCGGTGCAACGGACCGAACTCGGCGAGATCGGTCGGTTGCGCCGAGATCGGTCGGTCAACCGACCGGTCTCGGTGCAACGGACCGAAGTCGGAAGCACGTCCGGGCAGGAGTCAGCTCAGCCCAGCGGGGCGTTCTCCAGCACCAGGTCGTCCCGGTGCACCACCACACGGTCGTACCCCTCCCCCAGCTCCTCGCGCAGCGCGTACGTGGAGCGGCCGAGCAGCGCGGGCAGGTCGCTCGCGTCGAAGGCGACGAGCCCCCGGGCGACGACGGTGCCGTCGGGCGCGACGAGCTCGACCGGGTCCCCGGCGTCGAACTGGCCCTCGGCCTTGGTGATCCCGGCGGGCAGCAGCGACGCCCGGCCGCCGAGGACGGCCCGCGCGGCGCCGTCGTCCAGGTGGAGGCGGCCCTGCGTACGGGCGGCGTGCGCGATCCAGAGCCGGCGCGCCGAGGTGCGGCGGCCCGTCGCGGTGAAGAACGTGCCGACGTCGTGCCCGGCGAGCGCGGCGGCCGCGTTGGCGGTGAGCGTGAGGACGGCGGGCACGCCCGCGCCGGTCGCGATCCGCACCGACTCCAGCTTGGTGACCATGCCGCCGGTGCCGACGGAGCTGCCGCGCGCGGTCACCTCGACGCCCGCGATCTCCGTGAGGTCGTCGACCAGGGGGATGCGGCGGGCGCCGGGGCGCGACGGCGGCGCGTCGTGCAGGCCGTCGACGTCGGTCAGGAGCAGCAGGGCGTCCGCGCGCACCAGGTGCGACACGAGCGCGGCGAGGCGGTCGTTGTCGCCGAACTTGAGCTCGTCGGTCGTGACGGCGTCGTTCTCGTTGATGACCGGCACGACGCCGAGCGCGAGCAGGCGCTCCAGCGCGCGCTGCGCGTTGCGGTAGCGGGCGCGGCGGACCGTGTCCTCGGCCGTCAGCAGGATCTGCCCGATCTGGATGCCGAACGCGGCGAACTCCTCCTGGTACCGGCCCGCGAGCTGGCCCTGCCCCACGGACGCCGCGGCCTGCATCGTGGCCAGGTCCCGTGGGCGGCTGCCCAGCCCGAGCGGCCCGATGCCCGCCGACACCGCGCCCGACGTGACCAGCACGACCTGGGCGCCTGCGGCCTGCCGGGCCGCCAACACCTCGACGACCCCGCGCAGCGCACCCACGTCGAGGTGCCCGTCCGGGCCGGTCAGCGACGACGAGCCGATCTTGACCACAACGCGCCGGGCGGCGGCGATCACGGCCCGGGCGGTCGGGACGGCCGGCTGGTCCGAACCGCCCGGCCGGCCGTGCCCGCCGTGCTGGTCCTGCCCGTCCGAGGCGCCGTCCTGGGGGTTCACCGAGGGGTCGAGGGAGTTCACACCCTCATCCTCCCCGGAGGCCCGCCGGGAACGCTCGCTCATTCCACGAGCCGGTCACACCACAGACGTGTCAGACGTACAGGTCCCCGGAGGGACCTGTACGTCGACACGTCTGCTGGCCGCTGCGCCTTCGGCTCAGCTGTCCTCGGGGTCGGTCCAGTGGCCCGACTCGCGCTCGGTCCACAGCTCGCGCCGGGCCTCGGCCTTGGCGTCCATGCGCTCGGTGAACTCGCGGCGCTTGTCGCCACGCGTGGGCCGATCGCTCTGGTCGAGCCGCAGGTCGGTGCCACGGCCGCCCAGCAGCTCCGCGCCGGTCTGCAGCGTGGGCTCCCAGTCGAAGACGACGGCGTTCTTCGGGTCGCCGATGCGCACCTCGTCGCCCGCGACGGCACCCGCCTTGAACAGGCCGTCCTCGACGCCGAGCTTCGCGAGCCGGTCCGCGAGGAAGCCGACGGCCTCGTCGTTGTTGAAGTCGGTCTGCCGCACCCAGCGCTCGGGCTTGGTACCGCGGACCTCGAACCAGTAGTCGTGCTCGCCGCCCAGGCGGCGCACGGTGAACTTCGACTCGTTCACGGGGCGCGGACGCAGCACGATCGGCGCGGCCTCCGGCGCGGGGGCGTCCGCGCGGGCCTTCTCCACGACCTCGGCCAGGGCGAACTTGAGCTCGCGCAGGCCCTCGTGGGAGGCGGTCGAGATCTCGAAGACGCGCAACCCGCGCGCCTCCAGGTCGGCCTTCACGAAGTCCGCCAGCTCGCGCGCCTCGGGCACGTCGATCTTGTTGAGGACGACGAGGCGGGGACGCTCGGTGAGCGGCACGCGGCCGCCCGCGATACCGATGTCGCCCGAGTAGGCGGCGAGCTCGGCCTCGATCACGTCGAGGTCGGTGATCGGGTCGCGGCCCGGCTCCAGCGTGGCGCAGTCCAGCACGTGCACGATCATCGCCGTGCGCTCGATGTGCCGCAGGAACTCCAGGCCCAGGCCCTTGCCCTCGCTCGCGCCCGGGATCAGGCCCGGCACGTCGGCGACGGTGAACCGCGACTGGCCCGCCTGGACCACGCCGAGGTTCGGCACCAGCGTGGTGAACGGGTAGTCGGCGATCTTGGGCCGCGCGGCCGAGATCGCGGCGATCAGCGACGACTTGCCCGCGCTCGGGAAGCCCACCAGCGCGACGTCGGCGATGGTCTTAACCTCGAGCTCGACGTCGGCCTCGTCGCCCTCCTCGCCGAGCAGCGCGAAGCCCGGGGCCTTGCGCTTCTGCGACGACAGGGCCCGGTTGCCGAGGCCACCCTTGCCGCCCGCCGCGATGACGTACTCGGCGCCGTCGCCCACGAGGTCTGCCAGGACGTTCCCGTCGAGGTCCTTCACGACGGTGCCGTCCGGCACCTTCAGGACCAGGTCACCGCCGTTGGCGCCGTCCCGGTCGTCGCCCATCCCCTGGGTGCCCGACGTCGCCCGGCGGTGCGGCGAGTGGTGGTACTCCAGCAGGGTGGTGGTGTTCGCGTCGACGACCAGCTTGACACTGCCGCCGTCACCGCCGTCGCCGCCGTCGGGCCCCGCCAGGGGCTTGAACTTCTCGCGGCGGATCGAGGCACAGCCGTTCCCGCCGTTACCGCCGGCGGCGTGCAGAACCACGCGGTCCACGAAGCTGGCCATGTCTCGATCCTCTCAGGTACTGCTCAGGGCGAGCGGCCCGGGGCCGCTCATGAAAAGACGTGAGGGGGCGCACCGTCACCGGTGCGCCCCCTCACGCGAAAGCCGAATCAGACCTCGGCGGCGACGATGTCGATGACCTTGCGGCCACGACGGGTGCCGAACTGCACGGCGCCGGCGTCGAGGGCGAACAGGGTGTCGTCCTTGCCGCGGCCGACGTTCACGCCGGGGTGGAAGTGGGTGCCGCGCTGGCGGACGATGATCTCGCCGGCCTTGACGACCTGGCCACCGAAGCGCTTCACGCCGAGGCGCTGGGCGTTGGAGTCACGACCGTTGCGCGAGGAGCTCGCGCCCTTCTTGTGTGCCATCTGGCTGACCTGTCTTTCGGGACGAAGGAGGAAGAAGAAGTATCTGGCTCGCGCGGGCCCGCTCGTCAGAGCGTGCCCGCAGCGGAAGTCACTTGATGCCGGTGACCTTGAGGCGGGTCAGCGACTGGCGGTGGCCCTGGCGCTTGCGGTAACCGGTCTTGTTCTTGTACTTGAGGATCGTGATCTTGGGACCCTTCTCGTCCCGCACGACCTCAGCGGTGACCTTGACCTTCGCGAGCTTCTTCGCGTCGGTGGTCACCTTCTCCCCGTCCACGAGCAGCAGGGCCGGGAGCTCAACGGTCTCACCGGCTGCCGCCTGGACACGGTCCATGACGACGATGGTCCCGACGGACACCTTCTCCTGGCGGCCACCGGCCTTGACGATCGCGTACACCACGTTCAACTCATCTCTCTAGTCTTGGCGTGCGCGCACGACGGTGTTCACCGGCTTTGCTGTGACTCGCTCCGCCGCGGCGGTCGAGTGCGATGCGCCATGGGCACGCAGGACGGGTGCGCAGACAGCACACCGAAGGACTAGGTTACGCGATGCCCTCAGCGGGTTCAAACCGACGGCGGCGTGGCCTTGGCCACGCGCTCGGCACAGGGCTGTCTGGCGACCCGGAACCGCGTGTGCCTACCCTGGGCTCAGGTGATACGTGATGGTTTCTGAGCCGGCAGCAGAGCACGACGACATCGCCCGGGCGATGCGCGCCGTACCGCGACGCGACTTCCTGCCGCGGTCCCAGCGGCCGTTCGCCGGCCAGGACCAGCCGCTGCCGATCGGGCGCGGCCAGACCTCCTCCCAGCCCACCACGGTGGCCGCCATGCTCCGCCTGCTGCGCGTCCCGCTCGGCGCGCGCGTGCTCGACGTCGGCGCGGGCTCCGGCTGGACGACGGCGCTGCTCGCCTACCTGACGGGACCGCAGGGCTCGGTGCTGGGCGTGGAGCGCGACAGCCGGCTGTCCGAGTGGGGCGCCGCCAACCTCGCCCGGACCGGGATGGACTGGGCGACGCTCGAGCACTCGGCCCCCGGCGTGCTCGGCAAGCCCCGGGAGAACGGCTGGGACCGCATCCTGGTGTCGGCGGCGGCGGCCGCGCTCCCCCGCACCCTGGTGGACCAGGTCGGGATCGGCGGCCGCATGGTCATCCCCGTCCGGACGACGCTGCTGCTCATCGAGCGCCTGCCCGACGGTCGCACGCGCGCGACGGACCACGGCGGATACCGGTTCGTCCCACTGATCGAGGACTGAGCCGGCCCTGACGACCGGCCCAAGAGTCTGGCGAAGGTAAACACATCGTCTTCAACTCTCCGCGAGGCATCCACATCTGCCCCTCGCGACCGTAACCTACGGTCCCGTAGGCTCGAGGGCATCCGCATGACGGGCGACTCCGTCCAACTCCACGGCTGGGAAGTCGACCCCGAGCATGTGAGGACACATGGCCCAAGCTGCCCCCGTCGTCCGCGACGGCTTCCGCCCGACGCAACCCCGTGAGCCCGGTGCAGAGCCCGTCACCAGCACGTACTCGTCGCTGGCCCGCACCGTGCGTGACGCCGGGCTGCTGGGCAGGGCCCACGGGTACTACGCCTGGACCCTCGGTGTGCTCACCGTGGCACTCGGCGGGATCGTCACCGGGTTCGTGCTCCTGGGCGACTCGTGGTTCCAGCTCCTGATGGCCGGCGCGCTCGGGCTCGTCCTGACGCAGTTCGCCTTCGTGGCCCACGAGGCCTCGCACCGCCAGGTCTTCGAGTCCGGCCCGCGCAACGACCGCGTGGGGCGCCTGCTGGCCAACGCCGTCGTCGGCATCAGCTACTCGTGGTGGATGACCAAGCACACCCGGCACCACGCGAACCCGAACAAGATGGGCAAGGACCCGGACATCGAGAACGACACGATCGCGTTCACGGAGGAGGGCGTCCGGCAGCACCGCGGGCTGAAGCGGTGGATCAACCGCTACCAGGGCTGGCTGTTCTTCCCGCTGCTCACGCTCGAGGGCCTGAACCTGCACTTCCTCTCGATCCGCTCGCTGTTCACGGGCGGCCCCGAGACGCTGCGCGCCCGCATCCGCGAGCTCGTCACGATCACCGTGCGCCTCTCCGCCTACGTCGCGGTCCTGTTCTGGGTGCTGTCGCCCGGCCTGGCGTTCGCGTTCCTCGGCGTGCAGCTCGCGGTGTTCGGCGTCTACATGGGCGCGTCGTTCGCCCCGAACCACAAGGGCATGGCGATCATCCCCGCCGACAGCCGCATCGACTTCCTGTCCAAGCAGGTGCTCACCTCGCGGAACATCCGCGGCGGGCGGTTCATGAACATCCTCATGGGCGGGCTCAACTTCCAGATCGAGCACCACCTCTTTCCGAGCATGCCGCGGCCGCACCTCATCCGGACCGCCGAGATCGTCCGGGAGCACTGCGCGACCCTCGGCATCCCCTACACCGAGACCAGCCTCGCGCAGTCGTACGTGATCGTCGTCAACTACCTCAACAAGGTGGGGCTCGCCGCGCGCGACCCGTTCGACTGCCCGCAGTACAAGCTGATGCGCAAGGTCTGACGACGCGGCCCGGGGGCCGGGGCCCGACGGCGCGGCCCGGTCCGGTCAGCCGACGACGGCGTGCCGGCGGCAGCGGGCCTCGTACGACTCCGACCCACCGACGTGGGCCGCGACCGGCACGAGCGCGTCGTCCGGGTGCGCGGGCCCGGCGTCGGGAACCGCCGGCGCGGCGGGCAGCCGGACGTGGAACGCGGCGTCGGCCCCGCACACGGAGCACACGGCCGTGAGCTTCTCGACGGACTCGGCCAGCGCCATGAGCTCCGGGAGCGGCGCGAAGGGCTGTCCGTCGAAGGTGACGGACAGCCCCGCGACGACCACCACCAGCCCGCGGCCCGCCAGCTCCGAGACCACGGGCACGAGCCCGGCGCCGAAGAACTGGGCCTCGTCGACGGCGACGAGCTCGGTGCGGCCGCCGGCCCCGGCGCCGTCGTCGTGCCCCGTGCCGTCGACGATCAGCCCGGGGATCTCCCCGGCGTCGGACACCGTGTGCGACGGCACCTCCTGCCCGGAGTGCGACGACACCCGGCCGACGCCACGCCGGTCGTCCAGGGCGTGGCTGACGACCACCACGCCCCGCCGCGCGATCCGGGCCCGGCGCACCCGCCGCAGCAGCTCCTCGGACTTGCCCGCGAACATCGGGCCGGCGATGACCTCGAGGCGCCCGGCGCCCAGACCGTCTTCCATGGGTGCCAGTCAAGCACCCTGACGCCGTCGGCGACCGGGAGGAGAACTACTCGCGGCTTACAGCACCCGCGCCACGCCCGGGACGCGGCGCAGCAGGTAGGCCGCGCCCCAGCAGAGTGGCACCGACAGCGCGAGCAGCACCAGGAACTTCAGTCCGGCCGGGACCACGAGCGGGGACAGCAGCACCGCGACGCCCACCAGCACGAGCGGGTGGATCACGTACACGGCGAACGAGTGCTGAGCGGCGAACCGGGCCCAGGCAGGCTGCCCGGAGAACCGCTCCCGGAACAGGACCAGCAGCCCGAGAGCCGCGCCCACGGCGACGACGTTCTCGACGAGGCTCTGAGCGACCAGGGCGAGGACCCCGGCGTCGGGCGCCGACGCGAGGGCCGAGGCGCCGAGGGCCGGGCCGACACCGACGATCGCGACGATCAGCGCGACGCGGCCCTGCCGCACCGTGAGCGTGGTGAGCCAGCCGCGGCGCGCCGCGAGCAGGCCGACGACGAACAGCAGCACGTACTGCGGCAGGTAGGCCGGCGTCGGGAGGCCGACACCCGTCCAGTACGTACCCAGCGGCACGGCCAGGCGCCAGACGAAGGTCACGAGGGTCAGGGCGGCGACGAGCCCGGCGACCATGCGGAAGGTGACGGGGCGAGCCGCCGCCTCACGGACGACGCCGTCGGCCGCACCGGACAGACCGGCAGCCCCGGACAGCACGCCGCGACGGGCGGCCGAACGGGCCCGCAGCGCGCGGAAGGCCGCGTAGCCGAGCGAGACCACGAGGAGCACCTCGACGAACCACATGGGGCCGGGGTCGCCGGCGGTGAACCAGAACGTGAGGAACGACTCGCCCTGGGCCTGGCGCGCGGGCCACGTCGGCAGGGACAGGACGGGCCGCGCGACCAGCCAGAAGACGACCAGCGGGATGCCGAGCCGGACGATCCGGTCCCGGGCGAACGCGCCCGGCCCCTTGCGGTCCACCGAACCGGGGACGAACAGGCCGGAGAGCAGGAAGAAGAAGCCCATGAACCAGAGCTGGTTCGCCACCACGAAGGCCATGAGCGCGAGGCCGGACAGGCTCTCGCTGGGCTCGGCCCAGTACCACATGGGCAGCGCGCCGTAGGTGAGGGCGCTGTGGTGGGCCAGGACCAGCACGGTCAGCAGGATGCGCAGGTTGTCGACATACCCGAGCCGGGCAGTCATCGGTCTCGCGGCGGTCGTCGTCATCTCGGTCTCCGTCGTCTCGGTCTCGCTTCGTTGGTTCGTTACTCGACTAATGAACCATAGAACGCGCCCCACCCGCAACGGATTTGCCCGACGAGTTCCGGAGGAGTTTCCCGAGGAGTTCCCGGAGCTGCTTCCGGGCACGAAAAAACGAGGGCCGCCACCTCGCGGTGGCGACCCTCGTCCGGATCAGGTCAGCGGCCCATCAGCCGCGCCCAGAATCCCTTCTGCTTAGGCGACCTCGTCGCCAGCTCCTTTGGGCGGTTCCGGCTGCCCGGTGCCGGAGCCCCCCTCCGGCGCATCGCTCGCCGACGACGCGGCGTCCGCCGCGGAGCCGGTGGAGGCGGGTGACTCGGCGGAGGCCGTCGAGCCGGAGCTCGACGGGCCCGAGTGGGCCGCGGGGAGCTGGATGTCGGCCAGGGTGGACGGACCGTCCTCCCCCGCTTCCTTCGTGTCGTGCGTCTCGTGCGCGTGCTGCGCCGCGGCGGCGATCGTCGCGAGCGTGGCCTTGACGGCCTCGCGCGCCTCGGACCGCTCCTCGGGCAGGCTGGCGACCGGCGCCGCCTGCTCGGGTGCGGGAGCAGCCTTCTCCTTGGTCTCCTTGCCGCGCTTCCGGCGGGAGCGCGCGGCGCGCGGGCTCTCCTCGACCGGTGCGGAACCGCCGGAGCCGGCGCCGGAACCCGGCTTCTCGATGGGCTCCTCGTGCACGATGAAGCCGCGGCCCTTGCAGTGCTCGCAGGTCTCGGAGAACGCCTCGACGAGGCCCTGACCCACGCGCTTGCGCGTCATCTGGACCAGACCCAGCGAGGTCACCTCCGCCACCTGGTGCTTGGTGCGGTCCCGGCCGAGGCACTCGACCAGGCGACGCAGCACCAGGTCACGGTTGGACTCCAGCACCATGTCGATGAAGTCGATGACGATGATGCCGCCGATGTCGCGCAGGCGGAGCTGCCGCACGATCTCCTCGGCCGCCTCGAGGTTGTTCCGCGTGACGGTCTCCTCGAGCGTGCCGCCCGCACCGGTGAACTTGCCGGTGTTGACGTCCACGACGGTCATGGCCTCGGTGCGGTCGATGACCAGCGAGCCGCCCGAGGGCAGCCAGACCTTGCGGTCCATGCCCTTGGCGAGCTGCTCGTCCACGCGGTGCACCGTGAACACGTCGGTGTTCTCGACCCACTTGGACACGCGCTCGCGCAGGTCCGGGGCCAGCTCCTCGACGTAGTGCGCGATCTCGTCCCACGCGCCCTCGCCCTGCACCACCAGCGACGAGAAGTCGTCGTTGAAGATGTCGCGGACCACGCGGATCGCCATGTCCGGCTCGCCCTGCAGCAGGGCCGGGGCGGACGCCTTCTTGGACTTGGCCTGGATGGCGTCCCACTGGCCCTGCAGGCGCTCGACGTCGGCGCGCAGCTCGTCCTCGCTGGCCCCCTCGGCGGCGGTGCGCACGATGACGCCCGCGCCGTCGGGCACGACCTCGCGGAGGATCTTCTTGAGGCGCGACCGCTCGGTGTCGGGCAGCTTGCGGCTGATGCCGGTCATGCCGCCGCCCGGCACGAACACCAGGTACCGGCCGGCCAGGGTGACCTGGCTCGTGAGCCGGGCGCCCTTGTGGCCGATCGGGTCCTTGGTGACCTGCACCAGGACGGAGTCGCCCGACTTCAGCGCCTGCTCGATCCGGCGCGGCTGACCCTCCAGGCCCGCCGCGTCCCAGTTGACCTCGCCCGCGTACAGCACGGCGTTGCGGCCCTTGCCGACGTCGACGAAGGCGGCCTCCATGGAGGGCAGCACGTTCTGGACCCGGCCCAGGTACACGTTGCCGGCCATCGACGCCTGCGACTGCTGCGAGACGTAGTGCTCCACGAGCACGCCGTCCTCCAGCACCGCGATCTGCGTGCGGCCGTCCTTCTCGCGCACGATCATCGACCGCTGCACCGACTCGCGGCGGGCCAGGAACTCGGCCTCGGTGATGATCTGGCGACGACGGCCGTGGTCGCGGCCCTCGCGGCGACGCTGACGCTTCGCCTCCAGGCGCGTGGAGCCCTTCAGCGCGGTGACCTCGTCGCTGCGGCTGGAGCGTGCGGCGGCGGCCTCGGCGCGCTCGCCGCGCGTGCCCCGGCGACGACGGCGCCGACGACGGCTGCCGCCCTCACCCTCACCCTCACCGTCGGCGTCCGCGGCGTCCTGGCCGGAGTCCTCGGCGTCGCCGTCCTCGTCCTCGGCGCCCTGGGCGTCCTCGTCGGACTCGTCGTCCTGGTCCTCGTCGGCCGAGTCGTCCATGTCGTCCGTGCGGTTGGCGCGGCCGCCACGGCGGCCCCGTCCGCCCCGGCGACGACGGCGGCGCGACGGGCGCACGTCCTCGTCGTCGTACTCCTCGAAGTCCGCGGGGGCGAGCTCCTCGAGCTCGACGCCCTCGGCGACCAGCTCCTCCTCGATGGCGCCGACCTCGTCGACCGCTGCCGCGTCGTCCTCGCTCAGGTCGGCGACGACGAACTGCGGGGCGGCCGGGGCGGCGGCCTCGTGGGCCTCGACCGCGGTGTCGCCGCTGGTCGCGGCGTCGGCCGGCGCGCTCTCCTGTGCGGGCTCGGCCGTGGCGGGCTCGGCCGCGGCGGTCTCCGCGGCGGCGCGCTCGGCCGGATCGGTGCTCGGACCCGTGCGGCGGACGGCCCGGCGCGAGCCGGACCGGCGCGTGCGGGGTTCCGCCACGGTCTCCGCGCGTGCCTCGGCGGGCGCATCGACGGCAGGCGTCTCGACAGCGGGCGCCTCGGCGACCTGCTCGGCGGCCCGCTCTGCGGTCCGGCGAGAGGGGGCCTCGGTCCGGGCGGCGGGCCGCTCGGGCACGGACTCGACCGGGCGGGCGACCGGACGGGCGAACTGCGGCGTCAGGTCACGCGGCGGCCCGGCCGGGGCCTGCGCGCGGCGCGACCGGCGCGCGGCCGAGTCGTCCGGCGCCTGGAAGAGCAGCGCGGTCGTGGCCAGGCGCGGGACGCGCGTGCCCGACGTCGTCGCGGCGGGCGACGTCGCGGGCTGCGCGGGCGCCTCCGGCTGCTCGAACGCGGGACGGCGGCCGCCGCGGCGGGTGCGGGACCGGGTCGCGGGCTCGGCCGGGGTCTCCTCGACGGGAGCCTCGGGGGCTGCCGCCGCGGGCTCGGCCGGCGTCTCGACGGCCTGCTCGGCCTCGGCCGACGCGGGCTTGCGGCGCGACCGGCTGCGCTTGGGAGCCGGCTCTGCGGCGGGCTCGGCCTCAACCGTGACCTCCGCCGTGGTCTCGGCCTCAGCCGTGACCTCGGTGGACGGCTCGGCCGTGACGGCCTCCGCCGTCGGCTCGGCCTTCTTGCGCGTGCGGCGCTTCGGCGCGGCCTTGTCCGCCGGGGCGGACGCGTCGGCGGCCGGGCCGCCGGGCAGCACGATGTCGTCGAGGCTCGCGACCTCGCGGGCCGGCGCCTCGGCGGGCGCGACGGGCTGCGGCAGGTCGAGGTCCAGCGGGGCGGCCTGCTCGGCGGGGGCCTCGGGCTCGGCGACCAGCTCGGTGACGGGCTCCGCGACGGGCTCGGCGGCGACGGCGGCCTCCGGCTCGGCGGGGGGCGTCGTCTCGGCGATCGCCTCAGGCGTGGTCTCGGCCTCCGGCTCGGCCACGACGGCCGGAGCCTGCTCCGTGACATCCGTCTCAGCGACGACGGGCTCCGCCGCGACCGGCTGGACCGGCGTCGGCTCCTCGGCGGGCGCCTGCGCGGCGGCCGCCTCGGGAGCGGGAGCGGTGGGCGAGGAGACGCCGCGCGTGGCGCGGCGGCGCGGGCGCTTGGCGGCCGGCTCACCGGCCGCGGGGGTCGCGGACGTCGCGACGGCGGCGGTGCCGCCCGTGGTCACGGGCTGGCTCTCCACCGGCGCGGCGGGGGCGTCGGAGGGGCCGACGACGATGGGCTCCACGTGGGAGGCCGTCGAGACGACGGACCGTGTGGCCCGGCGACGCGGGCGCTTGGCCGGCGCAGCGTCCGCCGGAGCCTCCCCACCAGTGGTGACCTGGGCGTTCGCCTCAGGTGCGTCGTGATCATCCTGTGACCCGATGGTCGAACCGGTGGTGCTGGAAGGCGTCACGTGAGGTGCTCCTGTAGCCGGTGTCCGCTCCACACCTTGCGGACCGCCAGGCGGTCGGTCGTCCGGTGGATGTATCGCGGCGAAGCGACACATCTGGACGGAAGTCTCGGCTGCGGCCCTGTTCCTGCGATCTTCGCGGACGCCTGCGGCCACGTTCTGTCGTGACTGCGGCACCGCGTGCGGATCGCGGGCAGTGATGGACTCTGCAGTCCACGCAGGGATGTGGCCTGCGCGGGTCCGACCAGTATCGCACAGGAGACCATGCCCGCACCGCCCGCACGTGCGCCTGGGGCAACACCGAGCAAAACAGCGCTCCAAGTGCGTGTACAGTGCCTTGTGAAGACATTCACAAGCGACGGATTCACCCCGCGGCAACGCGCGGACCTGGCAGATCAGGCCTAGCGTCCGAAGGGAAAGAGCCGTACGGAGACACACCACAGGAGCC
Source organism: Promicromonospora sukumoe (assembly GCF_014137995.1). Classification (NCBI taxonomy): domain Bacteria; kingdom Bacillati; phylum Actinomycetota; class Actinomycetes; order Micrococcales; family Promicromonosporaceae; genus Promicromonospora; species Promicromonospora sukumoe. The sequence goes on from NZ_JACGWV010000002.1 coordinate 185,497, forward strand.
CGGAGTGGAAGCTCTCGACCTGGCACGCTGGCAGTTCGGCATCACCACCGTCTATCACTTCATCTTCGTCCCGCTCACGATCGGGCTGGCGCCCCTCGTGGCGATCATGCAGACCGCCTGGGTCCGGACCGGGAACGAGCGCTGGCTGAAGCTGACCAAGTTCTTCGGCAAGCTCTTCCTGATCAACTTCGCGCTCGGCGTCGTGACCGGCATCGTGCAGGAGTTCCAGTTCGGGATGAACTGGAGCGAGTACTCACGGTTCGTCGGCGACGTGTTCGGCGCCCCGCTCGCCATGGAGGCCCTCGCCGCGTTCTTCATCGAGTCGGTCTTCCTCGGCGTCTGGATCTTCGGCTGGGACCGCGTCAACAAGAAGGTGCACCTGGCCAGCATCTGGGCCGTGGCCGTCGCGGTGAACCTGTCGGCCTTCTTCATCCTGGCCGCCAACTCGTGGATGCAGCACCCCGTGGGCGCCCGGTACAACCCGGAGACGGGCCGCGCCGAGATGGAGTCGATCTGGGCGATCCTCGCCAACAACACGCTGTGGGCGGCCTTCCCCCACGCCGTCGCCGCCGCCTTCCTGACCGCCGGGACCTTCGTGGCCGGCATCGCCGCCTGGTGGATGGTGCGCCTCGCCCGGACCAAGCAGCCCGAGTCCGTCGAGCTCGCCCGGAACGTGTACCGCCCCGCCGTGATCCTCGGCACGGTCGTCATGCTGATCTCCGGCGCCGGCGTGGCACTGTCCGGCGACGTCCAGGGCAAGCTCATGTTCGAGCAGCAGCCGGGCAAGATGGCGTCCGCCGAGGCGCTGTGCGAGGGCGAGGAGGCCGCGAACTTCTCGATCCTCACGATCGGTGATCTCTCCAACTCCTGCGAGGGCGTGCGGCACATCCTGGAGGTGCCCGGCCTGGCCAGCTACCTCGGCACGGGGCACTTCTCCGGCCCGGAGAGCTTCCTGCCCGGCGTCAACGACGTGCAGGAGCAGTACTCCGAGAAGTTCGGCGCCACCGACGAGGCCGGCAACCCCATCTCGTACACGCCGAACCTCGCGGTCACCTACTGGAGCTTCCGGCTCATGATCGGGTTCGCCGCCGGATCCGCGCTGCTGGCGCTGGCCGCTCTCTGGTTCACGCGCGGCGGCCGGGTCAGCGACAACAAGTGGCTCGCCCGCATCGGGATCGCCGCGATCCCCACCCCGTTCATCGCCTCGTCGTTCGGCTGGATCTTCACCGAGATGGGCCGCCAGCCCTGGGTCGTCGCCCCGAACCCCACGGGGATCGACCAGATCCGGCTGCTCACCATGAACGGCGTCTCCGAGGTGGTGAGCCCGGGCATGGTGCTCGCCTCGATGATCGTGTTCACCCTGCTCTACGGCGTGCTGGCCTTCGTCTGGTACCGGCTCATGCACCGGTACGCGGTCGAGGGCGTGCCCTCGACGGTCCGCGACGAGTCGCCCGAGGCGGCCTCGGACGGCTCCGACCGGCCCCTCTCGTTCGCCTACTGACCGCGAGCGCCTCATGTCCCCTGAACTGACGCAGACCAGCCTCTTGCAGACCAGCCTCATGAAGACAAGGAAGTGACCGTGGACCTCGCACTCGTGTGGTTCTTCATCATCGCGATCCTGTGGACCGGGTACCTCGTGCTCGAGGGGTTCGACTTCGGCGTCGGCATGCTGATGTCGATCCTGCCGCGCGGCAGGGCCGAGCACCGGGAGAAGGAGCGGCGCGTGCTGGTGAACAGCATCGGACCGCTCTGGGACGGCAACGAGGTGTGGCTGATCACCGCGGGCGGTGCCACCTTCGCCGCCTTCCCCGAGTGGTACGCCACGATGTTCTCCGGCTTCTACATCCCGCTGCTGCTGATCCTCGTGGCGCTCATCGTGCGCGGCGTCGCCTTCGAGTACCGCGGCAAGATCGCCGGCACGGCATGGGCGCGGCGCTGCGACGTCGCGATCCAGGTGGGCTCGTGGGTGCCCGCCGTGCTCTGGGGTGTCGCGTTCGCCAACCTGGTGCGCGGCGTCCAGCTCGACGAGGCGCACCAGTACGTGGGCGGCTTCTGGGCCCTGCTCAACCCGTTCGCGCTGCTCGGCGGCGCCACGACGCTGGTGCTGTTCCTGCTGCACGGCTCCGTGTTCGTGGCGCTCAAGACCGACGGCGAGATCCGGGCCCGCGCCCGCCGGCTCGCCGGCGTCCTGTCGCTGGTGGCCGTGCTGGTGGCCGGCGGCTGGGCCGTCTGGGCACAGGTGGCGTTCTCCCCCGCCTGGACGTGGGCCGCCGTCGCCGTGGCGGCGCTGGCGCTGGTCGGCGTCGTCGTGACCAACCGGATGGGCCGAGAAGGCTGGGCCTTCGGGCTCTCCGCCGTCTCGATCGTCGCGGCCGTGGTGCTGATCTTCGGCTCCATGTACCCCGACGTCATGCCCGGCCTGGACGGCGGCAACTCGCTGACCATCGCCGAGGCCTCCTCGACCCCGTACACCCTGACCGTGATGACATGGGTCGCCGTGTTCCTCACCCCGCTCGTGATCCTCTACCAGGGCTGGACCTACTGGGTCTTCCGCCGCCGGCTCAGCGTGGAGCACATCCCCGCGCCCGCCGGGCTGACCTGGAAGAAGATCAAGGAGTCGGCGTTCTGAGCCGCAGGCCGGACCGGAACGCGAACATCACGTCATGAAACCCCTCGACCCCCGCCTGCTGCGCCAGGTGCACGCGGCACGCTGGTACGTGGCCCTCACGGTGGGGCTCGGCCTGGCCGCCGCCGGCCTGATCGTGGCGCAGGCCCTGCTCCTCGCCGCGATCCTGACGCCGGTCGTGCGCGGGGACGGCGTGTCCGGACCCGAGCTGGTGCGGTCGTTCGGCTGGCTCGCGCTCGTCGTCGGCGGGCGGGCCGCCGTCGCGTGGGCGCAGGAGCGGTACGCGCTGCGCGCGGCCGCCCGGACGATCGCCGAGCTGCGCCGCGCCGTCGTCGAGGCCTGGGCGGCGCGCGGTCCCCGGGCCGCGTGGCCGACGGCGGACGGCGGGGCGGGCTCGGGCGGGGCTGGCGCGGAAGGGGCCGCGGACGGCGGGGCCGACTCGGTCGGAACGGCGGACGGCGGGGCCGACTCGGCAGAGGCTGACTCGGGACGGGCCGCGGACGGCGGGGCGACGGCCGGGACCGGCCCCGCCGCGACGTCGGGCGGTGGGAGCGGGGCGAGCCCCGAGGCCGAGGTGGCGACCCTCGCGACCCGCGGCCTCGACGCCCTGGAGCCGTACCTCGTGCGGTACGTGCCGCAGCTCGTGCTGACGGCGCTGCTCACGCCCGCCCTCGTGTTCGTGCTGTTCGGCCTGGACTGGGTCTCGGCAGTGATCGCCGTCGTGACGCTGCCGCTCGTGCCCGTGTTCATGGTGCTCGTGGGGCGCCTGACGGCGGGGACGTCCGAGCGGCGGCTCGCCACCGTGGAACGGCTCGGCGCCCAGGTGCTGGACCTCGTCGCCGGGCTCCCGACGCTGCGCGCCTTCGGCCGGTCGTTCGGGCCGGCCGAGCGGGTGCGCGCGCTGGGCGACGCCTCCCGCCGGGCCACGATGGGCACGCTGCGCGTCGCGTTCCTGTCCTCGATGGTGCTGGAGCTGCTCACGACGCTGTCGGTGGCGATCATCGCCGTCGGCGTCGGGCTGCGGCTCGTCGAAGGTGCCATGGAGCTGCAGCCGGCGCTGGCCGTGCTGGTGCTCGCGCCCGAGGTGTACCTGCCGCTGAGGCGGGTCGGCGCGGAGTTCCACGCGTCGGTCGACGGTGTGGCGGCCGTGGACCGGGCGCTCGCCCTCATCGACTCGGGCTCGGGCTCGACGGCGGGTTCGGGTGCTGGTGCTGGTGCTGGTGCCGGTGCCGGTGCCGCTTCCGTCGCCCGGGCGGACGGCGGGGGCGCCGCCGCGCCGTCGTCGGGACGCTCACTCGTGCTGGAGGGGGTCTCCGTGCGGGCCGGCGGGCGCGGGGTCGTCGCGCCGTCCGGGCTCTCGGCACGCATACCGCTGGGTTCCGGCGCGCGCGGGAACGGGCGGGTCGTCGCGCTGCGCGGGCCGAGCGGGTCGGGCAAGTCGACCGCCGTGCTCACGATCCTGGGGCTCCTCGCCCCGGATGCCGGACGGGTCGGCCTGGCCGGGCCCGACGGCGCGTTCCACGACCTCGCGGACCCGGCCCGCGGCGGTCTCGCCGGGTGGTGGGCCGGGCTCACCTGGGTGCCGCAGCGGCCGACGCTGGCGCCGGGGCGGCTGCGCGACGTCGTCCTGGAGGGTGCTGTGCCGGCAGGCTCAGGCCGGGAGGGCTCGGGGCGGGAGGACTCGGGCCGGGAGGACTCGCTCCTGGACGGCGCCTCCGGCGTGGACCGCGACCGGGCACTGGCCGAGGCGGCCCGGCTGACCGGCCTGGACGCCGTCGTCGGCACCCTGCCCGACGGCTGGGACACCCGCATCGGGCTCGGCGGCGTCGGGCTGTCCGTGGGGCAGCGCCAGCGCGTCGCGCTCACCTCCGCCCTGCTCGACGACGCCGGCGCCAAGCCGCTGGTGATCCTCGACGAACCGACCGCACACCTCGACGCGCGCGGCGAGCAGGCCGTGCTCGACACCGTCCGGGCGTGGCGCGACGCCGGCCGGACCGTGCTCGTCGTCGCGCACCGGGCGTCGCTGCTCGCCCTCGCGGACCAGGTGGTCGACGTCCGCTCGGCGTCGGAGGCGGCTGGGCCGGACGACCCGGCACGGACCGGCGAACCGGGCGCAATGACTGGGCTGGGCCTGCCGGGTGGGTCGGGTGAGCCGGGTGAGCCGGGCGCAATGACTGGGCTGGGCGAGCCGGATGAGCCGGATGAGCCGGATGAGCCGGCTGGATCAGGCGGGCCCGCAGGCGCGGCGCAGGACGACGCGCCCGCGGGACACACGGCGGGGCCGGCGTCCGGCCTCGCGGACCGGGAGGCACGATGACCACGCCCCTGACCCGGGACCCGGCCCGCCCGGTCTCCCCCGCGCGAGACACGCGCGACCCGCTGCGGCGCGTGCTGCCCCTGCTGGAGGTGCGCCCGGGCAAGGTCGCGGCCGCGGTCGCGCTCGGCGTGCTGGCCCTGGCCTGCGCGATCGGGCTCGCCGCGGTCGCCGCGTGGCTCGTCGCCCGGGCGTCGCAGATGCCGCCGGTGCTCACGCTCTCGGTCGCGGTGGTCTCGGTGCGGGCGTTCGGCATCGGGCGGGGCGTGCTGCGGTACTGCGAGCGCCTGGCCTCCCACGACGTCGCCCTGCGCGGCATGGCCGCCCTGCGCGCGAACCTGTACGCGCGGCTCGCCGCCGACGACCGGCCCGTGACCGTGCGCCGTGGCGAGCTCCTGGCCCGGATCGGGCAGGACGTCGACGACGTGGGCGACGTCGTGGTGCGTGCGATGGTGCCCGCCGGGGTCGCGGCGGTGACGTCGCTCGGCTCGGTGATCCTGCTGGGGGTGCTGCTGCCGGCCGCGGGTGTGGCGCTGGCGGTGTGCCTGGTGCTGGCGGGGGTCGTGACGCCGTGGCTCGCGGCGCGGGCGGCGGCCCGGACCGAGGCGCGGGGCGCGGCGGCCCGCGGCGAGGTGTCGGCGCTGTCGCTGGGGCTCCTGGAGGAGTCGGCCGCGCTGCGGGTCGCCGGCCGGTTCGACGCACGGGTCGCCGACCTGGACGCGGCGGACGCGCGGCTGTCCGCCGTCGCCGACGACGGGGCCCGCACCTCCGGGCTCGCCGCCGCCCTGGGGGCGCTGGCCCAGGGGCTCGCGGTGCTCGCCTCGCTGGCGTTCGGCATCCCGGCGGCGCTGGACGGGTCGCTGTCGCCCGAGGCGCTGACCGTGATCGTGCTGACGCCGCTCGCCGTGTTCGAGGCGACCGCGGGCCTACCCGCCGCGGCGGTCCAGCTGCACCGCTCGCGCGAGGCGGCACGGCGGCTGCTGGGCCTGCTCCCGGACACGCCCGCGAGCGCAGCAAACGTTACGACCTCCGCGACCTCGAACGTGTCAGAACCACAGGTCCCTCGGGGGACCCGTACGTCTGACACGGTGGGGGCCGCTAGCGAGACGGTGGGGGCCGGCGTCGAGGGGCGTGACCCGGGCGGAGCGCACGTGTCAGACGTACAGGTACCCCGGGGGACCTGTACGTCTGACAACGGGGAGGTCGCGGACGAGACCGCGGGGGCAGGTGTCAAGGGGCGTGACTCGGGCGGGGCGCACGTGTCAGACGTACAGGCACCCCGAGGGACCTGTGGGTCTGACACGTCGGGGGGTGCATCGGGGGTTTCGGGCGGGGACGGCGGGGCGCTACTCGTGCTCGACGACGTCGCCGCGGGCTGGCCCGGAGCCGACGGCCGGCGCGTCGCGGCGGTCGAGGGTGTGTCCCTGACGCTGCGGCCGGGTTCGGTCGTGGCGCTGGCAGGGCCGTCCGGCGTCGGCAAGACGACGCTGCTGATGACGGCGGCCGGGCTGATCCCGGCGGTCTCCGGCGGGGTCGGTCGCAAGGTCGGTCGCGGGGTCGGTGACGGAAGGTCGGCAGTTGGTCAGGTAGTCGGCAGCTCGGACTACCGATCACCTGACGAACTACCGACCGCCGAACTGCCGGTCGCGCGGAGCGGGGGCGGGGGTGGGGACGCTCACGGCGGGGCGTTGTTCGTCGCCGAGGACGGGCATGTGTTCGACACGACCGTGCTGGAGAACCTGCGGGTCGCGCGCGGCGACGTCACGTCGGACGAGGCGCGTGCCGCGCTGGACGCCGTCGGGCTGGGCGACTGGCTCGCCGCGCTTCCCGCAGGGCTGGACACCGTGGTGGGCACGGACGCGGCGGCGGTCTCGGGCGGCGAGCGCCGTCGGCTGCTGGTGGCGCGTGCACTCCTGGCGCCGGCGCGGGTGCTGCTCGTGGACGAGCCCGCCGAGCACCTCGACGGCGCGACCGCTGACGCGCTCGTGGACGCCGTCGCCGCCCACGCCCGTGCGACCGGCCGGGCCGTGCTGCTGGCGACCCACCGCCTCACGCCGCTGACCGTGGCCGACGAGGTGCTGCTCCTCGCGCAGGGCGCGCCTGGGCCCGACGCCGGAACTGCCACCGCCGAGCCTGGCACCGCTGGGCTCGACGCCGCCGGGGCTGGCTTCGCTGGATCTGGCGCCGCCGGACTTGGCACGACTGGGCTTGGCGCCGCTGGAGCTGGCACGACCGGACCTGGCATCGCCGGGGCTGGTGCGGGACCGGGCGCGCCCGCGACCGTCGCTGCTCGCGGGCGGCACGAGGACCTGCTCGCCACCGACCCCGCCTACGCCTGGGCGGCCGCGCAGGAGGGCTGAGGCCCCGTACCGGACTAGGCACCTGCTGCCGCACCGGGCCGCACCCTTGCAGCAGCTGCTCGGCTGACTCCGGTTCAGCAGGCAGCAGACGACCGTCAACCCTTGAGTTGCGGTCGCCCGCGGCCTGCTGAACCGGAGTCAGCGGCGCCGGCCTGCCTCGGCCGCAGATGCATGGTCTCCGTCAGTCTTGCGCGGCGGGCAGGCGGACCGTGACGCGGAGGCCCCCGCCGTCGCGGGGTTCGAGGGTGAGGGTCCCGTCGTGGGCCTCGGCGATGCTCCGCACTATGGCAAGGCCCAGCCCGACGCCGACGTGGTCGGCGTCCACGACCCGACCCGCACCGCTCCCGACTGCGACGCCTCCGCGTGCCCGGCCCGCGGCCGCGCGGCCGGGGCGGGCGCGTTCGCTGCCGCGCTGGAACGGCTCGGCGAGAGTCGCCACGAGCCCAGCCGTGAGCCGCTCCCCCGTGTTCTCGACGACGAGCGTCGCGCCGCCGTCGGACACACTCGTGTGCACCCGCACCGTGCCCGCCCCCGCCCTGCCTCCCCTCGCGCTGCCGGCCCCCGCGCCGCCATCCCCGACCACGCCAGGCCCCACGCCGTCGCCGTCGGGCAGGTTGTGGACGATCGCGTTGTGCACGAGGTTGGTCGTGAGCTGCAGCAGGAGCGCCGGCGACCCCGTGGTCGGGGTGACGTCGCCGGAGGTCTCGATCGTGACGCCGCGGCGTCCGGCGAGCGGGAGGAGCGTCTCGGTGGCCTCCTCGGCCAGGAGGGACAGGTCGACGCGTTCCGGGGTGAACGACCGCTGGTCGGCACGGCTGAGCACGAGCAGGGCCTCGGTGAGGTCGATCGCCCGGGAGTTGACGGCGTGCAGCCGCTCGACGAGGTCGCCGGTGTCGCCGTCGGGGTCCCGGCGGGCGACGTCGAGGAACGTCTGGGCGATCGCGAGCGGGGTGCGCAGCTCGTGGGAGGCGTTGGAGGCGAAGCGGCGCTGCTCGGCGACGTGCGACTCGAGCCGGGCGAGCATGGCGTCGAAGGCGTCGGCGAGCTCGCGGAACTCGTCCCGGCGTCCCGGCAGGTGGATCCGGTGGGCGAGCGAGCCGGCGGTGGCGCGGCGGGCGGCGTCGGTGATCCGTGCCAGCGGGGCGATCATGCGGCCCGCGAGGAACCAGCCGCCCACCAGGCCGAACACCAGCAGGAACGCCATCACGACGAGGGCCGCCGGGATGAACACCCGCGGCCCGACGCCGCCGATGAAGACCTGGGGGTTGGTGAGCTCGCGCAGGGTGTCGATCCCGGCCGAGGGCGACAACCGCAGCAGGAACACCCACGCGACGCCGAGCACGAGGGTGCCGGCCAGCATGAGGAACCCCGTGTAGCTCAGGGTCAGCTTGAGCCGGACGCTCAGGCCGGGCGCCCTATCCACGGTCGGCTTCCACGGGCGCCGGCACGTCGATCCGGTAGCCGACGCCGGGCACCGTCGCGATCACCCACGGCTCGCCGAGCCGCTTGCGCAGCGCCGAGACCGTGATGCGCACGGCGTTGGTGAAGGGGTCGGCGTTCTCGTCCCAGGCCCGTTCCAGCAGGTCCTCGGCGCTCACGACGCCGCCCTCGGCCGCCATCAGCACGTCGAGCACCGCGAACTGCTTGCGGGTCAGCGGCACGTAGCGGCCGTCACGGTAGACCTCGCGGCGGAACGGGTCGAGGCGCAGCCCCGCGACCTCCCGGACGGGCGGCCGGTGGTGGGCCCGACGCCGGTCGAGCGCCCGGAGCCGCAGCACGAGCTCGCGCAGCTCGAACGGCTTGGTGAGGTAGTCGTCGGCGCCGAGCTCGAACCCGGAGGCCTTGTCGTCGAGCCGGTCGGCGGCGGTCAGCATGAGGATCGGCATGCCGCTCCCGGACGCGACCACGCGCCGGGCGATCTCGTCGCCCGACGGGCCGGGGATGTCGCGGTCGAGGACGGCGATGTCGTAGGTGTTGACGCTCAGCAGCTCCAGGGCCGTGTGACCGTCCCCGGCGACGTCGGCGGCGATCGCCTCCAGGCGCAGGCCCGCGCGGATACCGTCCGCCATCTCGGGCTCGTCCTCGACGATCAGCACGCGCATGTCCTCGATGCTACGGAGCCGGGGTATATCGGGGGCGTATGGAAATTCGCATACACGGCGGCAACGGCGCGCTGCCTTGGCTGGGGGCATGTCCTCCAGCAGACGAGCACCGGCGACGGCGGCCGCCCGGCCCGCCGCCGCATCCGGCCCCGCCCCAGCACCCGAAGCCCTCGCGGCCAGCACGCGCGGCCTGACCAAGACCTACGGCCGCGGCGCGGCCCAGGTGCACGCCCTCCGCGGCGTCGACCTCGACGTCCCGCGCGGACGGTTCACCGCGATCATGGGCCCCAGTGGATCGGGCAAGTCCACCCTGATGCACTGCCTCGCCGGGCTCGACCGGCCCAGCGGCGGCACCGTCGCAGTCGGCGGCACGGACCTCGGGTCCCTCGACGATGACGCCCTGACCGTCTTCCGCCGCGAGCGCATCGGCTTCGTCTTCCAGTCGTTCAACCTGTTGCCGATGCTCACCGCGCGGCAGAACATCCTGCTCCCCCTGGAGCTGGGCGGCCCCCGGGTCGACGACGACGCGCGCGAGCGCGCACAGCGCCTCGCCGACAGCCTGGGTGTGGCGGACCGGCTCGACCACCGGCCCGCGGAGCTCTCGGGCGGCCAGCAGCAGCGCGTCGCCATCGCGCGGGCGCTGGTCACGCGCCCGAGCCTGGTGTTCGCCGACGAGCCGACCGGGAACCTGGACAGCACGACGTCGGCGGAGGTGCTGGACCACCTGCGCCGGTCGGCGCGCGAGCTCGGCCAGACGGTCGTCATGGTCACCCACGAGCCCGACGCCGCGGCGTACGCCGACGACGTCGTCGTCGTGCAGGACGGGCTGATCGCCTGATGCGTACCGTCTTCCTCGCCTCCCTGCGCCGGCACCTGCGGCGGTACGTCGCGGCGGCGACCGCCGTCGTCGTCGCGGTCGCGTTCGTCGTGGCGGTCGGCGTGCTCACGACCGGGGCGCAGAGCCGGATCACGGCCGGCGCGGGGGCGCAGTTCGCGGGCGCCGACCACGTGGTCCGGGGCCTCGGCACCCAGAACGCGATCACCTACGCCGCGCAGCACGGGGACGAGGTCGCCGTGCTCGGCTCGGCGACGCTGCCGCTGCGGGCGGGCGACGCGCAGGCCCCCGGCAAGTTCGTCGGGTCGATCGCGGACACGCCGCGGCTGCGCTGGCAGACGCTCGACTCGGGCCGCTTCCCGGAGCGGGCCGGCGAGGCGGTGATCGACGTGTGGACCGCCCAGGACATGGAGATCGCGGTGGGCGACCAGGTGACGCTCGGCGCGGGGTCCGCCGCCGTCGACCTGCGGGTGGTCGGCATCGTGGCGGCGTCCGCGAACCTGGGGCAGGCCGCCGTCTACATCACGTTCGAGCAGCTGCTGCACTGGCGCGACGACGACAGCCTCCTGCTGGACCAGGCCGCCGTCGTCGGTGACACGGGCCCGCTGCCCGACGGCGCGACGGCCGTCACACCCGAGCAGCACGTCGCCGAGAGCATGGCCCTGCACACCAACAACGTGAACACGCTGTCGCTGATGCTGCTGCTGTTCGCAGGTGTGGCGATCCTCGTCTCGGTGCTGGTCATCACCAACACGTTCGCGATCCTGTTCGCCCAGCGGGTGCGGGACTTCGCGCTCCTGCGCTGCGTCGGGGCCACGCGCCGGCAGGTGCTGGGGTCGGTGCGGCGGGAGGCCGCCGTCGTCGGGGTGCTCGCCTCGCTGGGCGGGGTGCTGGCCGGCACCGGGCTCGGGTACGGCCTGGTCGCGGTGGTCGACGCCGTCACCCGGAACAGCCCGCTCGCCGCTCCCCAGCAGCCGCCGGGCTGGTGGCTGCTGGGCGGGTTCGTGATCGGGCTGGTGGTGACGGCGGTGGCGTCCTGGCTGCCGACCCGGCGCGTCGTGCGGGTGAGCCCGCTCGCGGCGCTGCGGCCCGACGGCGCTGTCGACGTGCGGACGGGAGCTGGCCGCACCCGGGTGACGCTCGGGGCTCTGCTCGTGGCCGGCGGCGGGGCGCTGCTCGCGGTGGCGGTCGCCCGGGGCAGCGCGGTGAGCATGGTGACGGGCGGCGGCGCGCTGTTCGCGGGCGTCCTGCTCCTCGGGCCACTGCTGGTCCCGCTGCTGGTGCGGGGCGTCGGGGCGCTGCTCGGCCCCGGCGGGCGCCTCGCGACCGAGAACGCCGTACGCAACCCGCGCCGGACGGCGACTACCACCGCGTCGCTGCTGGTCGGCGTCACGCTGACGACGGCGGTGCTGACCGGGCTCGCGAGCACGCGCGCGTCGGTCGAGGCGAACCACGGCACGGCGCACCCGCTCGACGTGGCGCTCACGTCGTGGGACGAGCCGCTCGACGCCGACGTGCTGGAGCGGGTGTTGGGCGTAGCCGGGGTGGAGCGGGCGATCGTGGTCGAGGGGGTGCTGGTTGATGTGGGTCCGGGCGGGGGTGGCGGGGCGGGCGGCGCGGCCGGAGCGGACGACGCCGTCGGGGCGGGCGACGACGTCGACGGCGGGGGCGGCGTCGGCGAGGGCGACGCGCGCGACGACAAGGTCGGAGCCGGTGACGACAAGGTCGGAGCCGGTGACGACAAGGTCGGAGCCGGTGACGGCAAGGTCGGCGCGAGCGCGGCCGGGGCGGGTGACGCCGACACGGCCGGGGCCGGCGACGTCGGCGCCGAGCGACCGCTGCTGCTGCTCGGCACGCCGGACGCGGACCGGGTCGCCCGCGACGGCGGCGCGTTCGCCCGGGTCGAGCCGGGCACGGTCGCGCTCGACGCCGACGTGTACGGCGACGACCCGGCGGACCGGCTGGGCGACGGGACCGGTGACCTCGTGACGGTGAGCGCCGTCGGCGACGGGAAGGCCGACGCCGCCGCGGAGCCTGAAAGCGCTGCGGACACCCCGGGGGCCGACGGCCCCGCGCAGACGGAGCTGCGGGTCACCACCGGCACAGGCTGGGGCGGCGCCGGCGTCGTCGCGCCGGAAACACTGACCGCGCTCGGTTCGCCGCGGGTGCACGCCGTCTGGGTGCGTGCCGCGGCCGACGCCGACCCGGTCGCCTTGCTCGGCGACCTCGACACCCTCGCTGACGACGTCGGCGCCGACGTCGACAACGGGCTGCGCGCCGAGGCCGCGGACGGCCAGCTGCTGGCGACGATCACGGCCGCGACGCTCGGGCTGCTGGGCATCTCCGTGGTGATCGCCCTGATCGGTATCGCGAGCACGCTGGGGCTCTCGGTGCTGGAACGGGCTCGCGAGCACGCCGTGCTGCGCGCGCTCGGGCTCACCCGCCGGCAGCTCCGGCGGATGCTGGCCGCCGAGGCCGTGCTGCTGGCGGTGTCGGCCGCGGTGCTGGGCACCGCGCTCGGGGTCGGCTTCGCCTGGGTCGGCTACGAGACATTCCTGACGACGGCGCTCGACGCCGCGACCTGGCGCGTCCCGTGGCTCGCGCTGGCCGCCGTGGTGCCGGTCGCGGTCCTGGCGGGGCTGCTCGCCGCCGTCGTCCCGGCCCGCCGAGCCGCGGCGGTCACCCCGGCAGCCGCCCTGGCCCTCGACTGACCTGCTGCTGATCTGCCCGGCTGACCACTGCCCGGCTGACTCCGATTCAGCAGGCCCCAGGCGACCGTCAACCCTCGGGATATGGTCCGCCAGAGCCTGCTGAACCGGAGTCAGCCGGACCTGGCCACGACGCCGCCGTGAGCCCTGCCGGCGTCAGAGGGCCGAGCCCTCCAGGCCTGCCCCCGCCGCGGCTCGGCCCACCCGTCGTTGACCACAGCAGTTGCTGCCACCGGGGCCCTCGGCTGGTAGCAACCGCTGTGCTCAACGCCGTCGTCCTGACGCCGCCCAGCCGCGCACCGCCCCGTCATCCCCGGTGTTGACCACAGCGGTTGCTGCCACCGGGGCCCTCGGGCTGGCAGCAACCGCTGTGGTCAACACCGCCGCCCGACGACGTCCGCCCGCGCGACGCCGCCTCGCGGGTTGGTGTTGAGCACAGCAGCTGCTGCCAGCAGGGGCCGCATCCTGGCAGGAACTGCTGTGGTCAACACCGTGAGGTCGGGCGGTGGGGCAGCAGAGAGTCAGAGGGCCGGGGTCTCCAGGACCGCCATCGCGGCGGCTCGGCCCGGGATGCCGCTGACGCCGCCGCCGCGGCGGGCGCCGGCGCCCGCGAGCAGCACCCTCGGGTGCGCCGTCGCGACGCCCCAGCGCTCGGCGGCACCCGTTGCCGCCCCGGGGTCGACCCAGGTCGCAGCCCCGCTGGCGGCTCCGGCGTCCGCGCCTGACCCGCCCGCCGCACCCGCTGCTTCGCCGACGGCGGAGCCGGGCCCGTCCTCCGCGAACGGCCAGGTCAGGTCGCGGTGGAAGATGTGCCCGCCCGGCAGACCGACGTCGCCCTCCAGGTCCACTGGGGTGCGCACCTCGAGGCAGGGCGCGCCGTCGGCGTCGAGAGCGAGCACGTCCTCGATGGGCTCGGCCAGCACGGTGTTCAGCGACGCGAGGGTGGCCGCCAGCGCCTGCTCGCGGGCGCCGTCGGGGTCCGCGCGGAAGAGCCGGGCCGGCATGTGCAGCCCGAACAGCGTGATCGTCTGCGCGTCGGTCCCGGCCAACGACGGCCCGAGGATCGTCCGGTCGGACAGCGTATGGCAGTAGATCTCGCTGGGCGGCAGGTCGGGGATGCGCCCGGCGGCGGCCTGCGCGTACGCGGTCTGGAGCTGGGTCAGCGACTCGTTGACGTGCAGGGTCCCGCTGAACGCGGCGACCGGGTCGACGTCGTCGCGCAGGCGCGGCAGCCGGCTGAGCAGCATGTTCACCTTGAGCTGGGCGCCCTCGGGCGCGGCATCGGCGACACCGGCACCACCAGCACCAGCACCAGCACCACCCACCACCCCACCCGAAGCAGCCCCCCGCCCCGCTCCGGCCAACAACCGGTCCAGCTCCGCCGGCGCGCAGCCCGCGAGCACGTGCCCGGCGGTCACGCCCCCGGTGCGCCCGTCGGCGTCGGTCCAGGCCACCTCGGCGCCCACGGCGCCGGGGTCGACGGCGGTCACCGACGCGGACGTGACGATCGTGGCGCCGGCCGCCACGGCGGCGTCGCGCAGGGCGCCCGAGACGGCGCCCATGCCGCCCACGGGGACGTCCCAGTCGCCGGTCCCGTTGCCGATCACGTGGTACAGGAAGCAGCGGTTCTGCCTCAGGGACGGCTCGTCGACGTCGGCGAACGTGCCGATCAGGCCGTCAGTGGCGGCGACGCCGCGCACGACGTCGTCGGCGAAGGTGCGGCGCAGCACCTCACCGAGGGGCTCCTCGAACAGGGCGCGCCAGGCCTCCTCGCCCACGCCGTCGGACACGAGGCGACGGACGGTGGCGCGCGGGAGCAGGGGCTCGGTGAGGGTGGGCGCGAGGCGGCGCGCCACCTCGGCGGTCATCGCGTAGAACCGGCCCCAGGCCTCGTGGTCGGCATCGGAACCGGTCAGGCGACGGAAGGAGGCGCGTGTGGCGGCCTCGTCCTGGGTGTCGACCAGCAGGCCGCCGTCGGCCACGGGGGTGTACGACGACCAACGACGGCGGACGAGCCGGATCGGCAGCCCGAGCTCGTCCACGACCCGGTGCGGCAGGAGCGAGACGAGGTAGGAGTAGCGGGACAGACGGGCGTCCACGCCGGTGAACGGGCGGGCCGAGACGGACGCGCCGCCGACGTGGTCCGCGCGCTCCAGGACGAGGACCGAGCGCCCGCCGCGGGCCGCGTAGGCCGCTGCGGTGAGGCCGTTGTGACCGGCGCCCACGACGACGACGTCGTACCGGGCGCGCAGGGTGTCGAGCAGGGAATCGGACATGCACGCCATGGTGACACGGGGCACTCATTGCCAGGAACGTTCCATCACAAGACGGTATGTGACCTAATCGTGACATTTGAACGGGAGACGAGTACGGTCGATCTCGCCGCTCCAGCAACGGGTCGGTCCAGGCCCGGACGCCGAACCCTGTCACCGGTCCTGAGCAGCCAGAACGTGACAGGGGCGGGGGAACCAAGTAAGCCGGGCACGGGAGTGTCCTCGGGGTGAAGCCTCCTTGTGAGGCCGGGTGATTGCTCTCCCCATCCGAACCCGACAGCTCACTTCGTAGGCGTCCGAGGAGATCACTGGTGACCGTACTCACCGACCGCACCCAGGACTGGGCGGACGACCAGGTAAACCGACCCAGCAACCGGGCGCGGCATCGCGCCGAGGGCCCCGCCCTCACCCCCTTCACCGCTCTGACCCAGACAGCAGCCGAGAACGCCGCCCGTACCGGCGCGATCGCGGTAGTCACCTCCGGCATGCTCGCGTCGGTCTTCACCCAGACCGCCCACACCGCGCCTGCCGAGTCCCACACCCAGACCACGCTCGCCAACAAGACGTTCGACACCAAGACCCGCGCGGGCCTGGCCGAGAACCTCGTGACCAAGGTCGAGGTCGCCAACGACGCCAGCTTCCTGGCCGAGCAGGGTCGCGTCAGCGTGACCCCGTACGCCGAGACCAAGGCGGGTATCGCCGAGGCCAAGGAGAAGAAGGAGGCCGAGGCGCGCGCCAAGGCCGAGGCGGAAGCCAAGGCGAAGGCCGAGGCGGAGGCCAAGGCTGCCGCAGAGGCCGAGGCCGCCGCGGCAGCCGAGGCCGAGGCCGTGGTGGCGAAGGCCGCCGCGTCCTCCTCGGGCCTGGGCCAGCAGGCCGTCAACCTCGCCCTCGAGTACGTGGGCGTGCCCTACGTGTGGGGCGGGGCCTCACCCAGCGGCTTCGACTGCTCCGGGCTCATCCAGTACGTCTACGCCCAGCTCGGGATCAGCCTGCCGCACAGCTCGGCCTCGATGTCGACCGTCGGCTACCAGGTCTCCGCCGCGGAGGCCCAGCCGGGCGACATCGTCTGGACGTCCGGCCACGTCTCGCTCTACGCGGGCAACGGCATGGTCGTCGAGGCCCAGCAGGCCGGCGTCCCCGTGCACTACACGGAGATGTGGCAGACCAACCCGGTCTTCATCCGGGTGACGGGCTGACGCTCTTCCCGCGATAGCCGCAGTACCCCGCAGTACCTCGCAAGAACCCCCAGCGCAGAGCGCCCGCCCGGCCGCCCCGAGGACTTCCTCGGACAGGCCGGACGGGCGCTCTGCCGCGTGGGCCCGTCCGGTAACGTCCCCGGAGTGAAGATCCTCGTACCCGACGTGCCCTTCGACCTCGACTTCCCGTCCCTGCTGCCCGACGGCGGAGCCTCCTTCGCACCCGGCGGCCCCGACACCGTCGCCACCTACGCGATGACCGAGCCGATCCCCGCGGAGCACACCGACGCCGAGGTGCTCGTCACCTGGTCGAGCCCGCCCAAGATCGTCGCCGACGCCGCCGAGCGCATGACCGCCCTGCGCTGGGTGCAGACCCTCTCCGCGGGGCCCGACGTCGCGCTGCGGTCCGGGTTCGCGCCCGACGTCGTCATCTCGTCCGGGCAGTCCCTGCACGACGACACCGTCACCGAGCACGCCCTGGCCCTCATCCTGGCGTCGGTCCGCCGGATCGACGTGTCCCTGGCCGCGCAGCGGGAGCACCGCTGGGCCAAGGAGATCGCGTTCGCCCAGGCAGACGGCGTGACCGGCCGCGAGTACTCGCTCGACGGCGCGCGCGTCACGATCTGGGGCTTCGGCTCCATCGCACTGCGCCTGGCACCGCTGCTGACGGCGCTGGGCGCGCAGGTCACCGGCGTCGCCTCGCGCGCCGGCGAGCGTTCCGGGTACCCGGTGGTCGACGCCGGAGGCCTCGACGCGCTGCTGGCCGAGACCGACCTGCTGATCTCGCTGCTGCCGGCCGTGCCCGCGACGCGGCACATCCTCGACGCTCGGCTGCTCGGCCTGCTGCCGGCGTCGGCGCGGTTCGTGAACGTGGGCCGCGGGGCGACCGTGGACGAGGCTGCCCTGGAGGACGCCCTGCGCTCCGGACGGCTCGCCGGCGCCGCGCTCGACGTCATGGAGACCGAGCCGCTGCCCGAGGACTCCCCGCTGTGGGACGTGCCGAACCTGATCCTCACCCCGCACGTCGCGGGCGGACGTCCGCGCGGCGCAGCCCGCTTCCTGGCCGAGCAGCTCACGGCCTGGCGCGCGGGCGACACCCTCCGCAACGTCGCGACCCGCTGACCCTCACCCCGCCCGGCGGCTCGTTGAGTGCTGGGTATTCGCCCTTTTCTGCGCGCCGGAAGGGCGAATACCCAGCACTCAGCGAGTGCGGGAGGCGGGTTGAGCGGGTCAGAGGCCTCGGGGCTTGGGCTGGCAGACCGGGCAGCTGAACGACGAGCGGTTCATGAACGCGTCGCGGCGCACCAGCGCGCCGCAGCGGCGGCACTCCTTGTTCTCCTGCCCGTACACGGCGAGCGACCGGTCGAAGTACCCCGACTGCCCGTTCACGTTGACGTACAGCTCGTCGAAGCTGGTGCCGCCCTGCACGAGCGCCTCGCGCATGACCTCGGCCGCGGAGTCCAGCACGCGCCGCACGTCCGCCGCCTTCAGCTTGTCCGTGGGGCGCGCCCAGTGCACCTGCGCGCGCCACAGCGCCTCGTCGGCGTAGATATTGCCCACGCCGGACACGACGGTCTGGTCCAGGAGCGCCCGCTTCACCTGCGTCCGACGACGGCGGACGCGGCTCACCAGGGCGTCCAGGTCCAGGTTCGGGTCGAGCAGGTCGCGCGCGATGTGCGCCACTGGTTCCGGGAGCAGCGGCAGGTCCGAGCCGTGGCCTGCGGGGATGCTCGACGGCGTCCCAGGCGACGGCGTCACGGCCGACGGCGCGGCCGGGCCCTGTGCGGCCGGCACCGGAGCGGCCGACGTCGGGATGATGCCCGACGTCGGGGCGCCACCCGCCCGCGTCGCGCCGTCGTCGGCGGGCACCAGGTCATGGACGCTCAGGTGCCCGAACGTGCGCTGGTCCACGAAGTCGAGGTACCGCGCGCCCGACGGCGCACCGTCCAGGTGCAGGCGGACCCGCAGGTGAGGGTGCTGCCAGTCGTCCTCGGTGCCGGCCGCGCCGTCGGGCACCACGCCACCTGGCGCGGTGCCGGACGGCGCGTCGCTCTGCGCCGTGGCATCCGCCGTGACCGCTTCGGTGGCCGACGCCGACGTGTCCGGCGTCGCGCCGCGCACCAGGAGCTGGCCCGACATCCCGAGGTGCGCCAGCAGCGCGGCGACGGGAGGGGTCTCGACAGACTCGACCAGCGGGGCCGCCCCGGGCTGCGGGGTCGCGGGCTGCGGGGCGGGCTCCGTCAGCGGCAGCCAGAGGAACTTGCCGCGGCGTACCGCGGCCGACAGCCGCCGGCCGGTGAGCTGGTCGCGGAAGGAGTCCGGGCCGCCGTCGTGCCGGCGGACGCTGTACTCGCGGAACACCTCGACGTCGCGCACCACCGCGCCGACGACGAGGCGGTCGAGACCGTCGCGGACGGTCTCGACCTCGGGGAGCTCAGGCACCGGACGCCGGCGCCTTGCCCGCGGCCGACGCGTCGGCGCCGTCGGCCTTGTCGGGCAGCGGGAACTTCTCCAGGAGAGCCCGGTAGGTCTGCTCGGCGGCGCCCTGCTCGGCGTGCTTCTTCGCGGTGCCGGAGCCCGAGCCGTAGGTGACGCCGTCGATCACGACCGTCGAGTGGAACACCCGAGCGTGCTCGGGGCCCTCGAACGTGGCGAGGTAGTCGGGCGCGCCCAGGCCGCGCTCGGCGGACGCCTCCTGCAGCGACGTCTTCCAGTCCAGGCCGGCGCCCAGCCCGGCGGCGACGTCGAGCGTGGAGTCGACCAGCCGGTGCACCAGGGCGCGCGAGGTCTCCAGGCCGTGCGACAGGTACGTCGCGCCGATGAGCGCCTCGACCGTGTCGGACAGGATCGAGTCCTTCTCGAAGCCGCGCGTGCGGATCTCGCCCTTGCCCAGCAGCACGTACTTGCCCAGGCCGAGGGTGCGCGCGATCGCTGCGAGCGCACGCTGCGACACCGTCGCCGCGCGCATGCGCGCCAGGTCGCCCTCCGACTGGTCGGGATGCCGCCGGAACAACGCCTCGGTGACCACCAGCCCCAGCACCGTGTCGCCCAGGAACTCCAGGCGCTCGTTGGTGGGGATGCCTCCGGCCTCGTGGGCGAACGACCGGTGGGTCAGTGCCAGCACAAGAAGCTCGGGGTCCAGATGGACCCCGAGCTTCTCGAGCAGCGCGGTAGGTTCCGGCCTCGCCGGGGCCGGACCGCCCTTCGCCACGTCAGCCCGCGTGAACGGTCTTCAGGGCGTCACGGTAGGTGCGACCCTTGTAGGTACCGCACGTCGGGCACGCCGTGTGGGGCAGCTTGTTGCCCTGGCACTGCGGGCAGGTCGTGAGGGTCGCTGCGGTGGTCTTCCACTGCGAGCGACGCGCACGGGTGTTGCTGCGCGACATCTTGCGCTTCGGAACAGCCACGGCTAGCTCTCTTTCGTCTCGTCCGACACGCTCGTAGATTCGAGCATGCTCTGTAGCGCCGACCAACGAGGGTCGACCACGTCGTGGTGATGACCGGGGTCATCCGCCAGGCGGGCTCCGCACTCGGAGCACAGGCCCGGGCAGTCCTCCCGGCACAACGGTTGAAATGGTAGTGCAGTCACGACCGAATCCCGAAGCGAAGGCTCCAGGTCGGCCATGTCGTCCTTCAGGACGGACTCCTCGTCCTCCACGTCCGTGTCCCCCGCCTCGGCCGACGCGGCGGCCTTCTCGGGGTAGGCGAACAGCTCCGTGACGTCGACCGTGATCTCACGGGAGATGTCGTCGAGGCAGCGGCTGCACTCGCCCTTGACCGTGCCGCGGACGGTGCCGGAGACCAGCACGCCCTCCATCACGGACTCGAGCCGCAGGTCCAGCTCCAGGTCAGCGCCTTCCGGGATACCGATCACGGCGGTGCCGAGGTCCGACGGCGCCTGCACGGTCATGCTGTGCGTACGCATCGTTCCGGCACGCCGAGAGAGCTCGTGCGTGTCGAGCACGAGCGGCGAGTTCGGTTCGCGGGAGATAACAGGCTCCGATAAGGGCAGAACGAGGTCAGCGTCCGGATGGACGATGAGGGGGGTGGACCGGCGCTCAGCCACGAAGGTGACTCAAGCCAGGGACCAAAAAGCAATCCTACGACATCGAACGGGCGTCACGCGCGCCCGTGCGGGGTGACAGGGCTCACGAGCCCGCGGCGGGCTGCCCCAGCGCGGCCCGCAGGGCCTCCGTGACACCGGCCGGAACCAGGTCGTCGACCTGCCCGCCGTGCCGCACGATGTCCTTGACCAGCGACGACGCGACGTGCGCGTACCGCTGGTCCCCCGGCAGGAAGATCGTCTCGACGCCCGACAGGTGCCGGTTCATGAGCGCCATCGGCTGCTCGGCGTCGAAGTCCCCGCCGCCGCGCAGGCCCTTCACGACGGCGACCGCGCCGATCTCCCGGCAGAAGTCCACCAGCAGCCCCGGCACGACGGCGACGCTGACGCGGGCCAGCCCCGGCTCGGTCTCGGCGGCGGACGCCAGCGCGGCGCGCACGAGCCCCGCACGCGTCTCGAGGTCCAGCAGGCCGGACTTGCCGGGGTTCTTCGCGACGCCGACCACGACGTCGTCGAACATGGTGGTGGCGCGGCGGACCACGTCGAGGTGGCCGAGCGTGATGGGGTCGAACGACCCGGGGCAGACGACTGTGGTCACGCGCCCACGCTATCCGACGGCGGGGTGTCGCCCGAGGGTGCGGTGCCGTCCGCGGGTGCGGCGTCGGTGGGCTCGTTGTTCGTGGGCTCCGGGTCGGCGGGCTCCGCGTAGTAGACCGCCGTCTCGCCGTAGTCCTTGCGCGCGAACGGCGCGAGGCCGTCCGGCCAGGCCGGCTCCGGGGTGCGGGTCGAGCGCTCGACGACGACGACGGCGCCGTCGGCCAGCACCCCCGGCGCGGCGAGATGCGTCAGGACGGCGGCAAGCTCGTCCTCGCCGAGGTCGTAGGGCGGGTCGAGGAAGACGAGGTCCAGCGCTGCCGCCCCGCCCGCGCCCGCCGGTCCGGCTGGCGCCGCAGTACCTGCGGGCACAGCCGACGCCGCAGGGCCGGCCGCCGGCCGCCCCGCCAGCCCGGCCGCGTACCGCTCGGCGGTCTCCGTGGTGACGCGGACGCCGGCCAGCCCGAGGGCGGCGACGTTCCTGCGCGCGACGTCGGCCGCCGGACGCGCGCTGTCCACGAGGATCACCGAGACCGCGCCGCGGCTGGCGGCCTCCAGCCCGAGCGCGCCGGAGCCGGCGTAGAGGTCGAGCACGCGGGCGCCGTCGAGCACGTCGAGGTGCTCCAGCCGGGAGAAGATCGCCTCGCGGACGCGGTCGCTGGTGGGGCGGGTGCCCTTCGCGGGCACCGCGATGGACCGCCCGCCCACCGAACCCGCAACGATCCTGGTCACGCCCAAAACCCTAACCCGCCCGCCAAACCGCCCCTGATCGTTGAGTGCTGGGTATTCGCCCTTCCGGCCCACGAGAAAGGGCGAATACCCAGCACTCAACGAGCCGGTCGGGTGGGGGTGGTCAGGACGGGGTGGGTCAGGGGGTGGAGGTGTCGACGTGGGCCACGACCGGGAGGTGGTCGCTGCCCGTCTCGCCGAGGGCCCGGACATCCGTCACGGTCGCCCCGCGCGCCAGGACGTGGTCGATCTGCGCCACCGGGAACACCGCGGGGTACGTGAACTCGAAGCCCCGCGTGGGCGCGGTGACCAGGTTGGTCAGCGGCGCGATCGCGTCGTCGGCCAGGACGGCGTTCAGGTCCCCCGCGACGACGACCGTCTCGGTCTTCTCGGCGGCGACGGCGTCCGCGAGCCGTTGCGCGGCGGCGTTGCGGTCCGCGGTCTCGAAGCCGCCGCTCCCGAACCGGACGGAGGGCAGGTGCGCCGCGTACACCGCGACGTTCGCGCCCTCGTACTGGACCACGGCGCGCAGGCACCGGTTCCAGGACTCGTCGAGGATGTCGACCGACCGCACGCCCTTGAGCGGGTACCTCGACCAGATCCCGACGGTGCCGTCGGACTGGTGGTACGGCAGGGCCTCGGCGAGCGCCTCGGTGTACTGCTCGGCCACGTCGTAGGGCACCTCGGTGAGCGTGACGACGTCGGGGTCGGCGGCGAGCAGCACCTCGGCGGTGCCCGCCACGTCGGCGTTGGCGGCGTCGACGTTGTGCTGCACCACCGTCAGGTCGCCGGGCGTGGTGGCCTCGGGGCGCACCTGCGGCAGGAAGACCCAGATCCAGGCCGCCAGCGGCAGCAGGACGGCGAGGACCGCGAGCGCCGACCGCCGCAGCAGCGCCGCGAGGATGCCGAGGGGCACCGCGAGCCCGAGCCACGGCAGGAACGACTGCACGAGGCTGCCGAGGTTTCCCCAGCGGTTGGGCACGTACTCGTGGGCCAGGAGCAGCACGGCGGCCAGCACGGATCCGAGCGCGAGCAGTCTCCCGCGCTGCCACGCGGTCTTCGCGGGCCCGCTGGTGTGGATCGCATGCCTCGCGTCGACCGTCACGGGCCGGGACTCTATCGGCTGTGTGTTCCGGGCGTAAGGAGCCGGTTATTTGATTTACGCGATTTTTCCATGCCCCACACGCTCAGGTGCGCTCCAGGAACTCCTCCTGGTCCTCGTCGAGCTGCGCGCGGATGGCGTCCGCGAGCTGCGGGAACTCGGTGAGGTCGGGGGACGCGGCGACGACGTCGGCGGCGGCGGTGCGGGCCTCTTCGATGAGGCCGGCGTCCTTGACGACCCGCAGCAGACGCAGCGAGCTGGCCCGGCCGGACTGCGCTGCGCCGAGGACGTCGCCCTCGCTGCGCAGCTCCAGGTCGAGGTTCGCGAGCTTGAAGCCGTCGGTGGTCTGCGTCATGGCCTCGAGCCGGGCGTAGGCGGGTGTGCCTTGTTCGGCGTCGGACACCAGGAGGCAGAGGCCCGGGTCGCTGCCGCGCCCGACGCGGCCGCGGAGCTGGTGGAGCTGGGAGATGCCGAACCGGTCGGCGTCGAAGATCACCATGGCCGTGGCCTCGGGGACGTCGACGCCCACCTCGACCACGGTGGTGGAGACGAGCACGGGCGCCGCGCCGGAGGCGAACGCGGCCATGGCCGCGTCCTTCTGGTCGGACGGCATCTGCCCGTGCAGGACGCCGACCTCGACCCCGGCGAGCTCAGGCCGCGTGCGCAGCTCCTCGACCACCTCGAGCACGGCGCGCAGCGGCGGCCGGTCCGCGGCCCCGGCGCCCGGTTCTGCGGGGTCGGCGGGGTCGAGGAACTCGGGCAGGTCGTCGAAGTCCTTGGCCGAGGCCTTGGTCTTCTGGCCGCTCTTGCCGTCGTTCTCGTCGTCGGGGTGGATCCGCGCGCAGACGACGTAGGCGCGGCGGCCGGCGTCGACCTCCTCGCGGACCCGGGCCCAGGTGCGGTCGGTCCAGCGGACGTTGCCCGCCGGGACCGCGACGGTCGTGATGCCCGCGCGCCCGGCCGGCACCTCGGTGAGGGACGACGTCTCCAGGTCGCCGAACACCGTCATCGCGACGGTGCGCGGGATCGGGGTCGCGGTCATGACCAGGAGGTGCGGCGAGACCCGGCCCTTGGCGCGCAGCGCGTCCCGCTGCTCGACGCCGAACCGGTGCTGCTCGTCCACGACGACGAGGCCCAGGTCGGCGAACTGCACGTGCTCGGACAACAGCGCGTGGGTGCCGACCACGATGCCGGCCTCGCCGCTCGCGGCCTGCAGGAGGGCCTCCTTGCGGGCCTTGGCGCCGAGCGAGCCGGTCAGCAGCGCCACCCGGGTGCTGGCGCCGGTGCGCTCGGCGCCGAACAGCGTGCCGCCGTCGGCCAGGGGACCGAGCAGGGCGCGCAGGGTGCGGGCGTGCTGGGCGGCGAGCACCTCGGTGGGGGCGAGCAGCGCGGCCTGACCGCCGGCGTCGACCACCTGGAGCATGGCGCGCAGCGCGACCACCGTCTTGCCGCTGCCGACCTCTCCCTGGAGCAGCCGGTGCATCGGGCGCGGCCGGGCGAGCTCGGCGGCGACCTCGTCGCCGACCTGACGCTGGCCGTCGGTGAGCGTGAACGGGAGGGACGCGTCGAAGTCCGCAAGGATGCCCGGCTGCCCTGCGGGCAGCGGCGGGCGGGCGGTCGCGTCCTCGGCGGCGGTGCGGGCCCGGCGCTGCGCGAGCGCGGCCTGGAGCACGAACGCCTCCTCGAACCGCATGCGGTGGCGGGCCCGGTAGGCCTCCTCCAGGGTCGCCGGCCGGTGCAGGCTGCGCAGGGCGGCCGCGCGCACGGGCAGGCCCTGCCGCTCCCGGACCTCGTCGGGCACCGGGTCGGGCACGTCGGCGTCGGCGAGCGTGTCCAGGACGACGCGCAGCGCGCCCTGGATCTTCCAGCTCGGGATGCCCGCGGCGGCCGGGTAGATCGGGATGGGCTTGGTCGCGTGCTCCAGCAGCGCCTCGTCGCTGTCGAGGTCCGACTCCTCGCCCATCAGCGTGAAGTCCGGGTGCGTGAGCTGGCGCGTGCCCCGGTACAGGCCGACGGTGCCCGTGAACAGGCCCTTCGCCCCCGGGACCAGACGTTTCTCGTGGTTGTAGAGCGAGCCGCGGTGCTTGCCGAAGAAGGTGAGCGACAGCCTGCTGGTCCCGTCCGTCACCACCACCTCCATGAGCGCACCGTTGCGGTTGCGCATGGGCCGCACGGTCGCCTGCTCGACCCGGGCCAGGATGGTCACGTGCTCGCCCACCTCGAGGGCCGCGATGTCCGAGAGCGCACCAGGGTCGGCGTACCGGCGCGGGTAGTGGCCCAGCAGGTCGCCGACGGTCTTCAGCCCGAGCTTGCCCAGGGCGGTCGCGGTGCGCTTGTCGAACGCGCGCTCCAGGCGCTCGTCCACGCGGTCGGTCATGCGTACGCCTCCGGATCGGCGGACTCGGTGTCGGCCGACTCCGTGCCGAGCTGCACCCCGTCCCCCGGGCGGCCGGTCGGCAGGACGACGAGCTCCGCGTCCGGCGCACGTTCCGCGAGGACGGCGGCGAGCGAGTCGGCCAGGTCGCCCGGCACCCCCGTGTCGAGCAGCGCCGTCACCACGGTCGTCTCCGGGTCGGCCGCCTGCCGCAGCGCGTCGACGGCGGCCGCGGCCGTCGTGCCACGGACGGTCAGGGCCGCCAGCGCCTCGGTGACGATCGCGTGCGCGTCGACGGGGTCGAGGGCGCCGACGGCGTCCGGCAGGCCGACGGGCAGCAGCGTGCCGAGCGCCGCGAGGGCGACGACGGCGTGCACGTCGGTGGGTGCGGGCACGGTGATCAGCTCGTCGACGTCGAGGTGCCCGTCGGTCGCCGCGGTCACGTCGGGCGTGCCGAGGAGCAGCACGCGCCGGGCCCCGGTCGACGCGGCGGCCCGGCCGGCGTCGTCGGGCGTCAGGGCCGCCACGGCGGCGTCGACCCCGCCCGTGAGCAGCACGACGGCGCCCGTGTGGGCGAGCTCGCCGGCCAGCGCGGGTGCCGACGTCGCCGCCACGACGCCCCAGTCGTGCTGGCCGGCCGCCTCCAGGTGCCGCACGTGCACCTGGCTGAGCGAGCCCGCGCGCGCTGCCCCGGCCGCGATCGCCAGGGCCTGGTCGAGGTGGTCGGTGTGCACGTGGGCCTGCCAGACCGCGGTGCCGGCGCCGGAGTCCCCGCCGACCACGACCACCGAGTCGCCCACCTCGGCGAGCGCGCCGCGCAGCCCGGCGGCGACGGTGTCCGCGGCCTCCCCGCCGGGGCCGGTGAGCACGAACATGAGCTCCAGGGCGCCCGAGCCGGCGCCGTCGGGCCGGGGCTCGCTCACGGGCACGACCTCGGTCACGGAGGAACCGACCGCGCCGGCCGGGGTTCCGGGGTCGGCAGCGGCCGGCGCGCTCGGCAGCGCACCGGCGTCGAGAAGCTGGTCCAGGGTCACGGCGTCCATGCTGCCGCGCACCACTGACACTCCGCCCGCGGTGCCGTCCGCCCGCACACCCGTCGCCCCGCCCGCTGCGCCGTGAGCCACGGACCCTCCATCCTCAGGCTCCAACACAGCCCCGGCGGCCTGCGCCGCCGCGAC
Organism: Promicromonospora sukumoe; assembly: GCF_014137995.1. Classification (NCBI taxonomy): domain Bacteria; kingdom Bacillati; phylum Actinomycetota; class Actinomycetes; order Micrococcales; family Promicromonosporaceae; genus Promicromonospora; species Promicromonospora sukumoe. Next base: position 211,951 of record NZ_JACGWV010000002.1, read on the forward strand.
GACAAGCGCGTCGAGCACGAGGACCAGACCCAGCGCCCCGGCGTCGAGCACCCCGGCGGTGCGCAGCACGTCGAGCTCGTCCCGGCTGGCCCGGGCGGACGCCCGCGCCGCGGCCGCGGCCGCGGTCACGACGTGCAGCGGCCCGACGCCGGTAGCGGGCACTCCCCCGTCCACGGCACCTGCCGCACCTGCGACGCCTCCCCCGGCGCCGCCGCCCGGGGTCTCGGCCGCCCGCGCGGCAGCCCCGGCGGCGTCGGCGGCCGTCAGGATGGTGCCCTCGGCGGGCACCGCTACCGCGGACCGGGCGGACGCCGCCGCGCGCGTGAGCAGGTCGGCCGTGGTGCCGCCACGCCGGGCCGCGACGGCCAGCCCGCGCAGCCACTCGCTGAGGATCACGCCGGAGTTGCCGCGCGCGCCCAGGAGCGCCGCCCGGGCGAGCGCCGCCAGCAGCCGCGCCCCCGTCGTGTCCGCCGGGGCCGCGGCGACCGCCCGGTCCCCCTCGCGGAGGGTCAGGTACAGATTGGTGCCGGTGTCGGCGTCGGCCACCGGGAAGACGTTGACCCGGTCGATCGCGTCGCGCTCGCGCCGCAGCGCCGCCGTCGCCCCGTGCGTCCAGGCCCGGACGAGACCTGGGTCGTCGAGCCCGGCAACGGCCTGATGCTGCTCCGGATACTGACCTGGACCCGAGTCAGCCGTCCGGCTGCCGCTGTCGACGTCGGTCACGCTCTGCCCTCCTGCGCCTGGTGTCACCCAAGGCCGCTCGTGTCCCGAACGACCGGTGTGCCCGGGCACGTGCTCGGACCGATCCCACCGTACCGAGCGGGTGAGACGATTGCGTCCGGCCGTCCGCAGGCACGGTGTGACGCAGCACCCCGGGGCTACGGTTTGAGGGCTCGGCCTGGCATCGGGTACTCTGTGGAAGTTGCCTGGAACGCCAAGAAGCGTTGATTGCTCCAAAAGCGTCCAGGCGTTCCCCTTTAGACCATCATCACGTCGTGCTGTCGTTCTGCACAGGCGTGCACGACATTCAGGAGACACCGTGGCTGCCAACTGCGACGTCTGCGGCAAGGGCCCGGGCTTCGGGCACAGCGTTTCGCACTCCCACATCCGCACCAAGCGCCGCTGGAACCCGAACATCCAGCGCGTTCGCGCGATCGTGGCTGGGACTCCCAAGCGCGTCAACGTGTGCACCTCCTGCCTCAAGGCCGGCAAGGTCACGCGCAAGGTCTCGGCCTGACGCTGCCGCAGCCGGGTCGCTGACGCGACCCGCATCAAGCTTGACGAAGACGCTCGCCGGTCCGCCGGCGGGCGTTTTCGGCTTTCCAGAACCTTCATCCGGAACCAAAGAAGTGGTTGCGCCCAGCACCGCACGGTGAAAAGGTAAGGTCATGATGGCACCGGAAGACGTGACCATCCGCCCAGCAACGACGACCGACGCCCAAGCTATCGCTCGTGTCGACATCGCCTCTTGGCGTGGTGCGTACTCAGAGATCTTGTCCGACTCCTACCTGGCCTCGCTGGACATCAGCGACCGCGCCGGGCAGTGGACGGCGGCCGTCAACGCCCGGGACACGACGGTGCTCGTCGCCGAGGACGAGACCGGGACCGTCGGGTTCACGAGCGTCGGGCCGTCCCGCGACGAGGACGCCGAACCCGGGGACCTGGAGATCTACGCCATCTACCTGCATCCCCGCGCCTGGGGCAGCGGCGTGGCCCGGGACCTCATGCGCACCGTGCTCGACGGCCTGCACTCCGGCTCCGTGACGCTCTGGATCCTGGAGGGCAACGAGCGCGCGCAGCACTTCTACCGGCGGCACGGGTTCCAGCACGACGGCACCGAGCGCATCGACGAGATCGGCGGCCAGCCGCTCACGCAGCTCCGCTTCCGCAAGCGCTGACGTCAGGCCCGGAAGTGGTCCCAGCCCGGGCCGACAGCAGGCTTCTCCCCGCCGATCGTGACCGCCGGAGCAGTCCCCTCGCCGGCAGCGCCCCCGGCGCCATCCCCACCAGCGCTGTCCTGAGCGAGCACCCGCCCGACGGCGGACCAGCCCTCGGGCAGCCGCGCACCGGCGGGGAACGTCGCGAGCAGCCCGTGGTCCTCACCGCCGCCGAAGATCCAGCCGTCGAGCACCCCGTCGATGTCGGCCCTGCCGGGTCCCCACCCGGGGTCGCCCATCCCAGCCGCCACCGCGACAGCCCGTGCCGCCGAGCGCAGCGCCTCGCGGTCGGCCGGGAACGCCCCGGCGTCGAGGTCGATCCGCACGCCGCTCGCGGCGGCGATCCGCCCGGCGTCGCGCAGCAGGCCGTCCGACAGGTCGAGCATCGCCGTCGCCCCGGCGTCGGCGGCCGCGACCCCGGCGTCGAGCGGCGGCTCGGGCCGCAGGTGCGCGGCGACCAGCCGCTCCCAGGCGTCCTCCAGCACGACGTCGTCGCCGACCTCGAGCGGCACCGGGGACAGCGGCGCGCGCACGAGGCCCGCCTCCAGGAGCGCCAGCCCGGCGGCCGACCACCCCTGCACCCCCGCGTGCGCGACGACGTCGCCCGGGCGCGCGCCCGAACGCAGCACCGGGTCGCGTCCTTCGAGGTCCCCGTGCACGGTGACGCTCACGACCAGGCACGGGCCGCTCGCCAGGTCGCCGCCGACGGCCCCCGCGCCGACGGGCGAGCACCCGTCGGCCAGCCCCTTGGCCAGGCCGGTCACCCACTCCACGTCGGTGTCCCCGGGCACCACCAGGGACGTGACCAGTGCCGTGGGCCGCGCGCCCATCGCCGCGATGTCGGCGAGGTTCTGCGCGGCGGCACGCCGTCCGACGTCGTACCCCGTGGACCAGCGGGCACGGAAGTGGCGGTCCTCGACGAGCACGTCGGTCGAGACCACGAACCGCCCGTCGGGGGCGGCGAGCACGGCGGCGTCGTCGCCCGGGCCGAGCAGCGTGGCACTCCCCCGGGGCAGCAGGGGAAGGATGCGTTCGAGGATCTGCTCCTCGGAGAGGTCACGGACGCGGGTCACTGGAAGACCTTACGGTCCCGGCCCGGCCCGTGCGGTATCCGGCGCGGTGCGGCACCGGGCGGGCACGGGCGGCCGGGGCAGGGACTCCCCACGGACAGGTAACGTGTCTCCGTGCTTCCCGCCCGAAACATCACCCCTCGGATCGCTGCCGTGCTGGCCACCGCCGCCCTCACCGCCGTCGCCCTGGGCGGCTGCACGCGCACGATCGGGGTCGAGGTCGCGCCCGACGCCGCCGACCCGCTGTGCGCGTCGGTGCTGCTCGCGGTGCCGGACGAGCTGGGCGAGGACCTGCCCAAGGTGCCGACCGACGCCCAGGCCACGGCGGCCTGGGGCGAGCCGGGCGGAGCGGTGACCATGCGCTGCGGCGTGGAGCAGCTCGGCCCGTCCGGGGACTGCCAGCACGTGGACTCCGGCGACGGCACCACCGTCGACTGGATCGTGACGACCGACGACCAGGGCACCTGGTCCTTCGTCACCTACGGCCGGGAGCCCGCGGTCGAGGTCATCGTGCCGCCCGCGGTCACGGACAACCACTCGACGTCGTTCATCGCCGACCTCGCCGACGCCGTGACCCAGGTACCTGCCACGAAGGAGTGTCAGTGAGCCCTGCCGTGACGGAGCGCCCTGCCACGCACGCGGCCGGGCAAACGGACGCCCCCGTCCAGTCCCGGCGTGAGCGCCTGCGCGACGAGCTGCACCGCGAGGTGCTCGACGCCGCCCGGCACCAGCTCGCGGGGCAGCACGGCCTGAGCAAGCTCACCATGGCCGCGGTCGCCAAGGAGGTCGGCGTCACGCCGCCGGCGCTGTACCGGCACTTCGAGAACCGGCAGGACGTCGTCGCCCAGCTCTGCGTGCTCATCGTCGAGGAGGTGCTGGACATGCTCGGCGCCGCCGTCGCCCGGCAGGAGCCCGGCGACGTCGCCGCGGCGCTGGTCGCCTCGACCCGGGCCTCCCTCGACTGGGCGGTCCGCAACCCCGCCGAGTTCGACCTGGTCATCGGGTCGGGCATCAGCTCGGAGCTCCCCGAGAGCCGCGAGCTCCAGCGCCGCATGGCGGAGATGATCGGCGGGCACTACGTGCCCCTGTTCCGCGAGCTGGCCGCGTCCGGCATGCCACACGCGGCCGACGACGAGCTCGACCCGGAGCTGGCCGACCAGGTGCGCCGCTACCGCGACGCCGTCGGCGGGCACGACCTGCCGCTCGGCGTCGCCCACCTGATGGTGACGAGCTGGCGGCAGGTCTACGGCCTGCAGTGCATGGCCGTCTACGGACACCAGGAGTTCGCGTTCGGCGACCACGTGGCGCTGCACGAGGACCTCGTGTCCTCGCTGCTGGTGCGCTTCGGCCTGGACCCGCACCCGACCGTGCGCTGAGCAGGCGCCGACGCGCGCACCTGAGGACGGCGCGTCAGCGCACCATCGAGTCCCGCCCTGCCTCCAGGGTGTGCAGCGAGTCGGCGTTCGAGATGAGCTGGACGGTCCCGTGGTACGTGATCGACGGGTCCTTCATTGCGGCGCCCATCAGCTCGGCCAGGGCGGCGAGGTGCCGGGCGTCGTGCGAGCAGATGCGGTGCACGTGCTGCGAGGCCGTGACCATCTGCAGCGCGAACACCGGGTACCGCCACATCGGCTTCCAGAACCGCGTGCGCTGCCACACGCGGGTCGCGGGCCACGCGAGGCCGGCGCAGGCCGTGGCCAGCGCGGACTCCCAGGGGATGTCGTCGGCCCCCGCCATGCGCAGCAGCAGGAGCACCACCGCGACGATGCAGAAGGGGTAGGCCACCTGGTTGGCCCAGGCGCCGATGGGCTGCGGCTTCGCCACCCCGATCACCTCGAGCCGCATCACGTTGCCGAGGGCGAAGGAGGTGAGCCCGATGGTGAGCACCCCGTTCGCGACCCGGACGTCCCGTACCGCGTAGGCGTAGCGCGGCTCGCCCAGCATCCTGCCTCCTCGGGCGCCCTCGTCTCGAGCGCCATCGCACCACCCGCCGGACGGTCCCGGCCCTGGTGAGAGGAGGGTACAGGCGATCAGCGCAGGCCGGTGGGCCGTTCGAGGGCGAGCTGGATCAGCTCGTCGATCAGCTCGGGGTAGGGCACCCCGGAGGCGGCCCACATGCGCGGGTACATCGAGAACGGCGTGAAGCCCGGCATGGTGTTGATCTCGTTGACGATCACCTGGTCGTCGGCCGTGACGAACACGTCGACGCGCGACAGGCCCTCGGCCCCGACCGCCTCGAACGTGCGCACGGCGATCTCCTGGACCTCCTTGATCACGTGGTCCGGCAGGTCGGCCGGGCAGGTGAGCTGCACCGCCGCCTCGTCGAAGTACTTGGCCTCGTAGTCGTAGAAGCCGTTCTTCGTCTCGTCGGTCACCACGATCTCGCCGGGCAGGGACGCCCGCGGGCGCTCCCCGCCGCGTCCGCCGAGCACCGCGCACTCGATCTCGCGGCCGACGATGCCGGCCTCGACGATCACCTTCGGGTCGTGCCGGCGCGCCTCGGCGACGGCGGCGTCGAGCTCGTCCAGCGAGTCCACGCGCGAGACGCCGAGCGACGAGCCGGCGCGGGCGGGCTTGACGAACAGCGGCAGCCCGAGGGGCTCGATGGTCTGCAGCACGACGTCGCGGCGCTTGTCCCAGTCGCCCGGCTTGATGACGGCGTACGGGCCGATCGGCAGGCCGTGGCCCGCGAGCACCATCTTCATGAAGTGCTTGTCCATGCCGACGGCGGACGCCAGCACCCCGGACCCGACGTACCGCGCGTCGGCGAGCTCGAGCAGGCCCTGGACGGTCCCGTCCTCGCCGTACGGTCCGTGCAGCAGCGGGAACACCACGTCGACGTCCGCGAGGGCGGACGGCGCCTGGCCCGGCTCCAGCACGCGCAGCGCGGAGTCGCCCACGGTCAGCGGGAGCACCACCTCGGCGGCGGCCGCCGGGACCTCCGCCGCCTTGCCGTCGGTGATCGCCCAGCGCTCGGGCTCGTCGGCCGCGATGACCCACTGCCCGTTCGGCGTGATGCCCACGGGGACGACCTCGTACTTGGTGCGGTCGATGGCGCCCATGACGCCGCCGGCGGTGGCGACGGAGATCCCGTGCTCGCCGGAACGGCCGCCGAAGAGGACGACGACGCGGGTCTTGCGGGCAGCGCCGGGCGTCGGCACGAGGCTCGTCGAGTCCCCGGCGGAGGCTGGTTCAGGATTGTGGTGCGACATCGCGCCCGACCCTACCGGACCCGGCTACCCCGCCGTGGCCCGCAGGTCCTTGCGCAGGATCTTGCCCGACGCCGACTTCGGCACCGCGTCGATGAACTCGACCGAGCGCACCTTCTTGTAGGGCGCCACGTGCTCGGCGACGAACGCGATGACCTCGGCCTCGGTCAGCGACGCCCCGGCCACCGGCACGACGAACGCCTTCGGGATCTCGCCGGCCTCCTCGTCGGGCAGCCCGATCACCGCGGCGTCCGCGATCCCCGGGTGCGACAGCAGCAGGGCCTCCAGCTCGGCGGGCGGCACCTGGTAGCCCTTGTACTTGATGAGCTCCTTGAGCCGGTCCACGACCTCGAACACGCCCCGCGCGTCGACCGTGACGATGTCGCCCGTGTGCAGGAACCCGTCCGGCTCCAGCGTCTCCGCCGTCGCCTCGGGGTTGCCGAGGTAGCCGACCATGACGTTCGGCCCGCGGCACAGCAGCTCGCCGGGTCCGGAGACGCCGTCGGCGGGCTGCTCGATCTCCGCGCCCGTCGCCGGGTCGACGATCCGGGCCTCCATGCCCGCGACCAGCAGCCCCACCGAGCCGGACGGGATGTCCGCGCGGTCGAACGGGATGCAGTGCGAGACCGGCGACATCTCCGTCATGCCGTAGCCCTGCAGCACCCGGACGTGCTCGCCGAGCCGGGCGCGCACGGCGCCCGCGAGGCTCTCGCCGAACGGCGCGGCGCCCGAGAGCACGGCCCGCACGCTGGTCACGTCGTACGAGTCGACCAGCGGGTGCTTGGCCAGGGCGAGGGCGATGGGCGGGGCGACGAAGAGGAAGGTCGCCCGGTGCTCCTGGATCACGCCGAGGTACTGCGCCAGGTCGAACCGGGGCAGCGTCACGAGCCGCGCCCGGGTGCGGAGGGCCAGGTTGAGCAGCACCGTCATGCCGTAGATGTGGAAGAACGGCAGCACGCACGGCACGACGTCGTCCCGCCCCACGCCGATCGCCATGGACTGCGCCACGTTCGCCACGAGGTTGGTGTGCGTGAGCATCACGCCCTTGGGGCGGCCCGTCGTGCCGGAGGAGTACGGCAGCACCGCGAGGTGCGTCGCCGGGTCGAACGTCACGTCGGGGGCGGGGTGCGGGTCGGCCAGCAGGTCGGCCAGCGAGGTGTGGCCCACCCCCGTGTCAGGGCCGCCGTCGAGCACCACGACCTGATCGTCGCCGAGGCCCGCGTCCCGGGCCCCAGCCTCCCCCGCGGGGAGCAGCGCGGAGACCGTGATCAGGAGCCGCGCGCCGGAGTCGGCGAGCTGCTTGGTGATCTCGGGCGCGCTGGACAGGGCGTTGACGGTGGTCACCGTGACGCCGGCGCGCAGCAGGCCGTGGAACACGGTCACGTAGGCGGGGACGTTCGGCGCGTGCAGCGCGACGACGTCGCCCACCCCGAACCCGCGCGCCGCCAGCGCGCCCGCCACGGCGTCGATCCGGTCCCGCAGGGCGCGGAACGTCGTGGCCTCCCCGCTGACGCCGTCGACCACCGCCACGCGCTCCAGGTCGTCGTCCGTGATCGTGCCGAACAGGTACTCGTACACGCTGACGGGCGGGATCTCCACGTCGGGCAGCGGGCTGCGGATCGCCATCGTCGGTCTCCTTCGTTCAGCGCCGGTTCAGCGGCAGCTCGGCGGCCGGAACCCCGTCGGTCCGGCGTCAGGCATCGTCACGCACGGAACGCCGCGAGCAGCACCGGCACCAGCCGGCGCCAGGACGGCGCCGCCGCGTAGCGGGTGAGCTGCCGGCCCGTCTCCGTGACGCTCCGGGAACCACTGAACCACGGCGGCTTCGGGAAGAGCGAGAGCTCGCCGTGCAGCACGCTGCGCGGGAACGGCCGGAACGGCCCGGTCACCACGCTCCGCTCGGGCCCCGAGAGCAGGTACCCGTTGTGCACGACGTCGATGCCGGAGCCGACGTCGGCTGTGGTGTGCCCCGGGAACGCGCCCCACGAGGCGCCCGCCAGCAGGAAGCCCACGCCCGTCCACGCGTTGATGGCGACGGTGCCGTAGCGCAGGTCGGCGATGGCACGGTCGAACGCGGCGCCCATCCTGCGGCGGTCCTGCGGCCGGACCACGACGTTGGCGCCCAGGGTCCCGGACAGCGCGTCGTTGGCGAGGTCGACGGCGGCCCGCAGGAACGCCGTGCCCTCGCCGGGCACCTGGGTCCAGGCCAGCACGGGCGCGAAGTACTCGTCGGCGCACGCCGGGTCGCCCGGCGCCACCTCGACGAGGAGCCGGCCGGCGAGGTGCTCGGCGTCGGGGTGCGCGTCGTCGGCCCGGGCGACCTTGGCGGCCGTGCCGGGGTACCACGGGTCGCGGGCCGGCATCCGCGCGAGCGCGGCGCGCAGCTCGGCGAGGAAGTCGTCCTTCTGCGCCCAGTCCGCCGAGAGCACCACGACCTGGCCCGCGACGCAGTTGTGCCCGGCGTTGTGCAGGCGCATGGAGACCAGGTGCTCGGCCTGGAACCGCAGGTCGGCGGCGCTCCAGCGCCCCGGCACGACGATCATGGGCGCGACGCCGCCGAGCTCGCTCGTGATCGGCACCCGGAGCCGGGGGTCGCCGTCCGCCCGACGCCGCTCGGCCTCCTCGCCGGTGCCCCAGACGATGGCGTCGTGCGTCACGGCGGAGCCGGTGATGTGCACCTTGCCGATACCGGGATGTTGCGTCAGGTAGGCCCCGACGGCGCCGTCACCGGTGACGATCCGTACCGCGCCGAGCTCGATCAGCGGCGCCAGCGCGCGGCGGTACACGTCGAGCAGTGTGCCGAACGTGGGGTTGAGCTTCACCAGGGAGGTGCGGTTGTGCGCGACGAGCTCGTAGAACGCGTCCAGGGGCGCGATCGACGAGATGTTGCCGGCGCCCAGCACCAGGCCGACGCCGCCGTACTCGCCGACGCGTCCGGCGCCCAGGCCCGCCTCGGCGCGCACCTGCTGCTCGGGCACGCCCGGCGGCATCCACACCTCGGCCCGGAAGCCGTTGAACAGCACCCACTCCTGGAGGTTGCGCGGGAGCACCCGGACCGCCACCCGGTCGCCCGGGGCGGCGTGCACGCGAAGGCCGTCGAGCGGGGAGCGGCCCGCCGCGAGCGCCGCGTAGGACCGCGCGTACGTGGCGGCGCTCTCCAGGGCGCCGTAGGGCCCGGTCATCCACTCCTCGCCCGCGTACGGCGCGGAGGGCTCGACGTTCTTGGCCCGGGCGGCCGTGACGGCCCACTCGTCGGCGACCGCGGCGACGGACGCGTGGACCTGCCGGAACACCGCCGCGCGGTCGGCGACGGGTAGCTGTGCCCAGCGTTCCGCGCCGACCTTGAGCTCCTCGACCGCCTGGTCGAGCTCCCGCTCGGTGGTGGCCTGCGTGTCCGTCACGCTCATCCGCTGTCTCCCTCGACCGCACTCGCTCCGACCCCTGCGGGCGGCGCCACGGCCGCCCGGCCGGGCTTCGCTGACCGGCGCTCCAATAGCCTAGGGGGCGAGGGCGGCCCGGGGCGAGACCTCGTCGCTTCTTTACATCTCGACCTTCGATGCACAACCGCCGGTCCGCGATTAGGCTGCCTGGCATGTCGGACATCGCCGCGGCTGGGCGTCATGATCTCCGCGATGCGCTGGACCTGCTGAGCGTGCAGGTCGCCGACGGCATCCTGCACGCGGAACCCGTGTACCGGGGGGAGACGCGGCTGCCCGCCGCCCTGGTCCAGCCGCTGGTCCGCGCGAACGTCGCGGAGATCCTGACAGCGCTGGCGGGTGAGACGTCGTCGCTCGCGCCCGCCCGGGAGACCGGCCGGATCACCGCCGCCGAGGGCATCCAGCTCGACCTGCTCCAGGACGCGTACCGGCTGGCCGGGCTGCGCATCTGGGAGGAGCTCGCGCGGCGGCTGCGGCACCAGAGCGACACCGGCGCGCTGCTGCGCGCGTCGTCGCGGGTCTGGACCGCGGTGGACCGCTCCTCGAACGTCGCGGTGCGCAGCCACCTGGAGGCCGCCGCGGGGTTCGGCGAGGGCGTGGCGCGCACCGAGCTGCTGCGTGGCGTCCTGACCGGGGCCGTGCAGGACCTGGAGACTGCGCGGCGCGCGCTCGGCCTGCCGGCCGACGTGATGCTGGTGGTCGCGGTGACGGTGCCGGGTACGGCGTCCGGGACGACGTCGGGCAGCGGCGCGGATGCCGATACCCGGCTCCAAACCCTGGCCCCTGCCCAGGCGGGCGGCGACACCGTGACCGCCCTCCGGCTGACCCACGAGGGCGACCGGATCGTGCTCGTGGCGGCGCCGACGTCGGAGGACGCCCACCTTGCTCTGGCCGGTCTCGCGCCCGGCGCCCGGACCGGTGCCAGCCGCCCGTTCACCGGCCTCGCCGGGGCGCCCGCCGCCCTCGCCCAGGCCCGCACGGCGGTGCGGTCCCTGAACCCGGGCGAGCCGGGGCTGTCCTGCTTCGGCGATCGTCCGCTGGACGCGCTGCTGGCCGCCGACGACGGGCGCGCCGCCGAGCTCGCCCTCGCCGTCCTCGGCGGGCTGCGGGAGCGGGACCCCCGCGACGAGGAGCTGCTGCTCGCCACGGTCGAGGCGTGGTTCGAGCACGGCGGGTCGGGCACGAAGGCCGCCGCCGAGCTGCACTGTCACCGGAACACGGTGCTGAACCGGCTGGCCCGCGTGGCCGACCTGACCGGCCGCGACATCAACGACCCGCGCGCCGCCGCCGAGCTCTACGCGGCCGTGCGCGCCCGCCGGCTGCAGCCGACGACTTTCGCGGGAGTTCCTCCTGCGGCGATTCTCACCGCACATCCGGGTGGAAACCAGCAGCATTCGGACCCTTCCCAGGGTTAGCCTCGTGAGGTGACCGACCTCTTGTCCGACGAGCTGCTTGCCGACGTCCGCGAACGCGCGGCCGACTACGACCGGGACAACGCGTTCTTCGCCGAGGACCTGGCGGACCTCCAGGCGGCCGGATACCTGGGCGCGATGGTCCCCACGGAGCTCGGCGGCGCGGGCCTCACGCTGCACCAGACCGCCCGCCTGCAGGCGCGGCTGGCCGCGCACGCCCCGGCGACGGCGCTGGCCGTGAACATGCACCACGTCTGGGTCGGCGTCGGTCGCTACCTGCATGAGCGCGGCGACTCGTCGCTGGACTGGCTGCTGCGGGAGGCGGCGTCGGGCGAGGTGTTCGGGTTCGGCTACTCGGAGCCGGGCAACGACCTGGTGCTGCTCGGCTCCCGCACGGAGGCGCGGCCCGACGGCTCGGGCGGCTACACGTTCCACGGCCGCAAGATCTTCACCTCCAACTCCCCCGCCTGGACGCGGCTCGGCGTGCTCGGCCTGGAGAAGACCGGCATGCTGCGCGGCCGCAACGGCTCGGCGCGCCTGGTGCACGCCTTCATCACCCGCGAGGGCGGCGGGTTCGAGATCCTCGACGACTGGGACACGCTCGGCATGCGCGCCTCCCAGTCGCGGTCCACGGTGCTCGACGGCGCCCACGCGCCCGCCGACCGCGTGCTGCGCCTGCTGCCGCCCGGCCCCTCGCTGGACCCGTACGTGGTGGGCATCTTCACGTCGTTCGAGGTGCTGCTGTCGTCGGTGTACGCGGGCATCGCGGACCGGGCGCTGGAGCTCGCGGTCGAGGCCGCGAACAAGCGCACGTCCATGAAGACGGGCAAGGCGTACGCCCAGGACCCCGACGTCCGGCGCCGGATCGCCGACATGGCGCTGGCGCTGGACAGCGTGTGGCTCCAGGTCGACGGGATCACCCGGGACCTCGACGCGTCGGCGGCGGACCCCACGCTGGACCGCGGCGCGGGCTGGTTCCGCGCCACCGCCGGGCTCAAGGTGCGGGTCACCGACGCGGCGCGCGAGATCGTGGACCAGGCGGTGCGGGTCTCCGGCGGCTCGACCTACTTCAACGGCTCCGAGCTGGGCCGGCTCTACCGGGACGTGCTCGCGGGCATCTTCCACCCTTCCAGCGACGACGCCGCCCACTCGACGGTCGCCCAGTCGCTGCTGGGCCCGCTGGACTAGCGGGGCGCGTGCGGATGGTCGGCAAAACGGGTGGTCGGCAGAACGTCAGGTGATCGGCAGCCCGAGTTGCCGATCACCTGACATTCTGCCGACCGCCTGACGTCTTGCCGATCAGCCGGGAGCAGCGGTCAGGCGCGGAGCGCCGCGTCCAGGTCGCGCCAGAGGTCCTCGACGTCCTCGATGCCGACCGACAGGCGCAGCAGGTCCTCGGGCACGGTGTGCGCCTCGGTTCCCCACCGGCGGCGGCGCTCCAGCATCGACTCCACGCCACCGAGCGAGGTGGCGGGCAGCCACAGGCCGACGGCGTCCACGACGGCGTCGGCCCGCTCGACCGGGCCGACGCCGGAGCGCGACGCGGGCCGGACGCCGAGGATCGCGCCGAACCCGTTCATCTGCGCCTTCGCGCGCTCGTGCCCCGGGTCGCCGGGCAGCGAGGGGTGCCGCACCTCGGCGACGTCCGGGTGCTCCGCGAGCCGGCGGGCGAGCTCGGCCGCCGTCGCCTGGGCGCGCTCGAAGCGCAGGGCGAGGGTGCGCAGGCCGCGCAGCGCGAGCCACACCTCGAACGGGCCGGCGATCGCGCCGTGCAGCGTGCGGTGCTCGCGCAGGGTGGCGGCCAGCCCCGCGTCCCGCGTCACGAGCGCGCCGAGCACGACGTCGGAGTGCCCCGCCAGGTACTTGGTCACGGAGTGCAGCACGATGTCGGCGCCCTGCTCCAGCGGGTTCTGGCCCAGCGGCGTCGCGAACGTGTTGTCCACGACCGAGCGCACCCCGGCGGCCCGGGCGGCGCCGAGCACGGCGGGCAGGTCGGCGACCTCCAGCATCGGGTTGGTGGGCGACTCGGCCAGGAACAGGTCGGCACCGGCGAGCGCGGCGACCACGGCGTCCGTGTCCGCGATGTCCACGTACCGCAGGGTCACGCCGTGCCGCTCCGAGATCTGCCGGGCCAGCACCATGCCCGCCTGGTAGGCGTGCCGCGGCAGCACGAGCGTGCCGCCGTCGGGCACCAGGGAGAAGACGGCCGCGATCGCCGCCATGCCCGAGCCGAACACGATGCCCTCGCCGGGCTCCCCCGTGCCGGCCTCCAGCGCGGCCAGCGCCGACTCGAACGGGTGCCAGGCATCGTTGTCGCCGCGCGCGTACGAGAGCTCGCCGGAGGTGACCACGCCGCGCGACACGTACGTCGAGTTCAGCGGCACGGACGGGTTGATGTGCCCGCCCTGCTCGCGCGCCGGGCGTCCGGCGGCGACGACGAGGGTGGCGGGGGCGAGCCCGGCGGGGTGCGCAGCGGGGTGCGCGTCGCGCTGCGTGGCGGTGTCCTCAGGGGTGGTGCTCATGCTCGGGAGAATACGACCGCCCCGCGGCGGGCGCCCCGCCCGTCCGCAGGACGACCTGTCAGACCAGGGCGACATGTCAACCCCGGGCGACCTGTCAGACCCGGGCGACGTGTCAGACCCACAGGTCCCCCGGGTGACCTACGCGTCTGACACGTCCGGGGTGGGCTGGCGGACCCGGCGGATCAGCAGCGACATGAGCGCCGCCCCCGCGCACAGGGCGCCGGCGCCGTACCAGACCGCGTCGTACGAGCCGGTCATGTCGCGCACCAGGCCGCCCGCGAACGCGACCACCCCCGCGCCGACCTGGTGCGACGCGAGCACCCAGCCGAACACGATGGGCGCGTCCTCGCCGTAGAACTCCCGGCACAGGGCGAGCGTCGGCGGCACGGTCGCCACCCAGTCCAGCCCGTAGAACACGATGAAGAACACCATCGGCATCTCGACGTTCGGAGCCATCAGGGAGGGCAGGAACAGCAGGGCCACGCCGCGCAGCGTGTAGTAGACGCCCAGCAGCACGCGCGGCGAGTACCGGTCGGTCAGCCAGCCGGACCCGATGGTGCCGATCACGTCCACGACGCCGATCACGGCGAGCAGGCTCGCGGCGACCGTGATGGGCATGCCGTGGTCGTGGGCGCCGGGCACGAAGTGCGTGCGGACCAGCCCGTTCGTCGTCGCGCCGCAGATCGCGAAGGCGCCGGCCAGCAGCCAGAACGGACCCGTGCGGGCGGCGTCGAACAGGGCGGTGACGGCCCGGCGGGCCGCGCCGCGTGTGGGGGCGGGCTTGGGCGCGTACGTGCCGCCGTAGGGCGCCAGCCCCATATCTGCGGGGTGGTCACGGAGCAGGAACAGCACGAGCGGGATCGCCACGAGCGAGGCGATGGCCACGGTGACCGACGCCGGGCGCCAGCCCTGGTTCTCCACGATCCACGCGAGCAGCGGCAGGAACACGAGCTGGCCCGACGCCGTGGCCGCCGTGAGCACGCCGCTGACCAGGCCGCGCCGCGCCACGAACCAGCGCCCCGTCACGGTGGCGGTGAACGCGAGCGCCATGCTTCCGCTGCCCACGCCGACCAGGAGCCCCCAGCCGAGCACGAACTGCCACGGCTCGGACATCCAGACGGTCGACAGGGCGCCGCCGGTGATCACGACGAGCGCGACGGTGACCACGGGCCGCATGCCGAACCGGTCCATCAGGGAGGCGGCGAACGGCGCCGTCAGCCCGTAGAGCACGGACTGCAGGCCGACGGCGAAGCCGATCGTGGCGCGCGACCAGCCGAGCTCCGCGTTCAGCGGGTCCACGAACAGGCCGGGCGCGGCGGTGAACGCCGCGGCGCACATGACGGTCACGAAGCTGACGAGGGCCACCCACCAGGCGGGGTGGATGCGGGGCGTCCGGCCCGGCGCGGTCTGGCCGGGGCCCTGCGGTGTGTTCTGGCCCGCCGGCACGGGGACGTCTGTCTGGGTCACGGCATCAGCATGCTGGGGCGCGGCCGCCAGAAACAGTGGCCCGGAGGACACACAACGTTAGGTTCCGGCCGTATGATCGGGTCATGGCCCAGCACACCGCGCGTAGGCACCGCGTCGCCGTCCTGATCCGGCCCGGCTTC
Organism: Promicromonospora sukumoe; assembly: GCF_014137995.1. Lineage (NCBI taxonomy): Bacteria > Bacillati > Actinomycetota > Actinomycetes > Micrococcales > Promicromonosporaceae > Promicromonospora > Promicromonospora sukumoe. The sequence goes on from NZ_JACGWV010000002.1 coordinate 227,145, forward strand.
ATCCCGTTCGAGCTCGGCATCCCGCACCGGATCTTCGGCATCGCGCGCGACGCCGAGCTCCGGCCCCTGTACGACGTCGTGACCTGCACGCCCGGCGGCCCGGGCCTCGTGCGGTCGGACTCCGACGTGCTGGTCCAGGTGGAGCACGGGCCCGAGGTGCTGGAGACGGCGGACACCGTGGTGGTGCCGGCGTCGCACACCTCCGGGCCGGACGGGACGGACCCCGCCGTCGGCGACCCGGTGCTCGAACCCGAGCTCGCGGCGGCGCTGACCCGGATCAGGCCCGGCGCCCGCCTCATGTCCATCTGCACGGGCGCGTTCGTGCTGGCCGCCGCGGGCCTGCTCGACGGCCGGCCCGCCACCACGCACTGGATGGAGAGCGGCCGCTTTCGGCAGCTCTACCCGCGTGTGGACCTCGACCCGAACGTCCTCTACACCGACGACGGCGACGTGCTCACCTCGGCCGGCGTCGCCTCCGGCGTCGACCTGTGCCTGCACGTCGTGCGCCGCGACCACGGCACGGCGATTGCGCAGGACGTCGCGCGCCGCACCGTGGTGCCGCCGCACCGGGACGGCGGCCAGGCGCAGTTCATCCGGCGCCCGGTGGTCGCGGGGCCCACCCTGGGGCCCGGCGTCGGCCCGGGGGCGGGCGGCGCGCCCGGCGCCCAGGGCCGTGGCCCAGGCACGGCCGCGACCCGGGCCTGGGCGCTGGACCGGCTGGACGAGCCGCTGACGCTGACCGGCATGGCCCGGCATGCCGCGATGTCGGTGCGCACCTTCACGCGCCGGTTCCGGGACGAGACCGGCGAGAGCCCCGCCCAGTGGCTCACCCGCCAGCGCGTCGAGCACGCCCGCACGCTGCTGGAGAGCACGGTGCTGCCGGTCGAGCAGGTCGCCCGGCGCTGCGGCTTCGGCACCGCGCAGTCGCTGCGCGCGCACGTGCAGACGGCGCTCGGCGTGACGCCGTCGGCCTACCGCCGCACGTTCCGCCGGGCGGCCTGACCGTCCCGCTGGTCGAGCGTCCCCCGCTGGTCGAGCTTGTCGAGACCCGGCGAGGTCTCGACAAGCTCGACCAGCGAACATCGGCTCGACCAGCGGGAGCCGGAACAGGGTCGGTCAGGACTCCGGGACCGGGTACGGGAAGGCGTCGGTGACGCCGATCTTGTCGTACTCCATCTGCGAGGCGTCGAAGTCGGCCTCCCAGTTCCCGTTGCTCACCTCGTTGCACTGGTACGACTGGTACGACTGGTCGGTCGTCTCGCCCACCTCGATGTTGCTGAACGAGAAGCCGCAGCCGCCCGCGTCCATGTGGACTCCCCGGGTGCCGCTGTCCGGCATGGCGCCGGCCGGGTCCGGGAGGACGTCGCCGATGACCATCTGGTCGACGGTGTTCTTCACCGGGTGCGGTTCCTGGTTGGCGACGCCGTACGTGTAGAACGCGCCCATGTCGCCCGAGTCCAGCCCTGCCTCGTCGATCCGGATGTACCGGAAGGTGTTGTTGTCGGTGTACTGCTCACCGTCCTTCACCTCCGGCCGGGACTCGAGGCTGATGCCGTAGCGCGCGGAGTTGCGCACGTGGACGTGCTCCACGGTGTTGTTGCCGGTGCTCATCAGCTCGATGCCCGAGGCGTCACCGGGCACCAGCTCACCGACGTGATGGATGTAGAGGTTGCGGAACGTGTGCTCGTGGGAGAGGTCGCCCTCCCCCGGCCAGCCGCCCTCGACCTTGATGCCGTCGGCGCCGAGGTTCTCCAGGAGCGAGTCCTCGACCGTGAGGTGGTCGTTGGCGAACAGGGCGTAGACGCCCATGAACCCCGTGTCGCGCACGTGCATCCCGGTGAGCGTGATGCCGCTCGTGTTCTCCAGCGTGATCGCGCCGAACCGGTTGCGCGGCATCTCGATCTGCCGGTCGTACTCCGGGTACTTGTGCGCGTCCCCGGAGTCGCCCGCGCTGATCCAGCCCGCGCGGTACCAGTCGACGAAGTCGGAGTACTGGACGCCGATCCCGTCGAACGTGATGTCGTGCGCCCGGTCCTCGGGCGAGGCACCCTTCACGTCGACCACCTTCGCGACCGTCGGCCGCATGATCGTGACGTCGTCGATGTCACCGCGCGGGATGTAGTACAGCTCGCCGGCCTCCCGGTCCACGTAGTACTCGCCCGGCTGGTCGAGGAACGCCATGGCGTTCTGCAGGTAGTAGCGCGAACCGCTCCGGCTGTTCACCATCGCGTAGCGCGTCCAGTGCTTGAGCGTGGCGAAGTTCTTGCGGTAGTCCTGGCCGATGATCGGGACCGTGTCGGTGAACCAGCTCCAGGAGCCGCCCGACCACACGGTGACCTGGGCGTCCTTGAGCGGGTTGTTCTCGGGGGTGTCGTCCCAGGCCGGGTCCCAGTCGCCGTCCGCCCAGTAGAGCCACGACCGCACGGCCTCCTTCTCCGGCTCGCCGAGGACGGAGAACAGGTACGGAGCCTGGGTGTCCTCCGACGTCCGGTTGGGGTAGCGCGCCAGCTCGGACCGCTCGCCGTCCTCGAAGAGCGTGTAGAACTGCTTGTCGGCGTCGAACTGGGTCTTGTAGATGCCGTCCTGGTACTCCTCCCAGCCGGTGACCTCCTCGGCGCCGACGAGGTTCGCCGCGCCGGGACCGTCGCTGCTGCGGTAGATGACCTGGTGCCCACCGCCGCCCGAGTCCTGCTCGGTGAAGCCGATGGTCTCCGTGACGGGATACTCGCCCGCCGCCAGGTTCACCGTGATGTCGCACCGCTGCCGCGAGTCGCGGTTCAGACCCTTCTCGCGGATGTGGTCACGGGCCCCCTCAACCGTCTTGAACGGGTCCTTGGCGGTCCCCTTGCCCCGGTCGTCGCCCGACGGCGAGACGTAGAGCTGCTGGCACTTCGCGGACGTCGCCACGGCCGCGGCGTCGGCGAGCCGGTCGAGCGCGACCCCGCCGCTTCCCGCTGCGGCGACCAGGCTCACCGCGGCGACCGCCACGGTGCTGTTCCGGATCCAATTCCTGGACATCGATGTCCTTTCGTGGGTGTGGGTTCTTGCGGGTGGTCAGGCGGGCGGCCCGACAGCCGGGCCGTATGTCCCGGTCAGGCGGGTTCGACGACGTACGTGGCCCCGCGCCGCGTCGCGAAGACGGCGAGCCCTTCCTCGGGGCGCTCGACGACGACGGGGCCGCCGGGGCCCGAGACGTGGACCGGGCCGTCGGTGCGCAGCCGGATCGTGTTCCCGGCCAGCGACCGGACCCGGGCGGAGCCCAGGCGCCCGTCGCGCCAGGTGAGGGACAGCTCGAAGGCGCCCCGGGTGCGCAGCCCGCGGACCCGGCCCGCCGGGAAGGCCTCCGGGAGGCACGGCAGCAGCCAGACCTCGCCCGAGTGGCTCTGCACGAGCGTCTCGTTCAGGGCCGACACCCCGCCGAAGTTCCCGTCGATCTGGAACGGCGGGTGCAAGTCGAACAGGTTGGGCGCGGTCCGGCCGGGCGAGAGGAGCTGGCGCAGGTGGGTGTAGACGCCGTCCGGCTGGAGCAGGCGGGCGCGGATGTTCATCTTCCAGGCGAGCGACCAGCCCGCCGTCACCGCCGGTCCGCGCAGCTCCAGCGACCGGTCGGCCGCCGCGGCGAGCTCGGGCGTGCGGCGCGGGGTGATCTGGTCGCTGGGGAACACGCCCCACAGGTGCGAGACGTGCCGGCTGATCTCGGTCGCGGCCTCCTCCCAGTCGATCAGCCACTCCTGGAGCTGGCCCAGGTGGCCGATCTGGTTCGGCGGGAGCTGGTCGCGCACGGCCAGCGCCCGGGCGGCCATGGAGCGGTCCTGGCCGAGCACCGCGGACGCCTTGTCGAACGCCGTGAACAGGTCCCGCAGGATCTGCATGTCCATGGTCGGCCCGGCGCAGATGCTCACGCTCTCGTCGTCGATCTCGTGGTGCTTGATCTCCGGGGAGTGCGAGGGGCTGGTGACCAGGTAGCCGGTGGCGGCGTCCCGCACGAGCGTGTCGAGGAAGAACTCGACGGCGCCGCGCAGCACCGGGAAGTACTCACGGAGCGTGTCCAGGTCGCCGGTGTACTCGTAGTGCTCCCAGAAGAGCAGGGAGAGCCACGCCCCGCCGGTGGGCCAGACGCCGTAGTACGCGAAGTCCACGGGCGCCGACCCGCGCCACAGGTCGGTGTTGTGGTGCGCCACCCAGCCCTTGGCGCCCCACATCTTCTGCGCCGTCCGGGCGCCCGACTCGGCGAGCTCCTCGATCATCGCGAACAGCGGCTGCCAGCACTCGGCCAGGTTCGACGGCCCGGCGGGCCAGTAGTTCATCTGGCAGTTGATGTTCAGCGTGTACTTGGACTGCCACGGCGGCAGCATCTGGTCGTTCCACAGGCCCTGCAGGTTGGCGGGCTGGCCCGGCGTGCGGGAGCTGGCGATCAGCAGGTACCGGCCGAACTGGTAGTACAGGGCCGCGAGCTGCGGGTCCTGGCCGTCGCGGAAGGCGACGACCCGCTGGTCGGTGGGCAGGTCGACGGACGCCGAGGTGCCCAGGTCGATGTCGACCCGCCCGAACATCTCCTGGTGGTCGCGCACGTGCGCCCGCCGCAGCACGCCGTAGCCCGGCGTCATCCGCTCCAGGGGCGCGACGGCGGCGGCGAGGTGGTCCCCGCCGACGTCCAGGTAGTTCCGGTGGCTCGTGCCGATGGAGACGACCAGGGTGACGGCGTCGGCGCCGCGCACCCGCAGGCCGGCGTCGGCGCAGGTCACGCTACCGCCCTCGGTCAGCGCGCGGACCAGGCTGACGAACCGCACCTGGCCCTCCAGGCCCTCGGCCTCCCCGCTGCGCCCCTCCAGGGCGAGCGTGCGGGTGTCGTAGGCGTACGTCGACGTCTCCTGGAGCGACTGGTACCCCGCGTCGAAGGAGACGGCGCCCCGCTCGCTCGCGGTGAGCCGGACGACGATCACCTGGTGGGCGTGGCTGGCGAACACCTCCCGGGTGTGGCGCACGCCGTCGGCCACGAACGTCGTGGTGGTGATCGCCGTGGTCAGGTCGAGCGAGCGACGATAGTCCGTGAGGTCGTCGGTGAGCCCGGGAAAGTCGGGTCCCGAGAAGCTGAGCAGCAGGTCCCCGACCGGCTGGTACTGCATCTGCTCGGTGGGGCGGCCCATGAACCGCTCCTCGGCGAGCTGCTGGGCCTGGAGCCACTGCTCCTCGTCGATGAGCCGGCGGATCTCCGGCAGCGCCTCGTGGCCGAGCGGGTCGGCGTAGTCGTGCGGGCCGCCGGCCCACACGGTGTCCTCGTTGAGCACGATCTTCTCGGCGGCCACGCCGCCGAACACCATGGCGCCCAGCCGGCCGTTGCCGACCGCGAGCGCCTGGAGCCACTCCTGCGCGGGGGCGGTGTACCAGAGCCGCATCGGGTTGGTGTCGGGGCCGTCCGGCCCGTCGGGGCCTCCGCCGTCGTCGGCCGCGGTACTCGCGGGGGCCTGCCCGGCGAGCGCGAACGCCCCGGCCGACAGGCCCGTGGTGCGCAGGAGATCTCTTCGCGTGATCGGATTCATCGAGCGACTCCCTCGTCCTCTTCGCCATCACTTCGTCATCACCGTTGAACGACGCGAGGTTAAATGTAGTACGTCACATGTATTACATGTCAAGAGTGCAGGGCCGGTTGCGCAGGATCTTTCCTGGGCCGGTCCGTGACCGTCCCGTCACGCTCCCGCCACCCTCCCGTCCGCGGACCAGCCCCTACGCTGGGAACATGGGACGAGCCGGACACCGCACAGCCCTGACGGTCGCCGCCTGCGCGGCGCTGCTGCTCGCCGGGTGCACGAGCGCACCGCAGAGCTCGGACGAGCCAGGGCCGGGCGGGTCGAGCCCCGCGCCGATCGCCTCCGACCCGGGCGGGTCGTCGCCGTCGGGCACTGACGGTTCGGGCGAGGGCGGTGGTGACGGCTCCGGCGACGACGGCGCCGAGCCCGAACCCGGCGCCTCCGCGACCGAGACGGCGCGCGGCCCGGCCTTCGAGGCCGACACGAGCCCGGACACCGCGGAGCCCACCGGCGAGGGCGAGACGTTCCTGTCCGTCACGGACGTGCGAGTCGGCGCGCACGACGGCTACGACCGCGTGGTCTTCGACCTCGACGGCACCGGCAGCGGCAGGCCCGGCTGGCGCGTCGAGTACGTGGACCAGGCGTCCGACGACGGCTCCGGCGACGCCGTCCGCGTCGACGGCGACGCGATCCTGCGGGTGTCGCTGTCCGGCACCGCGACGCCCATGGACAGCGGGGTCGACGAGTTCTCGGGCGACCGCATCGAGCCGTCGGGCACGGAGTCGATCGACGAGATCGTGTACCGCTACTGGTTCGAGGGGTACACCACGGCGTTCATCGGCGTCGACGAGGCCGAGCGCCCGTTCCGGGTGTTCCTCCTGGAGGACCCGCTGCGCGTCGTCGTCGACGTGCGGCACTGAGCGCCGCCGCCCCGTGGGCGGCGGCGCTCAGGCAGTGCTCTTCAGGAGGCGAGCCTCAGCCCGCGACCTCGGACTTCTGGGGCCGGGCCAGCAGCGTCGCCGCGAGATCGCTCAGCGGCAGCGTGCCGGCCAGCACTTCGACGACGCCGGCCGTGATCGGCATCTCGACGTCGTGCGCGCGGGCCAGCTCCAGCACCGACTCCGAGGACTTCACGCCCTCGGCCGTGCCGCCGGTGGCCTTGATCGCCTCGGCGAGCGTGAGCCCCTCGCCCACGTGCTTGCCGAGCCGGTGGTTGCGCGACAGCGGAGACGCGCACGTCGCCATCAGGTCGCCCATGCCGGCCAGCCCGGAGAACGTCGCGGCGTCGGCGCCCAGGGCGAGGCCCAGGCGCGTGATCTCCACCAGGCCGCGCGTGATGAGCGTCGCCAGGGTGTTCCAGCCGAGGCCCTGGCCCTGGGCCATGCCCGCCGCCAGGGCGATGATGTTCTTCACCGCGCCGCACAGCTCCACGCCCACCAGGTCGGTGTTCGTGTACGGGCGGAAGTAGCCCGTCGAGCAGGCCGCGGCCACACGCTGCGCCGTGGCCTCGCTGCGCGAGGCGACCACGGTCGCCGTCGGCTGGCGGGCCGCGATCTCCGGCGCCAGGTTGGGCCCGGAGACGACGGCGACGCGCTCGTCCGGCAGGTCCAGCACCTCGGCCATGACCTGGCTCATGCGCTTGTCCGTGCCGAGCTCGACGCCCTTCATCAGGGAGACGACGACGGCGTCCGGCGCGGCCAGCTCGTGCACCAGGTCCTTCATCGACTCCAGCGTGGCGCGCGCGACCTGGGACGGCACGGAGACGACCACGATCGACGCGCCGCGCAGGGCGACGGCCGGGTCGGTCGTGCCGTGCATCGGCGGCAGCTGCACGCCCGGCAGGTACTTCTCGTTGCGGTGCGTCGTCTCGACGGCGTCGAGCACGGCGGCGTCGCGGCCCCAGAGGGTCACGTCGCAGCCGGCGTCGGCCAGGACCATGGCGAACGTGGTGCCCATCGAGCCCGCGCCGAGCACGGCGACCCTGGGCTGCTGCGTCATGTGCTGCGTCTCGGTCATGCGCTGTGTCTCGTTCGCGGCGCTCTGCGACTCGTTCGTGCTCATGGGCGCTCCACCGGCGGGTAGGTCGTCATCTTGGCCTCGTAGTCGGGGTGCTTGCGCAGGTCGAAGCGCGGCGTGGGGGCCTTCTCGCCGCGGATCTGCTCCAGCTCGGCGGTGATGGCATCCATGATGCGCGACGTCGCCTCGCGGAGCGTGGCGGTGTCCTGCGGACGGTCGTACAGGTCGCTCAGGTCCACGGGCGGGCCGGTCCGGATGGTCACCTTCTTGCGCGGGATCGGCTTGAGCACGCGGCTGTAGCGGCCGAGGATCTCGGTGACGCCCCACTGCGCGACCGGCAGCACCGGCAGGCGCGTCGTCAGCGCGATGCGGGCCACGCCGGTCTTGCCCTCCATGGGCCAGTACTCGGGGTCCCGCGTCAGGGTGCCCTCCGGCAGGATCGCGACGCAGGCGCCGTCGCCGAGCTGGTTGGCGGCGTCCTTCAGCGACTCGGCGGACTTCGTGGAGTCCCGGTCCACCGGGATCATCTTGGTGCCGCGCAGGGCCCAGCCCGTCAGCGGCGAGTCGAACAGCCCACGCTTGGCGAGGATGCGGGGCTCGCGGCCGTTGTCGAACAGGTAGTGCGCGAGCGTCAGCGCGTCGAGCTCCGTGACGTGGTTGGCCGCGGCGATGAAGCCGCCCTTCTCGGGGAAGTTCTCCCCGCCCTTCCACTCGTACTTGCACAGCGCGAACATGAGGTTCCGCACGATGAACGCGACGAAGCGATACATGCGCGACTCGGGGCGTGGGATGGACACGGCCGAAAGGATACTCGGCCGAACCCCGTTCCCCGCCCGCGCCCTGCCCCGCCCCCTGCCCCGCCCCTGACGTGTCAGACGCTCAGGTCCCCGGAGGGACCTGAGCGTCTGACATGTGCGGGAGAAGGTCAGCCGCGGACGACCTCGGCGCCCAGGGCCTCCAGCTTGTCCTGGAAGTTCTCGTAGCCGCGGTCGATCAGGCCGATGCCGCGCACCGTCGACTGCCCCTTGGCGGCCAGGGCCGCGATGAGGTGGGAGAACCCGCCGCGCAGGTCCGGCACCTCGATGTCGGCCGCGGACAGCGGCGTCGGGCCGGAGACGACGGCGGAGTGGTGGAAGTTGCGCTGGCCGAACCGGCAGTCGCGACCGCCCAGGCACTCCTTGTAGACCTGGATCGTGGCGCCCATCTTGCGCAGGGCGTCGGTGAAGCCGAACCGGTTCTCGTAGACGGTCTCGTGCACGATCGACAGGCCGGTGGCCTGCGTGAGCGCCACGACGAGCGGCTGCTGCCAGTCCGTCATGAAGCCCGGGTGCACGTCGGTCTCCAGCACGATGGACTTCAGGTCGCCGCCGGCGTGCCAGAAGCGGATGCCGTCGTCCTGCACCTCGAACCGGCCACCGACCTTGCGGAAGGTGTTCAGGAACGTCATCATCTCGGGCTGCGTGGCGCCCTTGACGGTGATGTCGCCGCCCGTGGCCAGGGCCGCGGAGGCCCAGGACGCGGTCTCGATCCGGTCGTTCAGCGCGGTGTGGGTGTAGCCCTCGAGGCGGTCGACGCCCTCGATGCGGATCACGCGGTCGGTGTCGACCGAGATGATGGCGCCCATCTTCTGCAGCACCGCGATGAGGTCCATGATCTCGGGCTCGATCGCCGCGCCCGAGAGCTCGGTGATGCCGTCCGCGCGGACCGCCGTGAGCAGGGTCTGCTCCGTGGCGCCCACCGAGGGGTACGGCAGGGAGATCTTGGTGCCCTGCAGGCGGCGCGGCGCCCGCAGGTGGATGCCGTTGGGCCGCTTGTCCACGACGGCGCCGAACTGGCGCAGGATGTCGAGGTGGTAGTTGATGGGCCGGTCGCCGATGCGGCAGCCGCCCAGGTCAGGGATAAACGCCTCGCCGAGGCGGTGCAGCAGCGGCCCGCAGAACAGGATCGGGATGCGGCTGGACCCGGCGTGCGCGTCGATGTCGGCCACGTGGGCGGACTCGACGTTGGACGGGTCGAGGTCCAGGATGCCGGCGTCGGTGTCGTACTTGACGTTCACGCCGTGCAGGTCCAGGAGCCCCGAGACGACCTTGACGTCACGGATCTGCGGAACGTTCCGCAGCACGCTCGGGGTCTCCCCCAGCAGAGAAGCCACCATGGACTTCGACACGAAGTTCTTTGCGCCTCGAACGGTGATGGTCCCGTTCAACGGGTTGCCGCCGTTCACATACAGCAGATCGTTCATATCCTCGTCGTCGTCTCGTTCGTTCCGATGATGGATGTCCGATGGCGGAGCCTCCGGGGGCCCGGTCGATCCTGCCCCTCGCCGCCGGTCGTGCCAACACGGCGACCGGCAGGAGTATTCACCGTTCACCACACCTTCACTCGCGACGCACCAGGCCGCAGTTCGACACGCCGCGCGCGCACAGAGCCCGCGCATGACCGGCGCTTGCCGACTGCGGCAGCCTACGTCAAGACCCCATCCGTATCGCGAGACGGGGTTCCCGGATCGCGGACACCGTGCCTAATCTCGCGGACATGAGCACCTCCGCAGCGCCGACCGCCGGGACCCCCGGCGGCGGGCAGAGCACAGCGCCGGCCGGCAATCCCCGCGGCCGCGTCGTCCTGGCCTCCCTCATCGGTACGTCCATCGAGTTCTACGACTTCTACATCTACGCGACCGCCGCCTCGCTGGTCTTCCCCGCGCTGTTCTTCCCGAACGCCGAGGACCCGACCACGCAGCTCCTGTCGTCGTTCGCCGTGTTCGGCGTCGCCTTCGTGGCGCGGCCGGTCGGCTCGGTCCTGTTCGGGCACTTCGGTGACCGGATCGGCCGCAAGGCGACGCTGGTCGCGTCGCTGCTCACGATGGGTATCGCGACGGTGCTGATCGGCCTCATCCCCGCGGCGTCGACGCCGGGCTGGGCCCTGGCCGCGCCCGCGGTGCTGGTGCTGTGCCGGTTCTGCCAGGGCCTCGGCCTGGGCGGCGAGTGGAGCGGTGCCGCGCTGCTCGCCACCGAGAACGCGCCCCAGGGCAAGCGCGCCATCTACGGCACGTTCCCGCAGCTCGGCGCGCCCATCGGCTTCATCCTGGCCAACACGGTGTTCATCGCGCTGTCGACGTCGCTCACGCCCGAGCAGTTCGCCGCGTGGGGCTGGCGCATCCCGTTCATCGCGTCGGCGATCCTGGTCATCGTCGGCCTGTGGGTGCGGCTCTCGCTGCTGGAGACCCCCGCGTTCCGCAAGGTGCTCGCGGCCGAGGCCGTCAGCAAGGTGCCCGTGGCCCGCGTCTTCCGCACGTCGTGGAAGCAGATCGTCTCCGGCACGTTCATCATGCTGGCCACGTACGTGCTGTTCTACCTGATGACGACGTTCACGCTGAACTACGGCGTGGCCCCGACCGCGCCCACCGACGGCTCCCCCGCAGGCCTCGGCTACGAGAAGATCGACTTCCTCTGGATGCTGATCGTGGGCGTCGTTTTCTTCGGCGTCTTCACCCTGGTGTCCGGGCCGCTGGCGGAGAAGTTCGGCCGCCGCAAGCACCTCATCTGGGTCACGGTCGCGATCATCCTGTTCGGCGCGCTGTTCGTGCCGTTGTTCGCAGCGGGCGACGTCGGCGTGCAGACCCTGCTCATCCTCGGCTTCACGCTCATGGGCCTCACGTTCGGCCCGATGGCGGCCGTGCTGCCCGAGCTGTTCCCCGCCAACGTGCGGTACACGGGCTCCGGCATCGCGTACAACCTGTCCTCGGTGCTGGGCGCCGCGGTGGCCCCGTTCATCGCCGTGTGGCTGTGGGCCAAGGGCGACGGCTCCCCCGTGCTCGTCGGCGTCTACCTCTCCGCGATGGCCGTGATCACGCTGGTCGCGCTGATCCTGGAGCGCGAGACGCGCGACGTGGACTACGACGACAACGTGGGGGCCTGAGCCGCTCCGGCTGACCTCCCTGCCCGACGCCGTCGCGCCCCTTCCGTACGGAAGGGGCGCGACGGCGTCTCGCTTTGTCGCGGGCGGGGCTCAGCCGTCGCGGGTGGTGAGGCGGGCGTAGGCCAGGGACATGCCGATCACGAGGTAGCACAGCGACCGGAACGCGCCCTCGGCGAGGCCGTCCAACGCCAGCGGGTCACGGATCAGGTCGGCGAGGCTCGTCAGCGACGTCGGCAGCAGGTACGGATGCAACCAGTCCAGCGCCGAGATCTGCAGCAGCACGCCCGACACGATGAGGCCGCCCAGGACGCTCACCACCACGAGCATCGGGTGCTCGGTCGACGCCGAGATCGCGAGCGCCACCGCGCCGACCGCCATCAGGTAGACCGTGGCCCAGGCGACGGCGATCGCGAGCCGGAGCAGCACGTCCGCGACCGAGAGCCGGGTGCCCGACATCGACACCAGGCCGTCGGTCCCGGACAGCACGAGGCCGGTGACCAGCCCGGACGTGGCGACCAGCGTGGCGGCGGCCAGTGCGACGACGAGCACGCCCACGGCCTTGACGAGCAGCAGCCGGCCCCGGGCGACGGGCGCCAGCAGCCAGCCGCGCAGCGCGCCGGTGGACTGTTCGCCGGCCAGGGCGTCCCCGCTCGCCATCGCCACCGTGAGCGGCAGCAGGAGGATCAGGAGCGTCATCAGCGAGCCGAGCGGCAGCACGAAGGCGCTGCTCGCCATGGTGACGAAGATGGGCGGCCCCTCGCCGGGGCCGCTCCCGCCCGGGCCGGGGCCGCCGGTCGGGGCGGGTGCCGCAGCGCCGTCGAAGGTCAGGTCGACGGCGATGCCGGTGATCACCGGGAGCGCGGCGAGCAGCGCGAGCACCACCAGGGTGCGGGGTCGCCGGAAGATCCAGCGCAGCTCGGACCGCAGGAGGCGGCCCAGCGGCGCGCGCCGGCGGGCGGGCAGGGTCCCGTGCGGGTCGAGGTCCGCGTGCGGCCGGGTGTCCGGGCCGACGGCGGTCATCGTCCGGCCCCCGTCCCGGTGCGGTCCCCGGCGCCGTCCCGGGTGCTGCCCCCGGCGTCGCCGGCCTGGTCGTGCGACGTGTCGCTGGCCCCGTCCCCGACGTCGGGCGTGGTGTCGGCTCTGACGTCGGCCCGGGCGTCGGCCCGGGCGTCGATCGGCGTACCAGCGGTGGCGTCGTGGGTGAGCCGCGCGAAGACCTCCTCCAGCCCGGTGCGCTCCCGACGGGCCTCGTCCACGCCGACGCCGGCGCCCACCAGCACCTCGATCACGGCGGATGACGGCGTGGTCGCCAGGTCCACGCGGACGCCGTCCGGGGTGAGCCGGGCGGGGATCCGCCGGTCGCGCAGCACGTCCACGGCGCGGGCTCCGTCGGCCGTGGAGACGAGCAGCGCCGGGCTGCCCGACTCCAGGAGGTCGTCCAGGGCGCCCTGTGCCACCACGACACCCTCGTTCAGCACGACGACGTGGGTGCAGGTGGCCTCGACCTCGGCCAGGAGGTGCGACGACACGAGCACCGTGACGCCTCCGGCGTGCAGCTCCGCGATGATCCGGCGGATCTCCTGCGTGCCGGCCGGGTCGAGGCCGTTCGTCGGCTCGTCCAGCACCACCAGCCGCCGGGGCACCAGCAGCGCCGAGGCGAGGCCCAGGCGCTGCTTCATGCCGAGCGAGTAGGCGCGGTACTTCCTGCGGGCCGCGCCCGCGAGGCCGACCCGCTCCAGCGCGGCCGTCACCGCGCCGTCCAGCGCCCGCCCAGACAACCCCCGCCCGGTCAGGAACGGCTCCGCGGCCGCGAACCGCAGCAGGTTCTCGCGCCCCGACAGGAACGGGTGGAACCCCGGGCTCTCCACGAGTGCGCCGACGTGCGGCAGCACCCGGTCGATCGCACCCGGCACGGGCGCCCCGAGCAGCTCGATCTCGCCCGCCGTCGGCTGCACGAGCCCGAGGAGCATGCGGATCGTCGTCGTCTTGCCGGAGCCGTTGGGGCCCAGCATCCCGACCACCGCGCCCTCGGGCACGTCCAGGTCGACGCCGTCCACGGCGACCGTGCCGCGGTAGACCTTCCGCAGCCCGCGGGTGCGGGCCGCCAGGGCGGTGCCCGCGCCGCCGACCGGGACCGGCGGCGCCGGCTCGGCGGCGCCTGCCGTCACTGCTGGTCCAGGGCGTCGACGAGCACCTGCTGCGGCACCGCGCCGGCGGCGACCCGGCCGTCGTCGGTCACGATCGCGCCGCCGACCGCGATCCCCACGTGGGTCCCGGAGCCGAACGCGCCGGACACCGGCTGCCCGATCTGAGCCAGCGTCCCGGCCAGGTCCTGCCCGCCGCCGAACGCTCCCTCCGGCATCCCGGCGGGCATGTCTGCCGGCAGGTCGGCGGGCAGGTCGCTGGGCAGGTCGGCGATCACCACGGCGTCCCAGCCGTCGCCGACCATCGTCGTGCTGTGCTCGGCCATCCGCTCGGCCGCCTTGTCCTTGCCGGCGCTGTCCTTGCCGGCGCCGTGCCCGGCCGCGTCGCTCGCGTCGGTGGTCTCGACCTTCGTGCCCTGCGGCGGCGTGAAGTCGAACAGCGTCGGGTCCTGCGCGCCGAGGTCGAGCTCGGTGAAGCCGAGCGACAGCACGGGGTCGGTGCGGCCGTTGGCGTACACGTCGAACGCGAGCGGCATGCGGGTCTGCTCGTCGATCGCGACGGTGACCTCGCGCAGCAGCGTCTTCTCCGACGGCTTGGGCGTCAGCACCAGCTCGTACGCGGCCCGGCCGGCGACGCTCGCCGTCCCGTCCACGACGATCTCGCTGGTGGGCCGGAGCTGCTCGATGAGCTGGGCCGCGGCCTGCGCGGGGTCCGCGAGCTGGGCCTCGGCGTGCTCGCGGGCGGCCGCGGCGTCGGCGTCGTCCCAGGTGACGTGCCGCGCCGCGCGCTCCTGGGAGTCGTAGGCCCAGGCCTCGTCCGGGTTCTTCACGAACGTCACCTCGGACGTCGGCTTCTCGAGCTGGACCCGCGCGCTCTCCTGGCCGTCGTGGAACACGCGCGCCGACTCGAAGTCGAGCGCGTCGACGCCGGGCAGGGCGGGCAGCCCGAGCTCGTTGCTCACCTCGGCCTGGCCGGAGAACGCCTGCGGCTCGGCCGCGAGCGCCGAGGCGACCAGGGCCTCCGGCTCGATCGCGGGCAGCACCGGGTCGTCGTCCGCGCCCGCCGGCAGGGTGGTCAGCGCCAGGCCCGCCAGCCCGGCGGCGATGCCCGATCCTGCGGCGACCAGCGCCTTCGTCCTCGGCCTCATGTGCAGCTCCTTCGCTCCGGCGGACCGTGCCCGGCCCTTCCTGCGTGCGTCGTGCCTGATCTGGTGCCTGACTTCTTCCACCATGCGCCCTCGCGGCTGAGACCGCGCTGAGAGTCGCGCCCCGATGCGCGGGCCTGCGCGCCGATCTGCCCGACGACCTGCCAGGTGACATGACCGCTTACGTACACGCCGGGCGGACCGTGCGGCATGCTGGCAGGCATGAGGCCGCAGATCCTCGTGGTGGACGACGAGCCGGGCGTGCGCAAGGCGCTCGACCGCGGCCTGCGCGCGGAGGGCATGGACGTCGCCCTCGCCGCCGACGGGCCGACGGCGCTGCGGCTGGCGCGCAGCGGGTCGTTCGACGCGATCCTGCTGGACATCATGATCCCCGGGCTGTCCGGGTACCGCGTGCTGGAGGAGCTGCGCGCCGCCGGGGTGACCACGCCCGTGCTGTTCGTGTCGGCCAAGGACGGCGAGGTCGACCAGGCCGACGGCCTGGACCTCGGCGCCGACGGCTACCTGGTCAAGCCGTTCTCGTTCGTGGTGCTCCTCGCCCAGGTGCGCGCCCTGCTGCGCCGGACGGCGCCGGGCGCCGCCCGGACCCGCATCCGACTGGGGCCGCTGACGGTGGATCGCGCCTCGCGCACCGTGCGGTACGACGACGCCGGAGTGCCGCTGAGCCCCCGCGAGTACCGGCTGCTGGAGGCGCTGGCCTCGCGGCCGGGCACCGTGTGGACCAAGCAGGAGCTGCTCACCGAGGCCTGGGGCGACGAGCAGGCCGCCACCCCGAACGTCGTCGAGGTCTACGTGGGCTACCTGCGTCGCAAGCTCGCCGCCGTCGGCGCCGGGGACCTGGTCCGGACCGTCCGGGGGCACGGCTACCAGCTCGGGGACGCGCCCCGGTGAGCGCGCCGCCCAGCGGGCAGGTCGGCGGGCCGACGAGCGGACGGGCCGGCGGGCGCTGGTCCGGGGTGTCGCTGCGCCTGCGGATCACTCTGCTCGCCACGGCGGTGACGCTGGCCTGCCTGCTGGGCCTGGCGACTGCGGCCGGTCGGGGCCTGGGGCCGGTGCTGACCGGCGCCGTGGACGACGAGCTGCGGGTCGCGCTGAGCACGGCCGCCGCCGACGTCGCCACGGGCCGCGCGCCGGACTCCCCCGACGGCCTGGAGGTGCGCGTGCTGGACACCGCGGGCGACGCCGTCGGGGACGGCGCCGGAGGCCCTTCCGGGGAGACCGCTGGGGGCACCGCCGGGGACGCGCCCGACCTGACCCGGGACCAGGTGCGCACACTGAAGGCCGGCACCCCCGTCACCGCGGGCGACGCGCAGCCGGTGCGCTGGCACGGCGTCGTCACCACCGCGCCCGACGGCGCCCAGCGTCTCGTGGTCGCGGGCACGGGGCTGGTGGGCCAGGCCGCCGCCAAGGAGTCGGGCGGCCGGTGGCTGCTGCTGACCGCGCTGGTCGGGTCGCTGGTGGCCGGGGTCGCCATCTGGTTCGCCGTCGGCTCCGCGCTGGCGCCCGTCGCGCGCATGCGGGAGTCGGTGCGCCGGCTCGCGCCCGGCGCCCGCGTGGCGGTGCCCGGCGGCGCGGCGCCCGAGCTGCGCGAGCTGGCCGACGACTTCAACGTGCTGCTGGACCGGCAGGACGCCACCGCCGAGCGGCTGCGCCGGTTCACGGGCGACGCCGCGCACGAGCTGCGCTCCCCCGTGGCGTCGATCCGCGTGCAGTCCGAGGTCGCCGTCGCCAGCCCGGACCCGCGGCTCTCGCAGGAGGTGCACGCCGACGTCCTGGCCGACGCCGAGCGGCTGTCCGCGCTGCTCGACGGCCTGCTGGCGCTGGCCCGGTCGGACGCGGGCGAGCTGCCGCCGGCGCAGTCGGTCGACCTGGTCGACGCCGTCCGGGCGGCGGTGGACAGGACTGGGGCGGGAAACGCGGCGGGCAACGCGGCGGACAGGGCGGGCGCGGCACGGCCCGGCGACCCCGCCGTCCCCGTGCCGGTCGTGGTCAACGCCCTGACCGACCGGGCCTGGGCGGCCGCGGCGCACACCGAGACCGAGCTGGTGCTCGACAACCTGCTGCGCAACGCCGGCCGGTACACCCGCACGCGGGTCGTGGTCTCCGTCCTCGCGCAGCGGTCCACGGTGCGCGTGCTGGTCGACGACGACGGGCCGGGCGTGCCCCCGGAGCACCGCGCCCACGTGTTCGACCGGTTCTACCGGGTCGCCGACGACCGCGCGCGCACCTCCGGCGGTGCCGGGCTCGGGCTGGCGCTGGTCGCCGAGCTGGTCCGGCGCCGGGGCGGCGAGGTCGCCGTGGGCGAGTCGCCCGACGGCGGGGCCCGGTTCACCGTCGTCTGGCCCCGGGCGCGGTGAGCCGGGCGGCGCCGGACCGGGCCGAACCAGCCGCGCGAGCCGGCCAAGGGGTGATATTCCTCGCACCGGCGCCGCCCCTGATCGGGGATAGCGTGACGGCGTGGAGACGACGGCCCTGATCGCAGCGTGCGTGGCCGTCGTCCTCGGGGCCGGGCTGCAGCGGGTCGCCGGGATGGGCGTCGGCATGGTGGCCGCGCCCGTGCTCACGGTGTTCCTCGGGGCGTCGGTGGGCGTGCTGGTCAGCAATGTCGCCGCGGTCGTCACGGCCCTGCTCATCCTGCGGGCGCTCCGGGACGGCGTGGACTGGCGGCGGGTGGTGACGATCCTGCCGCTCATGCTCGTGGGCTCCGTGCTCGGCGCGCTGACGGTCCGGGAGGCCGACACCGCGTGGCTCGACGTGATCGTGGGCGGGTCGGTGCTGCTCGCCCTGGGCGCCTCGGCGGTGCTGCGCCGGCGGGTCCGGATCAAGGGTCGCTCTGTCGCCGTCGTCACCGGGCTGGCGGCCGGCTTCATGAACACCACCTCCGGTGTGGCGGCGCCCGCCTGGACCGCGTACGCGCTGGCCACCCGCTGGGACCACCGGTCGTTCGCGGCGACGATGCAGCCGCTGCTCGTCGTCATGAACGTCATGTCGGTGGTGACCAAGCTGAGCCTCGGCGCGATCCCCGCCGGATCCGCCCCCGCCTGGTGGGTCTGGCCGGTGCTGCTCGCGGCCGTGCTCGGCGGCGTCGCGTTCGGCAACCTCCTGGCCCGCCGCCTGTCGACCCGCACGGCGTCGCGCCTGGCCGTCACGGTGGCCGTCGCGGGTGCGATCACGGCCCTGACCCGCGGCCTCCTCACCCTCTGACGACCACCGCCGGCGATTCCCCCCGCACGTGTCAGACGTACAGGTCACCCGGGTGACCTGTACGTCTGACACGTGCGGGAGTGTCAGTCGGGTCGGCAATACTTGCCGCGTGATCCGGATCGTGCGCTCTCTCGCCGTGGGGTTCGCCCTCGCCTGCCTCCTGCTCCTCATCCTCGAGCTCGACCACGGCGCGCCCGGGTGGTGGCTGCCCGTCGCCATCGCCGTGAGCAGCGTGGCGGTCGTGCTGGCGGCCATCGCGACCGCCCTCGCGGGCGTCGGCGGGGCCAACGTGCTGCGCACGGCTCCGTCGTCCGACGACGTGGCCGACGCCGAGCGCGAGGGGCGCCTGCACCTGGCCCGGGTGCTGGACATCTCCTCGACCGGCACGGAGATCAACGACAACCCCGTGGCCGCGCTGCGGCTCGCCGTCGCCACGCGGAGCCGCGCGGCGTACACGACCACCACGCGCGCGCTGATCGACAAGACCCGGCTCCCGCAGTTCCAGCCGGGCGGCGTCGTCATGGTGCTGCAGGACAAGGCCGACGCCCCGGGCGTGACCCTGCTCCAGTCCCCGCCGCAGGCCTGGCGCGACCGGGCCGCGGAGGACACGTCGGTCCGCCGGATGGACGAGCCGCCCGAGTGGGCCGCCCCCGTGAGCGCGGGCCGTGACGCGCGGGGGTTCGTGAAGATCCCGGCCGCCCTGCTCGCGCTGCTGGTGCTCGTCGGGTTCGCCGCGCGCCTCTACCCGGTGCGCGACGACGTCGCCGCGGTGCTCACCGGGACGCCGCTGTCGGAGGTCGCCGCGGCCCAGGAGCGACGCGCCGACCGGGAGGCGAGCACGCTGGACCCGGTGCGGGCCCAGGAGGTCGTCGACGCTTTCGTCGCCGAGACCGGGCAGAGCAGCTTCACCGACGTCGGCCTCGGCAGCACGACCGCCACGGCGACCGTGCCCGCGGCCCCCGGCTCGGACAACACCGACGACCTCGTCTGGGCGCACGGCGACGTGGTGCAGAACGAGCCGTCGTCCATCCAGCCCAGCGGCGACGAGCTGCCGCTGCGACCCTTCGACGCCGCCGACGTCGACTGGGCCGCGCTCCAGGAGCTCGCCGACCGGCTGCCGCAGCAGGCCGGTTTCGAGCCGGAGGACGCGGTCACCGTCCAGGTCCGCGTGCCGAACCCGGCGTTCGGCGACGTCGGCCGGCCCTACGAGATCCTCGTCTGGGGCTCCGGGCCCTACGACGACGCCTCGGTCACCTACGACCCCGACGGCGAGGTCGTCGACATGTACGGCGGGGCCAAGGCCTCCGAGGTCGCGGAGTGGGACGCCGCGAACTGAGGCCCGCGCCGAGGTCCCTGCGCGAGGGCCGGCACGTGACTCAGCGCGGGGCTCGGCGCCGCAGCCGGCTGTCGACGAGCAGCAGCCCGGCGACGGTCAGCGCGACGATCACGACCAGGCCGACCCGGTCCACCGTCGTGTGCGCCATGATCACCATGCCGCCGAGCGAGTGCGCCACCAGCGCCCCGCCGATGAGGGCGAGGGTGTGCTGCGGCGTCCAGCCGGCACGGGCCGACGTGCGCGCCAGGTACCGGTAGCAGGCCCAGGCTCCGACGGCGGTGACGGCCATCGGGACCAGCACCACCATCCCCTGGGTGAACGCGGGCTGCTCGGCACCGAAGACGGGGAAGGACAGCCCGAAGAAGACCAGCGTCGCCAGCCCGGCCCCCGCGAAGAGGGCGCCCCGGGACGGGACCGGCGCACCGGCTCCGTCGTCCGGCACGTCCTCGGAGCCCGCCAGGACGCGGTCGCGGGAGGGCGGCACCACGAACAGGGCGACCACCCCGAGCACGACCACCAGGACGGCGCACCCGATCACGAAGCCGAGGGGCGCCTGGTAGCCGGCGTCCTCCGACATCGTCACCGTGCGCAGCAGCCCGACGCCGAGCACCGCGATCACCGCCGTCACGACCGTCCCGGGCACCCCGAGGTAGGGGCGGCCGCGGTGCGCGGGGAACAGCAGGTTCGTCAGCGCGATCGGGATGCAGACGGTGAACACGGCGTGGTAGATCGCGTTCGCCTCGAAGTAGGGCAGGTTGACGCCGAGCACGCGCGCTCCCCACGAGGCGGCGTCGTAGAGGTGCGGGCTGGTCAGCGCCTGGAGGCCGATCCCGTCCTCGGCGAGCTCGTAGGCCAGCGCGAGGATCAGGATGCTGGGCCAGCCCCGGCCGCGCCGGGCGACCAGCTCGCGGATCAGGAGCACGCCCGCGCCGTAGACCGGCATCCAGAGGAGCACCAGCCAGGCCATCCGGACCGGCGTCGAACCGAGCGCGAGCTCGGCGATCAGCGGTGTGAGGACGACGAGCGTCCACGCCGCCCCGCGGTGGCGCACCGGCCGCCGACGCTCCGGCGCGCCGTCCGGTCGCCCAGCCGCCACGCCGGGCCGATCGGGCGCCTCGTCCAGCCCCGCCCGTGCCGTCGTCCGCTCGTCGGTCATCGCCGCTCCCCCTCGTCACGCCCTTGCCGCGCTCTGGCCCTGCTCCTGCCGTGCCCTTGCCGCACAACTTATCACCGATAAATTATCACCGATAAGGAACCTCTGGCTAGAGTCGGGCCATGCCACGCACCCGCCCCGGGCTGGACCGGCCGACGATCGTCGCCGCGGCCCTCGAGACCCTGGACGAGCGCGGCCTGGACGGGCTGTCGAGCCGCGACGTCGCGCGCCGGCTCGGCGTGCAGCAGCCCGCGCTCTACCACCACTTCCGGAACAAGGCGGAGCTGCTGAGCGCGGTCGCGGCCGAGGTGCTCGACCGCTGGCACACCGACCGCCTGCCCGAACCCGGCGAGCGCTGGGACGCGTTCCTCCTGCGCAACGCGCGCAGCCTGCGGCGCGCCATGCTCGCCGTGCGCGACGGCGCGCGCCTGATCGCCTCGACCGGGCCCCGGGCGCCCAACCTCGCCAACTCGGTGGCCCAGGTGGCGCACCTGGAGGCCCAGGGCTTCGCCGGGACGGACGCGGTGCTGGCGTTCATCGCCGTCTCCCGGTACACGATCGGGGCGACGCTGGAGGAGCAGTCGGCGCCGGGCGAGGCGGCCTTCGTGGCCGACGACGGCGCCGGCCCTGGTACCGGCGGCGGCGCCGGGGGTGACCGCAGGGGTGACGCGGTCGAAGACGCCGGCCTCGAGGGCGCCGACCATCTCCTGGCGGTCGTCCGGGCCGTCGCCGACCTCGGCGCCGCGCACGAGTTCGACGTCGGGCTCACGGCGCTCGTGCGGGGCCTGGCGCCGTCGGACGACTGAACCGACGTCGGACGGGTGGGCCGCCGTCGGACGGCTGAACGGTCAGACGGGCTCGGCCGACGGCTCCTCGGACGGTCCGAGCGACGACTCAGCGGCTGATCCAGCGGCAGATCCGGAGGCAGATCCGGAGGCAGGCCCGGCGGGCGGTTCGACGAGCGCCCGGGCGGGCCTGTCGGCGTCGTACCGGAGGGTGACCTGGTCCCCGACCGCGTGCGCGGCGCCCCACGTGGTCTCGACGAGGGTCTGCTCGCCGGCGAACGGGTGCCGCCAGCGGACGGTGGTCGCCATGCGCGGACGACCGTTGAGGACGACCTTGCCGGCCGCGCGCACGTCGGTGACCGTGCCCGTGGCCCGCTGACCGGTGCGGGCCAGCCGACGCCGCGCGGCGCCCCGCCCCCAGACGAGCAGCACGGGAACTCCCGCGCCGGCGAGCGCCAGCGCGACCAGGCCGAAGATGGTCTCCAGCCAGTACCCGTAGGCCGCGTCGAGGCGTGCGTCGCCCGGGTCGGCGGGGTCGTACAGGACGGTGACGCGCTCGCCGACGGCGTACCGCGGCGGGTTGGTGCCGGTCCGGTCGGTGAAGCCGTGCTCCTGGCCGCCCACCTCGTACGCCACCTCCGCGTGGTAGGTGGAGCGCGTGGTGCCCTCGTCGCTGCTGCTGTACTGCTCGTCGAGGCCGACCACGACGCCGTCGACCGCCTGGGCGTCGGCCAGGAAGCCGGCGGTCCGCACCGCGAGGACGCCCGCGACCGTGCCGAACACCGCCGCCATGACCAGCAGTCCGACGGCGACGAGGAGGAGGGCACGAGATCTCATCGGGGCATCGAACCACGCGCGGTTCCCGCGCGCGACGCCCTGGACGTCCTGGACGTCAACTTCGCCCTGGACGTCGGACTCGCCCTAGTCGAGCTCCCCCTAGACGTCGAGCTTCGCCCGGACGATCGCGACGACCCGGCCCACGTTGACCGCCCAGCCGACGCCGAAGACGCGCGGCCCGACGACGTGCTCCGCCTCCGGGTCCCACAGCCGCTCCTTGGCGCGCTCCAGGGTCGGGAACCGGAAGTCGTACGGCACGACGGCCGCGACCTTGCCGTTCCAGGTGCGTTCGTCCTCCGGCTTGCGCAGCTCCTTCACGATCGCCGCGACCGCAAGGCTGATCGTCACGAGCGTGAGGAGCCGGTTGAGGCCGCCCTTGCGGTGCTTCTTCGTTCCGCTGCCGCCCGACGTGCTGGATCCCACGACGTCCTCCGGGGTTCGCGGCGCCGGTCCTTGGTCCCGGTGCCTGTCGCCACCATCCTGGTCCACGCTCCTGGTACACGCCACGGGAGGTCGCCGACGGCGGGCGTTTCGGCGGGCGATTTGCCGACGTGTCGGAGGCAGGTGGCATGCTCGACGCCCATGGGCTTGATCACCGACTACTTCATCGCCGGCTCCGACTCCGAGGCGGCGCGATTTCTCGACGGCGGCGTCTACGGCGCCGGGCTGGACGCCGACGACCTCCAGGAGGCCAAGGGCATCGACCCGTTCATCATGCTCCGGACGCTGGAGGCGACGCTGACCGGTCAGCCGTACGACGAGATCGCGGAGGACCAGGGCGACCCCGTCGGCCTGGGCGACGACGGCGGGTCCGGCGTCGTGCGGGTGCGCGGCGTGCTCACCACGGCCCTCGCCGACCTGGCGCCGGGCCGCGTGGCGGAGGTCGCCGCGACCTGGGGACGCACCGAGGAGTTCGGTCCGGACGCGGACGCCGAGGGTCCCGTCGAGTTCCTCACGGGTCTGTCGGCGCTCGGCCGCCGCGCGATGACCCGGGGCGGGGACCTGTACTGCTGGTTCTCCGTCTGACCTGCTGGTTCTCCGTCTGAGAGCAGGGACCGTTCAGCGCAGGGCACGTTCACCGCAGGGCGGCGAGCACCCGGGCGCAGCGGGGCGGGTCCTCGGTGAGGCCGTTCTCCAGCCCCCAGACCCAGTAGTCCGTGACGCGCCACCGCGCCCACGCCCGGGCCAGCCCGTCGTCGAGCCCTGCGGCCTCGACCAGCACGTCGAACCAGCGGGGTATCTCGTGGTCGGCCATCTCGTCGACGCGGTGCCAGAGCACGTTCACCGCGGTCCGCTCCGCGTCGCCGCGCCGCAGCACGGGGTCGACGACGCACCACCGGCCGTCCCGGTCGCGCAGCACCTGGTCGAAGTGCAGGTCGGCGTTCACCGCGAGGGGCTCCCGGTCACCGGCGAGGATCACGTCCGCGGCGTCGGCGGCCCGGACCAGGACGGACTCGTCGAAGGGCCGGCCCAGCCGTTCCCAGGCAGGCCGCAGGCCCGGCGTCAGTGCGGCCACGTCGTCCGCCGTGTGCCCGACGCCGGACGCGACCCCGTCGTCGGCGGGGACCGCGAGGCGGCGTGCGGTCCGGCCGATCTCGGGGAGAGCGACGTCCAGGGGCTCGTCGGCGAGGGTGCGGTTCGGATCGAGCCGGTCCAGGAGCAGGACGCCGGCCGCGGTGTCCGCCGCGAGCTCCTCCACGACGCCCTGGCCGCGCCAGAACTCCAGCGCGACCGAGAGCGCTGCGGTGTCGTCGCCCGGCGGCGTCAGCCGGAGCGCGGCCGGCGTCCCCGCCCGACGTACGGGGACGACCAGGGCGTTCGAGCCGTGCACGGGCGGCCCGTCCACAGTCAGTCGCCAGCGCCGGCACCAGGTGTCGACGAGGCCCGGGAGGTCGGACAGCCAGCGCTGCTCCGCCGGCGTCGCCGTCCACCAGCGCGGCATCGCGAGGAAGGACGCGGGGACCTCGACCATGCCGAGACCGTACAGCAGGGGCTCAGGACCCCGCCGCCTCCGCGAGCAGCGCGTGCCGGTTGGTCCGCACGAACGCCTTGAGCGCGGTGGGCACCAGGTCGACGCCCGCGAGCGCCCGCTCGTCGTGCAGGTCCACGTGCTCGACGTCGTAGGTGCCGCGCATCGGCTCCTGGAACTCCGGGCCGGAGCGCAGCGTCAGGTCCATCGAGACGACCCGGGCGAGGAAGTAGTGGCTCACGGCGACCCCGGCGTCCTTGGGCTGGGAGGCCAGGAACACCTGCCGGACGACCTTCGCCGTGGCGCCGAGCTCCTCCAGGAGCTCCCGGCGCAGCGCGTCCTCGACCGAGGCGTCCTTCGGCTCGACGGCGCCGCCCGGCGTGACCCAGTAGGGAGCGCGTCCCGGGACGGTGCGCTTGATGAGCACGAGGCGCCCCTCGGCGTCGAGCAGGATCGCGCGCGCCGCCTGCCGCACCACGACCGGCGGCACGACGGCGGGGACGTCGTCGACGACGGGTGCCTGCCGCAGGTACCCCTCGAACAGCGGGCCGCCGGCGGCGTCCAGGGTGCTCCGGGCGACGTCGACCATGGCCTGGTCGTCGTAGCGGGCGGTCACCCAGCGGGCCGCGAACCCGGGGTCCCAGGCGCGCAGCTCGCGCAGGAGCCACTTGCCGCCGCCGTCCCAGCGGCCGGCGGCCGCCAGCGCGAGGTGCCCCACGCGCTCCCACAGCACCGACCGCACCACGTCGGCCTCGCCGAGGTCGCGGGCGTAGGACAGGTCGTCCATCAGGTCGGTGACGCCGTACCGCGCGTCCTCCAGCGCCGCCTCCGACGCCGGGCCGGGGCCGGCCTCGACCAGCTCGCGGCACTCGGCCTGCAGCTCGGTGACGAGCTCGGCCGCGCCCGCGACGGGCATGCCGGTGGCGATCATCCGGGCCAGCGTCGGCTTGCGGCGGGCGGTCTCGTTGGCGATGAACCAGCGGTGGCCCGCCTCGGTGTTCACGAACAGCTCGACCGGCCAGCCCCGCCAGCGCACCGAGTCGCGGTGCCCGACGGCGTCGTCCGGCACGCACACCACGATGTCCAGGTCGGAACCGGCCGTGCGGGAGCCGGGGTCGAGCACGCTGCCGCCCAGCAGTGCCCACCGAGCGTCGGGGTAACGGTCGGTGATCAGCGCAGCGGCATCAGCGACAGGGTCCACATCCGCCATCCTTGCGCACGATGACGGGCCTACACATTCGTTTTCGTGAACCCCACCCCTCGGTTTCGTGAACCCGAGGCCTCCGCCGGGCGGCCACTAGCCGGTCGCCGGGCCCGTCCGCCGTCGGACGCGGGTCACGATGCTCCGGGTCGCGATCTTGTGGATGCCCGAGTCGATGACCAGCAGCCGGTACACCGCGCCGAGCACCCCGGGGAAGGTCGCGTCCGTGTGCGCCTCCAGCCGCGTGCCGCCGTCGTCGTCGGGCAGGAGCAGGAAGGTGAGGGTGTAGACCGAGAAGCGGTGGACGCCGTCGAGCACGAGACGGGCCGGCGGGTCCGCGGCCGTGACGCGGAAGCCCGGGACCACCGAGCCCGGTCGGAGCGGGCGCGGGCCCTCGGCGCGCCGGTCGCGGCAGCCGATCAGCCACACGTACCAGGACGGCCGGCCGAGCACCTCGACCTGGTCGAGGACGGCGCGCCACACCGCCTCGGGCGGGGCGCCGACCGGTATCGCGCGCACGTCGCGGTAGCGGCGCGGGCCGGAGGAGTTCCCGCCGGAAGCGCCCGAACCGGACGTGCTCGCACCAGACATGCTCGGACCCTACTCGCAGGACTCGCAGGATCAGGGACCAAAGTCCCTGACGCGGCGGCTTCCCCGGGCAGACACTCCAGGTAGGCGACCCGGTCCGTACAGGGAGGTACGCGATGTCCGCCGCGCAGATGTTCCTCAGGGGCCTGGCGGCGTGCGGCGGCAGCCTGGCCCTGCTGGTCGCCGGGCTGGCCCTTCCGGCGGCGGCCGAGCCGGAGACCCCGGTGGTCTACAGCTCGGGCTCGACGGCGACGCGGGCCAACGGCCTCGGCTTCGACGCCTGCTCCGCGCCCTCGCTCGCGGCGCTGGGCGCCTGGCGCGGGACGTCACCCTACGGGGTGGTGAACATCTACTTCGGCGGCAACAACCGCGGCTGCGCGCAGCCCAACCTGACCCCGACGTGGGTCCGGGGCGCCGTCGCCGCCGGCTGGAAGCTGCTGCCCACCTACTTCGGGTACCAGCCGACCTGCATGTTCGGCAACAAGCCGAACCGCTACAACGCCGGCAATGCCACGGCTCGCGGCAGCTCCGACGGCGCCGACGCCGTCGCACAGGCCCAGGCGCTCGGCGTGCTGTCCGGGAGCGGTCTCTACGCCGACGTCGAGAACTACGACCGGACCGACGGGCCGTGCCGGACCGCGGTACGGCGGTACGTCTCGGCGTGGACGAAGACCCTGCACGCCGCGGGATACCTGGCCGGCGTGTACGTGCACCAGGACTCCGGGCTGCGCGACCTGTCCGAGTCCTACAACTGGAGCGCGTACGCCCGGGCGGACGCGGTGTGGATGGCCCGCTGGGACGGCGACCCCTCGCTCACGAACTGGCCGACGGCGCCGAACTCGCAGTGGTCGTACTACCAGCGCGCCAAGCAGTACCAGGGCGACCACGACGAGACCCACGGCGGGGTGACGATCAACATCGACTCGGACTCCGTCCGGGCACCCGTCGCCACGGTCGCGCGCCAGTACACCGTGACCAGCTCGACGCCGCTGAACGCCCGTAGCGGGCCGTCGTCGTCCTCGCCGGTCGTGCGCACCTACGCCCCGGGCGCCGCACTGTCCGTGGTGTGCCAGGGCAGCGGGCAGCAGGTGGGCCCGACGGCGGTATGGGACCGGCTGACCAACGGGGCCTGGGTCAGCGACCGGTACGTGTCGACGCCGTCGGGCACGGGGTTCTCCGCCTCGGTGCTGCCGCGGTGCACCTATCCCGGGCAGGTGACCGTCGACCTGGTCAACGCCCGGACCGGTCCCGGGGCGTCGTACCCGACCACCGGCAGCCCGCTGCGGCGGGGCGCCCTGGCCTACGTGATGTGCCAGCGGGCCGGCAGCCGGGTCGGCACCACCGCGGTGTGGGACAAGCTGCGCAACGGCAGCTGGGTCAGTGACTACTACGTCTCGAACCGGTCGAACACGACCTGGAGCTCGCGGGTGCCCCGCTGCCCCTGAGCTGCCCGTGAGGTGACCGTCACGCCGGGCGGAGGTTGGCGAACAGGTCGTTGAACGCCTCGGTCATCGACGGGTGCGTGTAGATCTCGTCGCGCATCTCGCTCGCGGTGACGCCGTGGCGCATGGCGAGCGCCACGGTGTTGATCGTCTCGTGGGCGTCGTGGCTGAGCATCGTGACGCCGAGGATCTCGTCGGTCTCGGCGTCGACGACCGCCTTCATCAGGCCGCGCGGGTCGTGGACGATCCGCGCCCGGGGAACGGTCGCCATGTCCGCGACCCTGCGCGTCGCGACCAGGAGCGGCCGCCCGGTCGCGCGGGCCTCGGCCTCGGTGAGGCCGACGCGCGCCAGGGGCGGCGTCATGAAGAGCGCCGAGGCCACGGCCCTGCGGTCCGTGGTGGTGCGGCGCCCCTCGCCGGTGAGGTCGTCGAGCACGATGCGGTGGTCGTCGAGCGAGACGTAGGTGTACTGCGGCCCGCCGTTGACGTCGCCGACGGCGTAGACGTGCGGCTGGGTGGTGCGCAGGTGCTCGTCGACGACGACGGCGCCGCGGGCGTCGGTCTCGATCCCGGCCGCGTCGAGGCGGAGGCCCGCGGTGTGCGGACGGCGGCCCAGCGCGGCGAGCACGGTGTCGCCCCGGGCTGTCCGCCGGACGCCGTCCTGGTCGGTGTACGTGACGACCGCGACGTCGCCGTCGTCCTCGACGCCGGTGACCGTGGCGCCCGTCCGGACCGTGACGCCCGCTCCGGTGAGGATCTCCGTGGCGGTCGCGACGACGTCGTCGTCCTCGCTGCGCAGGAGGCGCGGGCCCCGCGCGAGGAGGGTGACCCGCGCGCCGAAGGCGGCGTGCATGGAGGCGAACTCGACCGCGACGTACCCTCCGCCGAGCACGACCAGCTCGCCGGGCCGTTCGGTGCGGGCGAGCAGCTCGGTGCTGGTGACGACGCGCCCGCTCTCGCGCAGGCCCGGGACCGGCGGGAGCTCGGGGTCGGCGCCGGTGTTGACGACGATCGTCCGCGCGGTGACCCGCAGGGTGTCGTCGCCGGCCCGCACGGTCAGGGTGTGCGGGTCCGCGAACGCGGCGGTGCCGGTGATGACCGTGACGGTGTCGAGGGTGTCGAGCATCGCGAAGTTCTTGCCGCGCAGCAGCGTGGTCAGAGCGTCGGTGCGCTCCGCGGCGCGGCGGTACCGCTCGGGTCCCGGCACGTCGGGCGAGCCGTTCTCGGCGTCGTGCACGAGAGCCTTGGTGGGGACGCACCCGATATTGATGCAGGTACCGCCGTACATCCGGTCGGACTGCTCGATCATCGCGACCCGGGCGCCGCGGCGGGCCATGGCGGCCGCGAGGGTCTTGCCGCCCTTGCCGAAGCCGATCACCGCGAGATCCACGTCGAGGTCGGTCATGCGTCGATCTTGCCGGGCGGCCCGGGGCGCCACCAGTGCGCGCCGGGTGAACCGGCCGGATGCGACAACCTGCCAAGTGCGACGATGGGGCCCGTGGAGCACCTGATCGACCCGCTGGTCGCAACGTTCGTGATCCTGTCCCTAGCCGTGCTCGGCTTTGCGACGAACCGGGTGCCGCTCGTGATCGTGGCCCTCTTCGTCCCGGTGTCGTTGTGGGCGACCGGCGTCCTGCCGCTGGGTGAGGCCCTGGCCGGCTTCAGCGATCCGGTGGTCCTGTTCATCGCCACGCTGTTCGTGCTCAGCGCGGCCCTGGAGACCACGGGGATCACGGCGTGGATCGGGGCGCAGCTGGAGCGGTGCTCGTCGTTCGGGCGCACCGGGCTGCTCGCGACGATGGTCGGCGGCACGGCGCTCCTCGCGGCCGTCATCAGCATCAACGGCGCGGTCGCGGCGCTCCTGCCCGTCGCCGTCGTCGCCGCCGCGCGGGCCGGCATCGTGCCCTCGCGGATGCTGATCCCCGTGGCGTTCGCCGCGAGCGCGGGGTCGATGCTGACGCTCACCGGCACGCCGGTGAACGTCATCGTCTCCGAGGTGGCCGCGGACGCGGGCGGCCGGGAGTTCGGGTACTTCGAGTTCGCGCTGGTCGGGCTGCCGCTCGTCCTGGTCACGATGGTCCTCGTCGTGACCCTCGGCCAGCGCCTCCTGCCGGAGCGCGCCCCCGAGCGGTTGGCCGACGTCGCCGCCGACCCGCGCGAACGCGTGCGCTCGTGGCAGGAGAGCTACGCCGCGGAGCTCGACGCGGCGCGCCTCTTCACGGGCACCACGGGTGTGGTCGAGGTGCTCATCGCGCCCCGCTCGACCCTGATCGGGCGTCGTGTCAGCCCCGGCATGACGACGCGGGACGAGGACCTCGTCGTCGTCGCGCTGCGCCGCGCCAGCGACCCGTCGGGCGGTTCCGACGCCTCCGCGTCGTCGGGGGCGCTGCCGCTGCAGGCCGGTGACTCCGTGCTGGTCCGCGGACCGTGGGAGGCGCTGCACCGCTACACCCGGTCGCCGGACGTCATCGCCGTCGAGGCCTCGCAGAGCCTGCAGCGCAGCGTGCCCCTCGGGCTCGGCTGGAAGCGCTGCCTCGGGGTGCTGGTCGCGACTATCGGGCTCCTCGCGACCGGCGCCGTCCCGCCGGTGATCGTCGGGCTGCTGGCCGCGGCGGCCCTCGTGCTGCTGCGGGTCATCACGGTCCCCCAGGGCCTGCGGGCGATCTCCTGGGACACCGTGATCCTGATCGGCGCGCTCATCCCGCTGTCGGCGGCGTTCGTGTCCTCGGGCGCGGCCGAGGCGATCGCCGAGCTGGTGATGCGGCTGACCGGGAGTGGCTCCCCCTACTTCGCGCTGCTGGCGGTGTGCGCGCTCACGCTCGTGCTCGGGCAGTTCATCTCGAACGTGGCGACCGTCCTCGTCATGGCGCCGGTCGCGGTGTCCTTCGCGCAGACGCTCGACGTGAGCGTGCAGCCGTTCATGATGGCCCTCGCGGTGGTCGGGGCGGCCGCGTTCCTCACCCCGATCGCGACGCCGGTCAACCTGATGGTGCTGCAGCCCGGGGGCTACCGGTTCGGGGACTACTGGCGGCTGGGACTGCCGCTGGCGCTCGTGTTCCTGGCGGCGGCCGTGTTCTACGTGCCGGTGGTCTGGCCGTTCTGACGGGGCTGCGGTGGATGCTCGGGTGGATCTTCAGCCGGATCTTCGGCCGGGTGCCCGGCCGGATCTTCAGCCGGAGGTCGAGCGCAGCGTCTGCGCGCCGATGACGGAGAGCACCTGGAGCTTCTCGTAGCTCTCGCTGCCCGGGACGGCGGTGTAGACCATCAGAGCGTGGGCCTGCCCGGGATCGACGAGCCGCTGGCAGTTGAGCTCCAGCGCGCCGACCTCGGGGTGGACGAAGTGCTTGACCTCATGGGGATGGATGCCTATCTCGTGGTCGTCCCACACGCGCCGGAACTCCTCGTTGCTCTCCAGGAGCAGCCCGGCCAGGTAGGCGGCCCGGGAGTCGGGGCCGCGCAGCGTGACCAGACCACGCAGGCCGGCGGCGTACATCCGGGTCATGAACGCGTGCTCCTCCGGGGCGTACAGGTCCCGGGCGCCCGGTTCGGTGAACCACCGGTACCCCAGACTGCGGGCCGGGCCGGTGTACCGGGTCGTGTCGCCGGTGAGCGCCACCCCCATCGGCGTCTGCCGCAGGGTCTCGCCCAGCTCGGTGACGATCTCCGCGGGCGTGTCCGCCAGCCGGTCGAGGATGCGCAGCAGCCCCGGGCTGATGTGCTCGCTGGACGAGCCCCGGGGCGGCGGGTTGTGCCCGGCGAGGCGGAACAGGTGGTCGCGCTCGTCGATCGACAGGTGCAGCCCTTGGGCGATCGACGCCAGCATCTGCGGCGACGGCTGCGGCCCGCGCTCCCGCTCCAGGCGGGAGTAGTAGTCCGCCGACATGTTGCACAGCGTCGCGACCTCCTCGCGCCGGAGCCCGCTGGTCCTGCGGCGCTGCCCACGCGGCATGCCGACGTCCTCCGGCTGCAGCGCCTCACGCCTGCTGCGCAGAAAGCCGGCCAGCCCGGTGCGGTCGATCATCGCGCTCCCCCTTGTGGAGTACTGCCTCTTCTGGAGTACTGCCTCGTTTCTACCGGCTGCGCATCGGGTTAGCCACGGCCCGGCGATCCCCCTTTACGCCTCTCGGAGCGAGGAGGTGACAGGGCCAGCCTGTGATCGGGAGGTCCTGGATAGGTCTTCGCCGTCCGCCCAGGCTCGTTGCCACAGCCGACGTCGAACCTGAGGAGCAGCCGTATGAGCCCGGTCCCTGAACCTGCCTCTGACCTTGTCCCCCGTAGTACCGATGCTCTGCCCGGTGCCCAGCCCGGTGCCCAGCGCACCGCCGGCCGGACGCGGAGCCCGTGGTGGGTGGTCGTCGGCGCCGGGACGGCGAACGCCGTCGGACCCCAGATGTACCTCGCCACCACCGGCATCTTCGTGCTGCCGATCGTGCAGGACACCGGCTTCAGCCGCACGACGGTGACGGGCGCCTACTCGGTCGCCGCCGTCGGCATGGTGATCGGCCTGCTCCTCGTCAGCCGGCTCGTGGACCGCTACGCCGCGCGCTACATCCTCGTGCCCGGGTTCCTGCTGTTCGCGGCCTCGATGGCGACGATCGGCCTGGTCCCGGCGGTCGAGTGGATCTACTTCATCCCCTGCTTCTTCGTGGGCTTCTTCGGCGCCGGCACAGCGATCCCCGCCTCCCGGGTGGTCGTGGGCTGGTTCGACAACAACCGGGCCCTCGCCGTCGGCGTCGTCACGGGCATCATCGGCCTGGGCGCCGCGCTCGGCCCCCTGCTGGCCGGGGCCCTGATCGACGGCGTCGGCTGGCGGCTGGCCTACGGCTGCATGGCACTGATCGCCGCCGTCGTGTCCGTCACGATGGTCACCTTGTTCGTGCGCGGCCGCGCCGAGCGGCACGTCCGCGGGCGACTCGTCCAGGAGACCCACGTCGGCGACCGGGACGTCAGCCTCGAGCTGCCGGGCCTGACCTTCCGTGAGTCGCTGCGCACCCGGCAGTTCTGGAACATCGCTCTCGGGCTCGGCCTGGTCGGCGTAGTCGTGATCGGCCTGCAGGTGCACCTCGTGCCGATGATGACCGACCGCGGCCTGAGCCCCGACGAGGCGGCCCGGCTGCTGGTCGTCTTCGGCGTCGCCTCGCTGGTGGGCCGGGTCGTGGGCGGCGTCGTCATCGACCGGGTCCACGGCTCGATCGTCGGACCGATCGTGATCCTCGCGCCCATCGCGGGCATGTTCTTCCTGCACCCGCCGTTCTCCACGGCCGCCGTCGCGGTCGCGTTCATCGGCGTCGCGTTCGGCATCGAGGGCGACCTGCTGGCCCTGCTCATCACGCGGTACCTCGGCATGCGCAACTTCGGCCGGATCATCGGCCCGATCCAGGCGATGTTCATCCTCGGCAGCGCGTTCGGGCCCCTGCTCCTCGGGCTGGGGTACGACGAGCTGGGCTCCTACGACCCGGTCATGCCGGTGCTGATGGGCGTGCTCGTGGTCGGCGCCGTGCTCATCGCGACGCTGGGCCGGTACGTCTACCCGGCCGTGGACGGCTTCGACCGGCTCGCCGCGCGCGACGAGCTCGCGGCCGCCGAGGTGCTGAGCGACATCGCCGAGAGCCAGGACTCCCCTGCCTCGTCCTCCCCGGCGGGGCGGGCGCGCTTCGAGGTCCGGGGCTGACTCACACGCACCCGTGGGACGACGGGCCGGCTCCGGACCATCTGGTCCGGAGCCGGCCCGTCTTTCTGGTGGCACTGGTCTTTCAGGTGGCGCTGGTCTGGCCGGCTCAGCGGGCGGCGACGTGGTCCTGGTACGCCGCGTTCCCGTCGCCCAGGGCGGCGATCAGACCGCGGAAGGCGAGGACGCCGTCGTCGACCGCCTCCTGCACCGCGCCGGGAACCTGGAGCTGGTAGCCGCGCGCCTTCGCCTCCCCGGCCGCGAGCAGCGGCAGCACGGAGGCGACGGGCGACTCCGGGATGCCGAGCGCCGTCGCGGCCTCGCCGTGATAGCGGCCGGCCAGGGCGTTGAGCAGGTCGCGCCAGCCCGCCGCGTCCATCGGCGACCGCGGCACGGCCGCGAGGTTGGTGGTCGCGGCGTCGAACAGGGCTCCGACCAGGGCCCGGCTGTTCTCGTCCGGCGCCTCGGACGTCGAGTCGACGAGGTCCAGCAGCTCACCGGCCTGCTCGTGGTTCCCGATGCCGAGGAAGAGCTCCTCGTCGAGGCCCAGCAGGTGGCCGACGTACCACCAGTACCGGTACAGCTGCGCCTGCTCCTCGCCGGTGAGCCGGTAGCCGATGCCCTCCAGGAACGTGAAGGGCACCACGGTGAAGTCGAGCCAGGTGCGCGCCGTGTCGGCCTGGTTGATCGGCACTCCCCAGCGGGCGGCGTCCCACCCGTGCGCGGTGGCGGAGGCCCGCACCCGCGCGTGCAGCAGGCGGACCTGGACCGTCTGCACGTAGCCGGGCGCGCCGTGCCGCAGACCGCCGGGCAGCACCACCGACGCGTTCCACAGCCCGGTCTCGGCCAGCCGGCGCGGCGCCGTCGACGTCAGCCGGCCGGTCCCCACGAGCAGCCTCGCGATCGCCGGGGACCGGTAGGTGTGCGCCAGCGAGCCGCCCGCGAAGGCGAGGCCGCGCCAGTGCGGCGGCACGGCGAGCGACGTCCGGTCCCCCGCGTCCAGCAGGTCGGACGCGACCCACCCGGGCACCGTCTCGACCTGGTCGAGCAGCGCGGCGACGCCGGGCGGAGCGTCCGGCACGCTCGCCCGGCCCTCGGCGAGGCCACGCTGGAGCGCCGCCCGGGCGGGGCGGCCGAGCGCGTCGAGCTCGACGACGACGGCGTCGGCCAGCGGGTCACCCGTCCGCACCTTCTGGACCATGAGGTCGACCCGGTCGCCGTGCCGGGCGCGAGCCGCGGCGAGGTTGACCAGGCGGTCGGGGGCTGGTGGGGCATTGTTCGAGAGGGTCATGCCGCCATCCAAGCCACCGCGCCGGAGGACAACCACGGCCTGGTGATCCCCCTCTGCGGGGTGTTCTGCGGGCCGTGAGCCGTGCGGCCCTATCCGGCGGTCAGCCCGGAGTAGGAGTGCTTGCCGTTGATCACCAGGTTGACGAAGGTGAAGTTGAAGACCACGCACGCGTAACCGACCAGCACGAACCAGGCGGCCTTCCGGCCGGTCCAGCCGCGCGTGGTGCGGGCGTGGAGGTAGGCCGCGTACACGACCCAGATGATGAAGGTCCAGACCTCCTTGGGGTCCCAGCCCCAGTACCGCCCCCAGGCGCTCTCGGCCCAGATCGCCCCGCCGATGAGGGTGAAGGTCCAGGCCACGAAGCCGATGGCGTTGAGCCGGAAGGAGAGCGACTCCAGCGCGGTGGTGATGGGAACGTTGTCCAGCCAGCGCCACGCACGCCGGCCGGTGATCGGACCGTCGTGGTCGCGGGAGTCGCGCAGGAGCTGGAGCGACGCGATGAGGAAGCTGACGGTGAAGATCCCGGCGGCACCCACGGCGACGCCGACATGGACGACCAGCCAGTACGACTGCAGGGCGGGGAACAGCCCGGTGGCCGGGGTGTAGAAGGCGTTGACCGCGAGCACGAGGAACAGCGCCCCGGTACCCGCGACGAAGGTGCCGAGGAACCGCACGTCGCGGCGCAGGCCGAGCAGCACGAAGGCGAGCAGGGCGGCGCACGTCCCGACGAGCGTGAACTCGTACATGTTCGACCACGGGGTGCGGCCGGCCGCTATGCCGCGCAGCACCACGGCTCCGGTCAGCAGGCCGGTGGCCAGCCAGGTCGTGGACATGCCGATGGCCGCGGCGCGCCGGGGTGCCATCACCGAGGTCGCGCCGGTGAACGCGGGGGCCGCGCGTCGGTCGACCTGTCGTGACAGGTCGACGGCGAAGGCGACGAGTGCGATCACGAGCGCGGTGACCGTCGCCCAGACGAGGAGCACGCTCAGGGCAGAGATATCCATTCAGGGGTCCCTTCAAGGGGTCGCCCATGTTCGGAGCGCGGGGCGGCGAGCCGGAACTCAGGCAGATCAAGCAGGTGGACACCGCGCACGGACGCGCCATGGGCGCGCACGCCTTGGCCCGCGGGCGCGGGCGGGCGTCGCGGGAGCGATTCCGTGCGGGGAGGCAGCGCCCTCGGTCAGCTGCTGACCAGGGCTGTCACCAGCCAGGTCACGACGGGGCGCCCTGGCGGTGAGGCGGCTTGCGGCACGAGGGAGCGTTCGACGTCGAACCGCTCACGTGGCCTATCTGCGGCACACACCCCAGGAGAGCGGATCCGGCGTCGTCGCCGGAAGCACGGTGAACGCGCCGGGTGACCAGGAGGACGCCGACCATGACCAGGGCACACAGGCACAGCAGGCTGATCGTGTCGTGGAGATGCGATCCGACGGTCTCCGCCGCGATGACGGAACCATCACCCAGCAAGGCTGACGGCATCTCGGCCGGCGCCTCGGCCGGCGCCACCGCGACGGCCGCCGACGACGTCGGGAGCTGCTCCGCGGCCCCGCCGAACAGCACGGTCAGCACGAGCAGGACGGCCACGAGCGCGCACCGCACGGCGCGCGAGCCTGCTCGACGTCGGACCGGGTTACCCATGATGGGAGACATCCTAGGCACACGCCTCGACGCCGACCGGCGGTCGTGCGGCCGCGTTGGGAGTGACCTTCGAGCGGGCTCGACGGTCTACCGTCGGGTCATGGACAGGATGAGGATCGGCGAGCTGTCGCGGCGCAGCGGGATACCCGGCCCGGAGACGATCCGATGAGCGTCCTGTACTCGATCGGCCTGTTCATCGCTGCCGCGCTGTTCGAGATCGGCGGCGCCTGGCTGGTCTGGCAGGGCATCCGCGAGCACCGCGGCTGGGTGTGGATCGGCGCCGGGGTGATCGCGCTGGGGATCTACGGCGTCTTCGCCAGCCTCCAGCCCGACGCGAACTTCGGCCGGATCCTGGCTGCCTACGGCGGCGTGTTCGTCGCCGGCTCCCTGGCGTGGGGCATGGTCGTCGACGGGTTCCGGCCCGACCGGTGGGACGTGACCGGTGCCCTGATCTGCCTCGTCGGCGTCGCGATCATCATGTACGCGCCGCGATCCGCATGACCACGGGCACGCCGTAGCGGCGGCGTCGCCCGGCACCGTGTCCGTTCCGTTACTGTTGGCCTCGCCATGAGCCCGACGCGTCGCCCCAGCTCGCAGCTCGCCGGTCCCCGGCATGGGCTGGCGGGCGCCTGGACGGTCTTGCTCCTCGCGCTGGCGGTCGTCAGCGTGCACGTTCTGTGCAGCGTGCACCTGGACGAGCAGGCGCGGGGCGCCGGTCACTCGCACGCGGCGAGTGCCCTGGTCTCGGTCGACGAGGTGGCGGACGAGGCTGCGGGCGACGCCGTCGGCGCACCGGCCGTTCCGGAGCCGGCGGGCGGCGACTCGCACGGCTGCTCCGACCACCATCAGGCCACCGCGGAGTGCGACCCGGTCCTGCCCGTGCCCGCGGGCTCGGCGGTGCTGCCGGACCTGACCGTCCGGTGGCAGGTGCCCGAAGCGGCGCACCACGCGTCCCGGGTCGGGCCGAACGGAACCGTCGCGGCCGCACCGTCGCTGCACGCCCTGGGGATCTCCCGGACGTAGGCCACCACTCCCCGTCGACATCACCCCCTTGATGTCGACCGGTTTCGCGCGCCCCCGTCGGGGCAGCGCGTGTGGTCCTCCTTCCGATCTGAAAGGTCCCCGCTTTCATGGACTCGTACACCTCTTCTGCCGCGCCCCAGGGTGGGCGTGGCCGTCACCGAGCGGCCCGCCGCCCGGTCCTGGCCGGCGTCGCGCAGGCCGCCTCCGGGCAGCTGGCCGCCCTGACCGGTCGCGGCGCCGTCGTCGCCGCTGCCGGTGGTGGCGTCCTGCTGTCCCTGGTCGCACCCTCGGCACAGGCCGCACCCGCCACGGAGATCAGCACCTCGTTGGCGGGCAAGTCCCTCCAGGGCGAGCTGAACGCCGCCGACCTCAACGCCCTGGCGACCCAGGCCAAGCAGTCGGTCTCCGCC
The DNA here is from genome assembly GCF_014137995.1 of Promicromonospora sukumoe. Taxonomy (NCBI): domain Bacteria; kingdom Bacillati; phylum Actinomycetota; class Actinomycetes; order Micrococcales; family Promicromonosporaceae; genus Promicromonospora; species Promicromonospora sukumoe. The sequence goes on from NZ_JACGWV010000002.1 coordinate 264,459, forward strand.
TCGCCCGTGGTCACCGTGGCCGCCGACGCGACGCTGACGGTCGAGAAGGCCGCCGTCTCCGTCACGTCCGCCGCGGAGAACGAGGACTACCAGGCCGAGCTGGCCGCCGAGACGGAGGCGGAAGAAGCCGCGGCCGCGGCGGAGGCGGCTGCTGAGGCGGCTGCCGGGATCGCTGCTGAGGCGGCCGCGGCGGTCGAGATCCCGGCGTCGGCGTCGGGTTCAGCGGTCGTGTCGGTGGCGATGCGGTACCTCGGCGTGCCCTACGTGTGGGGTGGGTCGACGCCGGCCGGGTTCGACTGCTCGGGGTTCGCGTCGTACGTCTACGGCCAGGTAGGGATCAGCCTGCCGCGCACCTCCTCGGAGCAGCGGTACGCGGGACCGGAGGTGCCGTGGTCGCAGGCGCAGCCCGGCGACCTGATCTGGTCGCCGGGGCACATCGCGATCTATGCCGGCGACGGCATGCAGATCGAGGCCCCGGTCCCGGGCAAGTCCGTCCGGTACACGAGCATCTGGCAGTCCAACCCGACCTTCCTGCGCGTCGGCTGACCCTCCCCCGCCGGTGAGGGGCTTGATCGGTCCCTCACCGGCGGCCTCGCTCAGCTCACGCGAAGAACACCTTCCCGGCTGCGCGGCCTCGTCACGACCAGGCCCCGGCCGTGTCCCACGGCTTCCGAAAGACACCCATGCACACCCATCAGACGTCCCTGCCGCTGTCCCCTCTGCCGCCGTCCGCGCTGTCGCTGTCCGCGCTGCCGCTGTCTGCCGTGCCGCTGTCTGCCGTGCCGCTGTCCGCCGTGCCGTTGTCCGCCGTGCCGCCGTCCGCAGCCTTGACGCGGCGGGCGGCTCGCCGCGCGCCCCGGCGTGCCCTGCGCGTCGCCCTCGCGGCGGTCGGGCTGTTCCTGGTCGCCGCCCCGCCCGCGACGGCGCACGACCAGCTGCGGTCCTCGACTCCCGCCGAAGGCGCGACGACGACCGGGTTGCCCGACCAGGTCACCCTCGTCCTGTCCGAGGCGCCCTTGGCGACCGGCGCCCAGCTCGTCCTGACCACCCCGGAGGGCGACACGGTGGCCGCCGGTGCGCCCGCCGTCGAAGGGGACGGCGCGACCCTCACGTTCCCCCTGACGGGTGAGGGGCCCGCTGGCGACTACACGGCGGCCTGGCACGTCGTCTCCTCCGACGGGCACCCGATCGAGGGGATCTTCGAGTTCGCGGTCCGCGCGACAGCCACGGCCGAGCCCACGAAGGACGCGTCGGAGGAGGCCCGCGCGAGCGCGACGCCGTCCCAGGACCCACCGTCGTCGACACCCTCCGTGGCATCGACGGACCTGGCGGGAGCGTCGCGTCCGGCAGACGGTCGTCCGGCAGACGGTCGTCCGGCAGACGGTCGTCCGGCAAACGGTGGAGGGACTGTGGACCCGATCCTCGTGGTCGGCGTGGGTGTGGGCGTAGCCGTCGCAGTCCTGGTGGTGGTCACGTTCCTCACGCGACGCAACCACCCGGCACCGGACCCGGCTGACCACGCCGACAGCACCGACAGCACCGACGTCTCGGAATGATGCCGGCAAGGGCGGCCGTCGGGGCGCTGGCCGTGGCGGCACGCGACATCGACGGCCCGGTCTGGATACCGACCGACCCGCCGTCCTGGGCGAGTTACCTGGCCCCCACGCTCCAGCCGATCCCCCTGATCCCGGTGATCGGCCTGGTCCTGGGCGCGCTGTACCTGGCCGGAGCGATCCGCGTGTGGGCCACGGGTCGGCGCTGGTCGCCGTGGGCGACGCTGTCGTTCCTGACCGGCTGCGCGGTCCTGGTGGTCGTCACCGGTGCCGGGATCGAGGGGTACGGGCTGGAGCTGTTCTCCGCGTTCATGTTCCAGCAGCTCACGCTCATGATGGCCGTTCCCCCGCTCCTGGTCCTGGGCAGGCCCGGGACGCTCCTGCTGCGTGCGACGCCGCACCACGGGGTCGGTCGGCACGTGCTGGTCGCCGCACGATGGGGGCTGCGCTCGGGCGCGGGACGGGTCGCCCTGCACCCGGCCCTGATGATCCCGCTGTTCCTGCTGTGCTTCTACGCCCTGTATCTGAGCCCGCTGGCCGGACGCCTGCTCAGCACCTGGACCGGACACCTCGGCCTGGAGCTGCTGTTCCTCGTGGCGGGCATCCTGTTCACGGTCCCGGTCCTGTCCCGCGACCCGCTGCCGAGCCCGCAGGGCTACCTCGGCCGGGCCGCCGACATGTTCGTCGAGATGCCGACGCATGCCTTCTTCGGCGTGATCGTCATGATGTCCACCACGCCGATGGTCAGCGCGTTCACCCATCCACCCGCGTCCTGGGGTGTCGACGTCCTGGCCGACCAGGAGACCGCCGGCGGGCTGGCCTGGTCCTACGGGGAGCTGCCCGCGCTGATCATGCTGCTGATCGTGTTCGGCCGCTGGCGCAAGGACGAGGCCAGGGCGACCACGGCCGCCGACCGCCGCACCCTGGACGAGGACCCGGACCTCGACGCGTACAACGCCTACCTCAGACGGCTCGCCGAACGCGGCCGGGGGTGAGCGCGGTGATGCCCCTGGAGCAATGGCCCTGGAACATCACGCCCCCGACCGCTATCATCGTTCTATGACGATGCAACCGGACCTGCGCGACCAGGAGCTCGAAGCACCGCTCGACGAGGCGGCGGCGATCGCACCGGCGGCCGCGCTCTTCCACGCGCTGAGCGAGCCGACCCGGCTGCTGATCCTGCAGCACCTGTTCAGCGGTGAGCACCGCGTGCGGGAGCTGACCGAGCACCTCGGCCTGGCGCAGAGCACGGTCAGCGCACACCTGGCCTGCCTGCGTGACTGTGGGCTGGTCCGGTCCCGGGCCGAGGGCCGCGCCTCGATGTTCTCGCTGGTCGACCCCGACCGGCTGACCGCTCTGTTCGCCGTCACCGAGGGGCTGCTGGCCGCGACCGGTTCGGCCGTCACGTTGTGCACCCACCTCACCCAGCAGAACCAGACCGAGCAGGACCGGACCGAGCAGGACCGGACCGAGCAGAACCGCGCCGAGCAGGACCAGACCGAGCAGGAGCGCTCGGCATGAGCCACAACCACGATCACGCCGGCGTGGGCGCCGAGGACCACCGCGGCAGGCTGGCCGTCGCGTTCGGCATCACCGCCGTCATCCTGCTCGCCCAGGCCGTCGGTGCGGTGCTAACGGGCAGCCTCGCGCTGCTGGTCGACACCGCGCACATGCTGACCGACGCGGCCGGCCTGCTGCTGGCGCTGCTGACCGCCTCACTGACCCTGCGCCCGGCCTCCTCGCGCCGCACCTGGGGGTTCCGGCGAGCGGAGGTCCTGGCCGCGCTCGCCCAGGCGGCGCTCCTGCTCGCCGTCGGGACCTACGTCCTGATCGAGGGCGTCCAGCGCCTGTTCGACCCGCCGGAGATCCCGTCGACCCAGCTCGTGGTCTTCGGCGTGATCGGCCTGGTCGGCAACATCGCCTCCATGCTCGTCCTGGCCGGGAAGAGGTCGGCCAACTTCAACCTGCGGGCCGCGTTCCTGGAGGTCCTCAACGACGCGCTCGGCTCGGTCGGCGTGATCGTCGCCGCCATCGTGATCGCGACGACCGGCTGGCAGCAGGCCGACTCGATCGCCGGCCTGCTCATCGGCGCGCTGATCCTGCCCCGTGCCATCAAGCTGCTGCGCGAGACCTCGTCCGTACTGCTGGAGACGACACCGCCCGGCCTCGACCTCGACCAGGTCCGAGCCCACCTGCTGGAGGCCGACCACGTCCGCGGGGTGCACGACATGCACGCCTCCCTCATCGCGACCGGCCTGCCCATCATCAGCGCCCACGTCGTCGTCGACGAAGGCTGCTTCAAGGACGGCCACGCCCCGCGCATCCTGGACAACCTCCAGGAATGCGTCGCCACCCACTTCGACGTCCCCGTCGAGCACTCCACGTTCCAGATCGAACCCGCCGGGCACAGCAACCACGAGGCGCCCAGCCACGCGTGATGCCCCTGGGGTGTCCACGACACCCCGGCACGCGAAGAGGCCCGGACCCGCGGAACTTCGCGGATCCGGGCCTCTGGCCGGTTCGGCTCCCGAGAGACCGGGAAGCCGGACTCAGAAGTTGATCATGTGCCCCGCGATGCCGTGGATCGACTCCTGGAGCGCCTCCGACAGCGTCGGGTGGGTGTGCACGTTGCGCGCCAGCTCGTCGGCGGTGAGGTCCCACTTCTGCGCGAGCGTCAGCTCGGGCAGAAGCTCCGAGACGTCCGGGCCGATCATGTGGGCGCCGAGGATCTCGTTGTACTTGGCGTCGGCGACCAGCTTGACGAAGCCGGTCGGGTCGCCCAGGCCGTGCGCCTTGCCGTTGGCCATGAACGGGAACGAGGCGACCTTCACGTCGTAGCCCTCGTCCTTGGCCTGCTGCTCGGTGAGGCCGAACGACGCGATCTGCGGGGAGCAGAAGGTCGCGCGCGGCATGTTGCGGTAGTCGCCCAGCGTCTGGGTCTCGGCCCCGCCGATGGTCTCGGCGGCGACGACGCCCTGCGCCTCGGCCACGTGCGCGAGCATGAGCTTCGCGGTGACGTCACCGATCGCGTAGATGTGCGGCACGTTGGTGCGCATGTAGTCGTCGATGCCGATGGCGCCGCGGTCGGTGAGCTGCACGCCGGCGCTCTCCAGGCCGATCCCCTTGACGTTGGGCGCGAAGCCGACGGCCATGAGGACCTTGTCCACCACGAGCTCGCCCGGCTTGTCGTCCTTGACGCCCTTGTAGGAGACGGTGACCGACGAGCCCTCGTCCTTGACGGTCTGCACGGCCGTCGAGGTCAGGACCTTGATCCCGATCTTCTTGTACTGCTTGGCGATCTCCTTGGAGACGTCAGCGTCCTCGTTCGGCAGCGCACGGTCGAGGTACTCGACGATCGTGACGTCCACGCCGTAGTTCTTCAGGACGTAGGCGAACTCCATGCCGATGGCGCCGGCGCCGACGATGGCGATCGACTTCGGCAGGTCGCGCGTCAGGATCTGCTTCTCGTACGTGACCACGTTCTCGGACAGCTCGACGCCGGGCAGCAGGCGCACCTCGGAGCCGGTCGCGATGATCGCGTTGTCGAAGGTCACGGTCTCGGTGCCGCCCTTGTTGAGGGCCACCTCGATGGTGTTCGCGTCGCGGAACGTGCCGCGGCCGTCGAACTCGGTGATCTTGTTCTTCTTCATCAGGAAGTGCACGCCCTTGACGCGGCCGTCAGCGACGGTGCGCGAACGGTCCCAGGCCTTCCCGAAGTCGAACGTGACGTCTCCGGACATGCCGAAGAAGTCCTTCTGGTGGGTGAAGATGTGGGCCAGCTCGGCGTTGCGGAGCAGAGCCTTGGAGGGGATGCAGCCCACGTTGAGGCAGACACCACCCCAGTACTTCTCCTCGATGATCGCAACGGACTTGCCGAGCTGGGCAGCGCGGATAGCGGCGACGTAGCCGCCGGGGCCCGCACCGAGGAGTACGACGTCGTAGTGGGAAGCCATGGGTCAAGGGTATTGGTGCACGCGAATCGTGGTGACGTGACTTCTGTCTCGTTGGGCGGACGTGCCGCCCGACATGCGCCCGACGTGCGCCGGAGGTGCGCCGGACGTGCGTCAGCGCACGCTGTCGACGCCCTTGTTCGCGAGGGCGTCGGCCCGCTCGTTGCCCGGGTCGCCGGCGTGGCCCTTCACCCAGACCCAGCTCACCTCGTGCTTACCGACCTCCGCGTCGAGCGCCTGCCACAGGTCCACGTTCTTGACGGGCTGCTTGCTCGCCGTCTTCCAGCCGTTGCGCTTCCAGCCGTGGATCCAGGTCTTCATCCCGTTCATCACGTACGTCGAGTCGACGTGCAGCGTGACGACGGTCGGGCCCTTGAGCGCCTTCAGCGCCTCGACGACGGCGGTCAGCTCCATGCGGTTGTTCGTGGTGACCCGGTCCCCGCCGAACAGCTCCTTCTCGTGCGTCCCGGAACGCAGCAGCGCGCCCCATCCGCCCAGGCCCGGGTTGCCCTTGCAGGCTCCGTCGGTCCAGATCTCCGCCGTCGGTCGCGTCGTGCTCGTGCTGCTCGTGCTGGTCACGGGGCTCACCCTAACCGTGCGGGCCAAGTGTCAGTGGTCCGGCATAGCGTGTGAGTCGGCCCCGGTACGACGACGCATCAGGAGGACGGATGAAGTTCGGGTTCATCAGCAGCTTCGGCACCATCGACCAGCACGTGACACTCGCGCGGGAGACCGAGGAGCACGGCTGGGACGGGTTCTTCACCTGGGACGCCATCAGCCTGGGCGGTGAGTGGGCCATGCCGGTCTACGACCCGTTCGCCGTGCTGGCGGCCGCGGCGGCCGTGACCGAGCGCATCACGCTGGGCGCGATGGTGTTCGCCGTGCCCCGGCACCGGCCGTGGGAGCTCGCGCAGCGGGCGCTCACCGTGGACCGGATCTCCGGCGGTCGCCTGGTGCTGCCCGTCGGCGTCGGCGTGACCGACGACCGGGGCTTCACGTCCGTCCCGGGCCAGGCGACGGGCCTGAAGGAACGGGCGGAGCTGCTGGACGAGACCCTGGCCTGGATGGAGCGGTCCTGGTCCGGCGAGGAGTTCGAGGCCGACGGCGAGCAGATCCGCACGGGCCCGTTCCGGTTCCCCGAGCCTCCCGTGAACGGCCGCATCCCGGTGTGGCCGGTCGGTGTGTGGGACGTCGAGCGTCCGCCCACCAAGAACCTGCTGCGCGCCCTGCGCTGGGACGGGATCGTCCCGCAGCTGCGCGGCACGGCGGACGACCTGACGACGAACGACATCGCCGCCCTGGTCGACTGGCTCACGACGCACCGGCCGGACGGGGCGGAGGAGCGGCCGTTCGAGGTCATCCTGCAGGGCAAGCTGTCCAGCGACCCGGAGCAGGCGGCCGAGCAGGCACGCGCCATGGCCGACGCCGGGGTCACGTGGTGGATCGAGTCCTGGTGGGACCCGGCGACGGACTCGGCGGAGTCGCTGCTGGAGAAGGTGCGCCAAGGACCGCCGGCTCTGTAGTCGGACGAGCCCTCCTGTCGCGGGCCGGGGGCCGGTAGCATCTCGGCCAACTTGCGCCGGTATGCGCGAGTTGCGCGAGATTGCGCCGACGGAGAGACGACGTGACGGACGAGCGCCGAACCACCCCGCGAGCCGACATCCAGGCATTGCGGGCCGTGGCAGTGCTCGCGGTCATGCTGTACCACCTGTGGCCCCAACGGCTCACCGGCGGGTACGTGGGCGTCGACGTCTTCTTCGTGATCTCGGGCTTCCTGATCACGTCGCACATCGCGCGGGACGTCGACGCGGGCAGGTTCTCGGTGACGCGGTTCTGGTCGCGCCGGATCCTGCGGCTCCTGCCCGCCTCGCTGCTGGTGCTGGGCGTCACGGCGCTCGGCGTCTGGCCGCTGGCAACGGTCCAGCACTGGGAGCAGTGGTTCCGCGAGATCGCCGCCTCGGCGCTGTACGCGCAGAACTGGGTGCTGGCCGCCGACGCCGTCGACTACCTGGCGGCCGGCGACTTGCCCTCCCCGGTGCGGCACTACTGGTCGCTCGCCGTGGAGGAGCAGCTCTACCTGCTCTGGCCGCTGCTGATCGTCGCGGCGCTGGCCCTCGACCACCGGCTCCGCGGCTCCCGGCACACAGCCGGTTGGCGGGCGACCGTCGTCGGCGTGCTGGCGCTGGTCGTCGTCGCGTCGTTCGCCGCCTCGGTCGTCTGGACCGGGGCCGACCCTGCGTACGCGTACTTCATCACCCCGACCCGCGCCTGGGAGTTCGGCGCCGGGGCGCTGCTCGCGCTCGCGCCGTCCCCGGGAACACCGACCCTGACGCCGTCGGCGGCCCGGAGTGCCACGGCCCGGGGCGTCGCAGCATGGTCGGGCCTGGCCATGATCGTGTTCTCGGCCGTCCTCTTCACCGAGACGACGCCGTTCCCCGGGGCCTGGGCGGCCGTGCCCGTGCTCGGCACGGTCCTGGTCCTCGGGGCGCGGGCGTCGGACCGGTTCACCGGCCGGCTCGCGGGGCTGCCCCCGGTGCGGTTCCTCGGCGACGTCTCGTACGCCGTCTACCTGTGGCACTGGCCCCTGATCGTGCTGGTCCCGTACGTCACCGGGCACGACCTGCGCACCGGCGACAAGGTCGCCGTCCTGGCGGCCACCCTCGTCCTGGCCTGGGCCACGCGACGCTGGGTCGAGGAGCCCGTGCGCCGTCGCCGGGGCCGGCTGCGGCCCTGGCCCGCGATCATCAGCGCGGCGCTGATCGGCGCCGTCGTCGCGGGCATCTCGCTCACCGCGACGTACACGGCCCGGGAACACGTCCGGAACGAGCTCTATGCGGCGACCGCCGCGGCGGCGGCCGGCGTCGCGTGCTTCGGGGCGGCGGCCCGGCCCCCGCAGGGCGAGCACTGCGCCAACCCGGACCTGGCCGGGACCGCGGTGCCGGCCCCGGAGGCCGTCGCCGCGGACCTGCCGGCGCCGTTCGCGGAGTCCGCGACGGACAGGTGCGCGAGCACGGGCCGCGAGACCACGGAACCCGTCGCGTGCGAGCGCGGCGACCGCACGAGCGGCGTCCGGATCGCGCTCGTCGGCGACTCGCACGCCGCGCACTACGCGAGCGCCCTCGTGGGTGCTGCGGAGACCGAGGGCTGGGCGCTGGACATCTTCGTCAAGGCCGGCTGCCCGTTCTCCGACGCGGTGCGCGTGCAGGACGACGTCCTGACCGCAGCGTGCGTCGAGTGGGTCGACCGGACGGAGCGGGTGCTCCTCGACGGCGGCTACGCCCTCGTGGTCACCTCCCAGATGAGCGGCGTCGGCTGGGAGAATCCCTGGTCGGCGGCTACGACCGGAACCGGCGCGACACCCCAGGCTGCGACACCTCAGGCCTGGGCGAAGGACGGCCTGGCCGCCCTGTGGCAGCGGCTCGCCGCCGAGAAGCTCCCCGTCGCGGCGATCGCCGACGTGCCCAGGCCCCGCCCGGACGTGGTCGAGTGCCTGACGGCGCCCGACGTCGACCTCACCACCGCCTGCCGCAACCCGCGCGGCGACGCGACGCGCGCGTTCGACCCGCAGCGGGGCGCCGTGGACCGGTTGGACCGGCCCGACGTCGTCCTGGTCGACCTCACCGACGTCTACTGCGACGCCCGCGAGTGCCACCCGGTGATCGGCGGCGTCACGGTGTACCGGGACGCCGACCACCTGTCGGACACCTTCGCGGGCACCCTGGCGCCCTACCTCGCGAACGCACTGGCGCCCCTGCTGCGGGCAGGAAGCTGACCGCAGCAGGGGCGCGAGCGTGAGACAGGTGCGAGCGTGAGACAGGTGTGAACGTCAGGCCGGCGCCGACGCCCGGCCGAAACGAACGTCAGACCGGGCGCGCCGCCTCGATCTCGACGGACGGCAGGTGCCGGGCCGGAAGGGTCTTCGGACGCCACGACGCCCGGGTCTCCTCGAACGCGGTGATCTTGTCGGCCTCCTGGAGGGTGAGCCCGATGTCGTCGAGCCCCTCCATGAGCCGCCAGCGCGTGTAGTCGTCGATCTGGAACGGCACGGTGACGTCGTCGGCCGTGGCGGTCTTCGCCCCCAGGTCGACGGTCACCTCGGTGCCCGGCTTGGTCTCCAGGATCTTCCACAGGATCTCGATGTCCTCGGGCGAGACGATGCCCGCCACGAGGCCCTGCTTGCCCGAGTTGCCGCGGAAGATGTCGGCGAACCGCGACGACAGCACGACGCGGAAGCCGTAGTCCTTGAGCGCCCAGACGGCGTGCTCGCGCGACGAGCCGGTGCCGAAGTCGGGCCCGGCCACGAGCACGGACCCCGCGGAGTACGCCTCCTGGTTCAGGATGAACGACGGGTCGCCCCGCCACGCCGCGAACAGCGCGTCCTCGAACCCGGTGCGCGTGACCCGCTTGAGGTACACGGCCGGGATGATCTGGTCGGTGTCGACGTTGCTGCGCCGCAGCGGCACGCCGACGCCGGTGTGCGTGGTGATCTTCTCCATGGTCAGTGGTCCTCTCAGCGCAGCGCGGGCTGGCCGGCTACGGGCATGGGCAGGTCGACGACGACGGACTCGCCCAGCGGCGAGACACCCACGCCGTCGAGCGGCGTGCCGTCGAACGTGGTGATGTCGATGTCGAACGGCAGGTCCAGGTCGCCGACGCTGGAGAGCGTGCCCCGGATCGCCGTGGCGGCCGCGACGAGCGGCGACACCAGGTGGGTGCGCCCGCCCTTGCCCTGCCGGCCCTCGAAGTTACGGTTCGACGTCGAGGCCGACCGCTCCCCCGGTGCGAGCTGGTCCGGGTTCATGCCCAGGCACATCGAACATCCGGCGTTGCGCCACTCGGCACCGAAGTCCTTGAAGATCACGTCGAGGCCCTCGGCCTCCGCCTGCAGGCGCACGCGGGCCGACGACGGGACCACGAGGACGCGGACGTCCGAGGCCTTCTCCTTGCCCTTGACGACCTTGGCGACGGACCGCAGGTCCTCGATGCGCCCGTTGGTGCAGGACCCGATGAACACGGTGTCGACCCGGACGTCGCGCAGCGGCGTGCCGGCCTCCAGGCCCATGTACTCCAGGGCCCGCTCGGCGGCGAGGCGCTCGTCCTCGTCGGCGATGTCCGCCGGGACGGGCACCGCCGCCGACAGCGGCAGGCCCTGGCCCGGGTTGGTGCCCCAGGTGACGAACGGCTCCAGGTCGGCCGCCTCGAGGACGACCTCGGCGTCGAACTGCGCGTCGTCGTCGGACCGGAGGGTCTTCCAGTAGTCGACGGCGGCGTCCCAGTCCTCGCCCTCGGGCGCGTGCGGGCGGCCCTTGAGGTACTCGAACGTGGTCTCGTCCGGCGCGATCATGCCGGCGCGCGCGCCCGCCTCGATCGACATGTTGCAGATGGTCATGCGCGCTTCCATGGACAGCGCGCGGATGGCCTCGCCGCGGTACTCGAGCACGTAGCCCTGCCCGCCGCCGGTGCCGATCTTGGCGATGATCGCCAGGATGATGTCCTTGGACGTCGCGCCCGCGGGCAGCGCGCCGTTGACCGTGATCGCCATGGTCTTGAAGGGCGCCAGCGGCAGCGTCTGCGTGGCGAGCACGTGCTCCACCTCGGAGGTGCCGATGCCGAACGCGAGCGCGCCGAACGCGCCGTGCGTCGAGGTGTGCGAGTCGCCGCACACGACGGTGAGGCCGGGCATGGTGAGCCCCAGCTGCGGTCCCACCTGGTGCACGATGCCCTGGTCCGCGTCACCGAGGCTGTGCAGCCGGACGCCGAACTCCTTGGCGTTGGCGCGCAGCGTCTCGATCTGCGTGCGGCTCGTGGCGTCGGCGATGGGCCGGTCGATGTCGAGCGTGGGGGTGTTGTGGTCCTCGGTCGCGATCGTGAGGTCGGGCCGCCGGACCTGCCGTCCGGCAAGGCGCAGTCCTTCGAACGCCTGGGGGCTCGTGACCTCGTGGACCAGGTGCAGGTCGATGTAGAGAAGATCGGGCGAGCCGTCCTCGCCTCGGCGCACCAGGTGCGCTTCCCAGACCTTCTCCGCCAGCGTGCCGGCCATTGCGGTTCGCCTCCCTGTCAAAACTACCTCTGTCAGAAACAACTGTGTGGAACAACTTGGGAACAACTCGGGAACAACTTTGGGCCTCGACTTGCAATCTCACGTTCCGAGACGGCAATATCGCGGTATGGACGATACTAGCGGAGTCGGCGTCTTGGACAAGGCGGCGTCCGTCCTCGGGGCACTCGAGGCCGGCCCGGCCACCCTGGCGCAGCTCGTCTCCTCCACCGGCCTGGCTCGCCCGACGGCGCACCGCCTGGCGGTGGCTCTGGAGCATCACCGCCTGGTGGCACGGGACATGCAGGGACGGTTCGTACTGGGTCCGCGCCTCAACGAGCTGGCCACGGCCGCCGGTGAGGACCGCCTCCTGGCGGCTGCGAACCCGGTGCTCATCGCGCTGCGCGACCACACGGGCGAGAGCGCACAGCTCTACCGCAGGCAGGGCGACCACCGCGTGTGCGTCGCCGCCGCGGAGCGCCCCGTAGGCCTGCGCGACTCGATCCCGGTAGGGGCCACGCTCAGCATGAGCGCGGGCTCCGCGGCGCACGTCCTGCTCGCGTGGGAGGAGCCGGACCGCCTGCACCGCGGCCTGCGCGACGCCACGTTCACGGCCACGATCCTCTCCGGCGTCCGACGCCGGGGCTGGGCCCAGTCGGTCTCAGAACGTGAGCTCGGTGTGGCGTCCGTCTCCGCGCCGGTGCGCGGACCGTCGGGTCGCGTCGTGGCGGCGGTCAGCGTGTCCGGTCCCGTGGAGCGCCTGTCGCGGCAGCCCGGCCGGCTGCACTCGGCCGCCGTCGTCGCCGCGGCCAACAAGCTGACGGAAGTGCTGCACCGCTCCGGCGAGTAGCGGACCCCGCGATCAGTCCCGGTACCTCCCGGTCCCCGCGGGGGTTTCCGGCAACAGTCCTGGTCCCGCAAAGAATCAAGGCCGCCGGCCGTGCGCACGAGGTGTGCGGCCGGTGAGCGGTCCGTGAGTGTTGGCCCGCCACGCCGGGCCAGGTCATTCCCCAGGTCGGGGTGGTGTCAGTAGTCTCGTCCGCGACGTGCGCACACCCGGTGCGCACGCACCAACGTCGGAGGAATCTGATGCCGCCAAAGGTGAGACTCATCATCATCTGGGTCGTGGTGATCTTCTTGCTCTACTCGGTCATCAACGACCCCCAGCGGTCCGCCGACGTCGTGCTCGCCCTCTGGGACGTCATCTGGGGTGCCATCGCCAACATCGGCACCTTCTTCGAGGAGCTCTTCACCGGGTCCATCGGCCGCTGACCACGTAAGGTCGGCGGCGAGGTCCGGCGCGCGAACACTCGCGACGCCGGACCTCGCCGCCCGACCTGCGGCTTCGCCGCCGGGACCGGCACCACCGGACCATTCCGAACGCACCGGGGAGACCCGCATGAGCGCAACAGCGGACTTCGTCATCCGCCACCGCGCCCTGCAGCGGTACATCCTCGCGGACGAGAAGGTCGTCGTCGCCACCCGCCGGCACTGGGCCCAGCTCTGGGAGCCGATCCTCACTACATCCGGCGCGTTCATCCTCGGCCTGGCGATCCTCGTCGCGGTCGACCCGGACGTCCGCGACAGCCTGGCCTGGGTGTGGCTGCCGTTCCTGGTCCTCGGCGCGCGCCTGCTCTGGAAGTGGCTGAACTGGCGGGCCGAGTGGTTCGTCATGACCGACCGCCGGCTCATCCTGCTCACGGGGTTCCTGGTGCACCGGGTGGCGATGATGCCGTCCGAGAAGGTGACCGACCTCGGGTACGAGCGCACCCCGCTGGGCCAGGTGCTCGGGTACGGCACCTTCGTCTTCGAGACCGCGGGCCAGGACCAGGCGCTCGACCGCGTCACCTGGGTCCCCCGGCCCGACTCGCGCTACCGCCTCATCATCGCGACGCTCTTCCACCCGGACGCCGCCGACGCCGAGGCCGCCGCCCAGTCGAACCCCGGCCAGCGGCCGCTGGCGGTGCCGCCCGCGGCCGAGCCTGTCGCGCCCGCCGCACCGCCCGCCCTGATGCCGCGGATCGGCCGGCGCAGCAATCCCCCGACCCAGCGCATCGAGGTCCCGGCGCTGCGCGACCTCACGGGCCCGGGCGGGGCTGCGCAGGGCGGGACGGGCTCGGGAGGCATGGTCTCAGGCGGAGCGGTCTCGGGTGGTGCGGGTGCTGGTACCGCGGGTGGCCCGGTCTCCGACGGTGCCGTCCTGGGCGGGGCGGCGCAGGGCAGCGACGGCTTCGGTGGGGGCGGTTGGAGCGGGGTCGGTTCGAGCGGGACCGGTTCGGGCGGGGCTGCCTCAGGCAGTCCGACGTCGGGCGGCGTGAGCTCCGGCGGGACGACGTCGGGCGGGGCCTCGGGCGGTGTGATCTCCGACGGCGCCGGGAACCACGGTGGCCCCAACAGCGACGGCTCCGGGGCCTCCTGGCGGTCGGGCGGAGCGGCCGCGGCAGCGGCGTCGTCGGGCGGCGGAAGGATGCCCGGACGGACCAGCGACGGCAAGGGCGGCGACCACGTGCCGGGCGGGCCGACGGCGGCGACCGACGGCTCCGACACCCTGCCGAGCCCGTTCATCGAGGGCGGCAAGGACCCGAAGATCCGCTGACCTGCCGGCCTGGTGATCTGCTGGCCTGGCCAGATCTGTCCGACATTCTGAGATCGGTCAGATGTCCTGAGATCGGTCGGTCGACGGACCGGTCTCAACGCAATGGGCCGAAGTCATCTGCTGGGCGGAACGACGAAAGGCCCGGTCCGCGTGGACCGAGCCTTCCTGCTGTACCCCCAGCGGGATTTGAACCCGCGTTACCGCCGTGAGAGGGCGGCGTCCTAGGCCGCTAGACGATGGGGGCCTTGAACTCGTCCGCCGACCGAAGCCGATGGACTGCGTACCCCCAGCGGGATTTGAACCCGCGTTACCGCCGTGAGAGGGCGGCGTCCTAGGCCGCTAGACGATGGGGGCCTGAACTAACCGGATACGGACCGGCTGCCGGGAGAACCGTAGCGCACCATGCTGCCGACTGACGTCGGCCGCACATGCGCTGCGCTCTGCGCTGGGGTACCAGGACTCGAACCTAGACTAAGTGAACCAGAATCACTCGTGCTGCCAATTACACCATACCCCATGGGGGTATTGCCGCCTGGATACACCTGTCTCCGACAGGCTTTTCGTGGGGGCCCTACCGCTGGAGAACACTACCTGACCTCGGACGGTGGGCAAAACGCAATCGGGGTGCCGTCCGTCACCCGTGCCCGATCGGGCCGTCCGACACCCGTCGGGAGCCCTCTTCAGGGCCCCCGACGGCTGTCCCCGCTGGTCGGTCATGCCCGCTCGCCGACGGTGCCAGCTCACCGACGCTGCCCGCTGGTCAGTAGCCCAGCGCCGCCGGGAGCTCGGCCAGCGTCTCGACCACCACGACACCCGCAGCGCGCAGAGCCTCCGGGTTCTGCGGGTCGCCCCGAAGGACCGCCCGCTGCGCCGCATTGGGCTCTGCCAGGCCGGGCTGTGCCAGGCCGGGCTCTGCCAGGCCGGGCTCTGCCAGGCCGGGCTCTGCCGGTTCGGCCTGCCCGGTTCCGGGCTGCCCCGCGCCGGACCCGAGCGCACCGGACAGCGCGGCGTCCGACAGGCCGCTACCAGGGAGCCCGCTGCCGGGCAGCGCGTGACCGGCGTAGCCCGGACCCCGCCGGTGGCCCGCCCGGTCCAGCCAGACGCCCGTCAGGCCCGCCTCGTGGGCCGCCAGGGCGTCCACGGTGGGCTCGTCGCCCACGTAGGCGGTCCGGGACGGCTCGGTGCCCAGCTTCCGCGCTCCCTCCAGGAACACGCGGGGGTCCGGCTTGCCGAAACCCAGGGTGTCGACGCCGACGAGCACCGGCAGGTCGCCGAGCCCCGCAGCCTTCAGCTTGCGCTCCTGCAGCTCGGTGGCGGCGTTCGTCACCACGCCCACGCGGAGGCCGGCGGCGAGGACGGCGTCGATCGCGGCCCGCGCGTCGTCGTGCGCCGCCCAGGACCGCTCGAACGTGCCCCAGAACAGCGCGTCCCAGGCCTCGAAGGACGTCTCCGTGACGGGCGCCGCGCCGAACGTCTCGTGCAGCAGCGCCGCGCGGTGCCGACGCTGCGTCACGTGGTCCATCTCGCCGCGCGTGTACCGGCTGTAGAAGCCGCCCGGATCGGTCCGCCAGTG
Organism: Promicromonospora sukumoe; assembly: GCF_014137995.1. Classification (NCBI taxonomy): domain Bacteria; kingdom Bacillati; phylum Actinomycetota; class Actinomycetes; order Micrococcales; family Promicromonosporaceae; genus Promicromonospora; species Promicromonospora sukumoe. The sequence goes on from NZ_JACGWV010000002.1 coordinate 280,168, forward strand.
CGACAGGATCTCCGGGTCGCGCTCGGCCGGCACGTGCGGCAGGTGCTCCGCCCGCACGGCCTCGAGCGCCCGCGCGAAGGCGCCCTTGGTGTCGACGAGCGTGTCGTCGACGTCGAACAGGATGCCGTCCATCGTCATGCCGTCTCTCCCTGTGCTCTTTCGTGCTGTGCTGGTTCGTGCTGTGCCGGTCCGTGCTGTGCCGCCATCGTGCCTGCCTGTCCTGCCACTGCCCCAGACGGCGCTGCCACAGGCGCCCCGGCTCCCGGGGCCCAGCCCGGCGGGCCCGGGGGCGGCGCCGGCGGGTCCGTCACCACCAGCGTCGGCTTCCGACGTCGCGCCCACCACAGCAGCACCGCGGTCGTCACGAGCGTGCCGGCGATGCTCACCGCGCCCTCGGCGGGCGCCACCTCGGTGATCAGCAGGGAGTCCTCGAGGCCGTCGTAGGCGATGGCGAGGCCGAACGCGATGAGGTTGTTCGCCACGTGCAGGGCGACGGCGACCTCGAGCCCGCCGGTGCGCCACACGAGCAGGCTCGCGACCAGGCCAAACACCAGCCGGTCGGCGAACAGCCACGGGCTCTGGGCGCCGTGCGCCATCGCGAACAGCACGGCGGTCACGACGGCGGGCACGATCAGGGCGACCCAGCGCCAGCGCAGCAGGCTGCCGATCCACTGCGTCAGCCAGCCGCGGAAGAAGTACTCCTCGCCGGCCGCCTGCAGCGGGGTCGTCAGCAGGATCACGAGCGCCAGCACCAGCCAGCCGGACGCCGGCGTGAGGGGCCACAGTCCGGGATCGTCGGCGCCCGAACCGGCGTCGGCCCCCGCCCCGAACTGCGCCATCAGGATGCTGCTGCCGACCGTGAGCGGCGCCAGGAGCAGGAGCGACACACCGAGCCCGCCGAGCAGCAGGCGCCAGCGGACCCGCCCCAGCACCGACGACACCAGGCCGCCGCGGCGGGCCTGCGCCCAGGTCGCCACCAGGGCGAGCGGGATGCCGAGGGCGAGACCGAGGTTGGTCACGACCAGCCCGGCCGGCGAGACGAACCAGGCGTCGGTGACGGTGCTCGGGTCCGGGAGCTGCGTGCCCAGCGCCGACGCGACGAGCCAGACGAGGGCGTACAGCAGCATCGCCCCGAACACCAGGGCGATGCACGCGCCGATCGCGACCAGCCCGAGCAGCGGCCGCCACCACCGGAACCACGGCCCGCGGAGCGCCTGCGGATACTCGCGCGGCCCGGACGGCAGCACTCTCGGGGGCGCGGGCCGGACAGGCCCGACAGCCCACGCGGGCGGCTGCACCGGCCGGGACGCCGCCGGGGCGGGCGCTGCCGGAGCGGGCGCTGCTGGGGCGGACGCTGCTGGGGCAGGCAGCCCTTGGGCAGGCACCCCCTGGGCGGGCCCTCCCGGAGCGGGCACCCCCGGAGACGACGGCGCCGCAGCCCCCGGTAACGGGGACTGCGGCGTCGGCTGTGCTGCGGTCGAGGGCTGTGGCGCGGTCGAGGGCTGCCGTACGTCTGTCGGCAGCACCGCTGCGGGCTGGTCCGGCTGATCGGTCGTGGGCGGCACGGCGTCAGGAGTCTTGGCGTCGGTCACGCCAGCCACGTTAGACCAGAACGTCCGGACTGCTCGGCCGGGGGCCGGGGCGTCCAGCCATCAAGACGCCCCGGCGGCTCACTCCGTCGGGGCGAGCTGCGCCGCGGCAAGACGCGCCAGCGCAGCGTCGATCCGCGCGAGCGTGCGCTCCTTGCCGAGCACCTCGAGCGACTCGAACAGCGGCAGGCCGATCCGGCGTCCGGTCACGGCGACCCGGACCGGGGCCTGCGCCTTGCCCAGCTTCATGCCGTGCTTCTCGCCCACCTCGGTGACGACGTCCTTGAGCGGCTCGGCCGCCCAGGCCGTGCCGTCGGCCAGGGCCGCGCGCACGTCGGCGAGCAGCTCGGCGGCGCCGGCCTTCATCGCCTTGTTCCAGGAGTCCTCGTCGACGATCGGGGCGTCCAGGAACAGGAAGTCCACGTTGGCCGTGATCTCCGACAGCACGGCCACCCGGGAGTGGGCCAGCGGCGCGACGGCGTCGAACACCTTCTGGTCGAACTGCTCCGGCGTCCAGGGCGCGGCCGGGGCCTGCAGCCACGGCGCACAGGCCGCGGCGAAGTCCTCGACGCTCAGGGCGCGGATGTACTCGCCGTTGAACGCCGTGAGCTTCTTGATGTCGAAGAACGCCGACGACGAGTTGATGTCCTCGACGCGGAACCGGCGCACCAGCTCGTCGAACGGGAGGATCTCCTCGTCGTTGCCGGGCGCCCAGCCGAGCAGCATCAGGTAGTTGACCATGGCGTCGGGCAGGATGCCCTCGGCGAGGTAGTCCTCCAGCGCCACCTTGTCGCGGCGCTTGGAGAGCTTCTGCCGCTTCTCGTTGACGATCACCGGCATGTGCGCCCACTGCGGCGGCGTCTGGCCCAGGGCCTCCCACAGCAGCTGCTGCTTGGGGGTGTTGGGCAGGTGCTCCTCGGCGCGCATGACGAGGGTGATGTGCTCGTCGATGTCGTCCACCACGTTGGCCAGCAGGAACACCGGCGAGCCGTTGCCGCGCGCGATGACGAAGTCCTCGAGGTTCGCGTTCGGGAACGTCGGGTTGCCACGGATCAGGTCGACGACCTGCGTCTCGCCCTCGTCGGGCGTGCGGAAGCGCAGCGCGCGGCCCTCGGCGTACTCCAGGCCCCGGTCGCGGCAGAAGCCGTCGTAGCCGGTCTGCTGGTTGCCGGTGCGCGCCGTCACGGCGTCGCGGGTGCAGTCGCAGTAGTACGCCTTGCCCTCGGCGAAGAGCCGCTGGGCCGCGTCCTTCTGGATGCCCGCGTTCTCGGACTGGAAGTACGGGCCCTCGAACGCCGGGTCGTCCTTGCGGATGCCGAGCGCCTCCATGGCCGACAAGATGCCGTCCACCCACTCCGGCTGGTTGCGCGAGGCGTCGGTGTCCTCGATGCGCAGCACGAACGTGCCGCCCTGCTGCTTCGCCACGGCCCAGTTGAACAGCGCGGAGCGGGCACCGCCCACGTGGAACATGCCGGTCGGGGACGGCGCGAAGCGGACGCGCACGGCCGCGCCGTCGGGCGCGGGCTGGGTCGGGGTGTCGGTCACGGAAGTCACGGGCCCCAGCCTAGGCGCTGCGGGGGCCGGGGACTGCGCGATCACCTGCCCGCGCAGTTGCCGGCCTCGCAATGCCTAGTCGGATGCCCGGCCGCCCAGCCGGGCCCTGGCCCGCAGCACCAGCTCGGCCAGCTCGGGGTCGGGCAGCGCGTCGACGGGCCACCAGCGCAGGTCCAGCGACTCGTCCGAGACCGCCGTCTCGGCGTCCGCCGGCGCGACCGCGACGAACCGCACGTCCAGGTGGTGCACCGGGCGCGCCGGGTCGCCGGTGCCGGGCCGGCAGAACGGCACGACGTGCTCGTCGAGGTGCACCGGGACGGCGTCGAGCACCAGCCCCGCGATCCCCGACTCCTCGCGCGCCTCCCGGGCGGCCGCGGCGGCCGGCGTGACGTCCCCGGCCTCCAGGTGACCGCCGAGCTGGAACCAGCGCCGCGCCTTGGCGTGCAGCGTGAGCAGCACCTGTGCGCCGTCGTGCGAGAGCACCACGGTCGACGCCGTCAGGTGGTCCGGGACGCAGTCGCGGTACACGCCGTCGTCGTCGGCCCGGTCGTGGGCCTCCAGGTGCACCACGTACCGGGCGCGCAGGCGCTCCTGCTCCGCCGTCGGCGCGGTCCAGGAGCGCAGGGTCGCGAGAGCCTCGGCATGCAGCCCGGACGCGGGCTGGGATTCGTGGACGTCGGACGACGCCGTGCCCGACGACACCACGCTGGACGCCGTCGGGCCGGAGGATGTCTGGGCAGCCACCTCAGCGACGCCGCAGCACCGGGTTGGCGAGGACGCCCACGCCCTCGACCTCGACCTCGACGCGGTCGCCCTGGTCGATCCGGCCGACGCCGGCGGGCGTGCCGGTGAGGATCACGTCGCCCGGCAGCAGCGTCATGGCCTCGGAGATGTACGAGACGAGGAACGGCACGTCGAACACCATGTCGCGGGTGCGGCCGTCCTGGCGTGGCTCGCCGTTGACGCGCGAGCGCACGCCGACGTCCTCCGGGTTCAGGTCGGTGTCGATCCACGGCCCGAGCGGGCACGAGGTGTCGAAGCCCTTGGCGCGGGCCCACTGACCGTCCGTCCGCTGGGCGTCACGTGCGGTGACGTCGTTCGCCACGGTGTAGCCCAGGATGTACGACGACGCGTTCTCCGGCGTGACGTCCTTGCAGACCTTGGAGATCACGACGGCCAGCTCGGCCTCGTAGGAGACCTCCTGCGTGAAGTCGGGCAGCACGATCGGGTCGTCCGGGCCGACCACCGCGGTGTTCGGCTTGAAGAAGAGCAGCGGCGTCGTCGGGACGTCGCCGCCCATCTCCTTGGCGTGGTCGGCGTAGTTCTTGCCCACGCACACGATCTTGGAGCGCGGGATCACCGGGGCGAGCAGCCGGACGCCGTCGCCCAGCTCGATGCGCTCGCCGGTCGGCATGGCCGGCATGTAGAGGGGGTCTCCGCCGAGCACTGCGAGGAAGGTCTTGTCGCCCTCCTGCTGCACGAGGGCGAAGCGGGGGTCGTCTCCGGTGGTGAATCTCGCGATACGCACGGCCTCAGCGTAAGCCGCCGGGCCGCCCGCCTGTCACGCCCGGGCGAGCACCTCGCCGTTGAGCACCGCGAACCAGCCGTCCGGGGCGGCGGCCCACTCACGCCAGCCCTGGGCGAGCTGCTCGAGGGCCACGTCGTCCGCGAGCGCCGAGTCCTTGGCCTGCACGGCGAAGTTGGACTCGGTGCAGCGCTCGGCCCAGAGCCCGCCCCACCAGGTGCGGTCATCGGGGGTGGCGTAGCACCAGACGCTCGCTCCGGGCTCGATGGTCGCGGGGTCGAAGCCGGCGTCGCGCACCCAGGAGGCGAGGCGGCGTCCGGCGTCGGGCTCGAAGCCGTAGGTGTGCGTGACCTCGTGGTAGAGCATGTTCCACTCGGTGAGCTCCGCGGACTCCGGGTACCAGGTCATGGCCTCGTAGTCGGCGTCGCGGACGGCGACGAACCCGCCCGGCTTGGCGACGCGCTTCATCTCGCGCAGGGCCGCGACCGGGTCGGAGAGGTGCTGCAGGAGCTGGTGCGCGAACACGACGTCGAACGAGTCGTCCTCGAAGGGCAGCTCGTAGGCGTTGGCGTGCTCGAAGGTGATGTTCTTGGTGCCGTGCGCGTCGGCGAGCCCGCGGGCGGACTCCAGCACGTCGTCGGAGGCGTCGACGCCGACGACGCTGCCCTGCGTGAGCCGCTCGGCGAAGTCGACGGTGACCGTGCCGGGGCCACAGCCGACGTCGAGCAGCGTCATGTCGGACAGCAGGTGGGGCAGCAGGAACGCGGCGGAGTTGGCCGCCGTCCGGCGTCGGTGGGAGCGCAGCACGGACTCGTGGTGCCCGTGCGTGTACGACTCGGACTCCTTGGTGAGGTCCGTGCCGGCGACCGGGGTGTCGTGGCTCCCCTGCCCGTCGCCGTCCTGCCCGTCGCCGTTGCCGGAGCCGCTGCTACCAGGGCCGTTGCCGGTCAGGCTCGAGAGGCTGCTGGGGGCGTCGACCGCGTCGATGGGGTCGGTGCCCGCGGGCTTGGAACGGTCGCGGGCGGAGCCGCCGTTGCCCTCGTTCGAGGGGAACCTGCCGCCGAACGTGTCGCCGAGCTTGTGGCTGGGCGCGTCGGTTCGGGCCGTGTCGATGCGAGCGATGTCGTGCTCGTTGGCGCTGCCGGTCATGGCCGCACTGTATGTGTGCCGCGCCACGCTGCACATCTGCGTTCTCATCCTTCGGGACGGCTGTCCAACAAGCCTGCCCCGGCGGGTCCTCGCGCGTCGGGCCCCGGGACGCGCGAGGATGCGCGCATGTCCACGCTTGCTCAGCCGTCCGGCGCGTCGTCCGAGGGGCCGTCGGGCCGGTCGTCCGAGGCGGTTCCGGATCCGACGTCGGAGGCGCCGTCCGACAAGCCGTCCGACAAGCCGGCCGGGAAGCCCGCCGCGGCCTCCGGGGGTGCGCGCCGCAGGCTGCGCGACAACCTGCGCGACAATCTGCTCGGCGGACCGGGCCGCGTGCTCGGCGCCGACATCGCGCGCGGCGTCGCGGTGCTCGGCATGTTCACGGCGCACGTGGGCGTCACCTCCGACGACCTCAGCACGTTCGAGGGCTGGCTGAGCCTGGCGCACGGCCGGTCGTCGATCCTGTTCGCGACGGTCGCCGGGCTCTCGCTCGCGCTGGTCACGGGCGGGTCCAGACCGCTGACGGGCGACGCGATGCGCACCGCGCGGGCCCGGATCCTCGTGCGCGCCGTCCTGCTCCTGGCACTGGTCGCGGTGCTCGACCTGTTCGGGACGCGGGTGCTGCTCATCCTGGGCTTCTACGCCGCGTACTTCGTGCTCGCGCTGCCGTTCCTGCGCATGCCGCCGGGCCGGCTGGCGGCGATCGCCGCGCTCCTCGCCGTGGTGGGTCCGTTCCTCGTCTACTACGGGCCGGAGGCGCTGGCCCGGGCCGGCCTGCGAGCGCCGCACGACGGGTCCGGTGCCGCCACGGACTTCCTGCTCACGGGCCACTACCCCGGCCTGGTCTGGATGGCGTACGTGCTCGCCGGACTCGCGCTGGGGCGCTGCGACCTGCGGTCGCCCACGCTGCAGCTCGGCCTGGTCGCGGGCGGGTTCGGGATGGCGGCCCTGACGTCGGTCGCGTCGGCGGTCCTGGTGGCCGGCGCCGGGGGCGTGCTCTCGATCGAGGGCCAGGTCTCCGTGACGTCGTCCCAGTACGTCACGCCGCCGCCCACCTGGTCGGACCCGTGGCCGCCGACGGCGGGGCTCTACCTCGAGGGCCCGCACGACGACACGACGTTCGAGGCCCTCGGCTCCGGCGGCTTCGCGCTCGGGGTGATCGGGCTCTGCCTGCTGGTCGGGACGGTGGCCCGGAAGGGTGCGGGCACAGGTTCGGGCACAGCTTCGGGCACAGGAAACGGCCTGCGTGTGCCGCTCGACGTCGCGCGGAAGGTGATCCTGGTGCTCGTGACGCCGCTGGCCGCCGTCGGCGCCCTGGCTCTGACCGTCTACTCGCTCCAGATCGTCACGATCTGGTGGTGGACCCGCACCTACTGGGACCTGCTCGACCCCGCGACCAACACCCCGCTCGCCTGGATGGTGCTCATCACCCTCGTCGCGGCGACGCTGTGGCGGGCGCTGCTGGGCCGGGGCCCGCTGGAGCGCCTGTTCGGATGGGTCGCCCGGAAGGCGTTCCCCTAGTTCGGGCGCGCTGGGCCGGGTGCGCTGGGCCGGGCGTGCGGGTCCGGGTGTGCGGGTCCGGTTGTGCCCGACGGCGGGGCCCGCGCCCGGGACCCGGCTAGAGGGCGACCTCGCCGACGATCGTGGTGACGGTGTCGCCGCCGACCCACACCTCGCCGTCGGGCCGCTTCTCGACGTGGACGCGGCCGGCGCGCCCCAGCGCCGTCCCCTGCGACGCGACGTACGACGACGGCAGCACGTCGCCCGCGAGCCACTGGCCCAGGCCGGCGTTGAGGCTGCCGGTCACCGGGTCCTCCCCGACGCCGATGGACGGGACGAAGGCGCGCACCTCGACGGCGGGCCGGTCTGCGTAAGTGCTGGCGTCGGTGCCGCCAGTGCTACCAGCAACAGTGCCGGTGTCTCCGGTCGGGCCCGTGCCGGGGGCGTACTCGCCCACCACGCCCAGCTTGAGGTCGCCCATCGCGACCAGGTCGGGTTCCAGACCGAGCACCACGTCGGCGTTGCGCAGCTGGACCGCGACCCAGCCGGGGCCGTTGTCGACCCAGGCCGAGCGGACGACGTCGGACACGTCAAGGCGCAGCGACCGCGCGATCTGCGCCAGGTCCGCGTCGTCGACGGCGCCCGACCGTGTCAGGGGCGGGCCGGCGAACGCGAGCCGCTGCCCCGACCCGGTGCCCTCGCGCGGCGCCTGCACCCTCACTCGCACCAGGCCGACGCCGCACTCCTGGATGACGTCCTGCCCACGCGGCTCGCCGCCCGCCTCCAGCCACGCGTGCGCGGTGCCGAGCGTCGGGTGCCCGGCGAACGGCAGCTCGCCGCCCGGGGTCCAGATCCGCACGCGGTAATCGGCGCCGGCGTCCCGCCCGGCCTCGGTCGGGTCGAGCAGGAACGTGGTCTCCGAGAGATTGGTCCAGCGGGCGAAGGCCGCGAGCTGCTCGTCGGTGAGGCCCTCGGCGCCGTGCACGACGGCGACCGGGTTGCCGCCTGTCGGGTGCGCGGAGAAGACGTTGACCTGCCGGAACGGGCGCAGCGGAAGACTCATGCGGCCCACGCTACCCAGACCGCACCCCAGAGCGGACCGGAGCGCATGTCGACCGCAGCCGCACGTGTCAGCGGCACACCTGTCAGACACCGCCGCACGTGTCAGACGCACAGGTCCCTCGGGTGACCTGTGTGTCTGACACGTGCGGGGATTTCTGACTGGTCGTGCTGACAGGCGGAGCTGACAGGCGATCAGGCGGGGATAGTTCGAGCGGGGAAGGTCAGGCGGGGAAGGTCAGGCGGGGAAGGTCAGGCGGGGAAGATCTCGTCGAGCTCCGCGAGGTCCTCCGCCGTCGGCGTCCAGGTCCAGGCCTGGGCGTTGCCGCGCACCTGCTCGGGCCGGGTGGCCCCCGCGATGACCGACGAGACCTCGGGCCGCGTCAGCAGCCAGGAGAACGCGACGTCGGTCTCGGTCACGCCGCGCTCGCGGCAGAACGCGCCAAACCGGTCGAGCGCAGCCCAGGGCGCCGTGTCGAGGAGCTGGGGCTTGGTCGTGACCAGGCGGGAGCCGTCGGGCCGGGCGCCGCCCGAGTACTTGCCCGTGAGCAGGCCGTTCTCCAGCGGGTGGTACGGCAGGATGCCGATCCCGTACTCCTTCGCGGCGGGCAGCACCTCCCGCTCCAGCCCTCGGGCCAGCAGGGAGTACTTGTTCTGCGCGGAGACGAAGCGGGTGCCGCTCAGGCCGCCCTGGGCGCGAGCCACGTGCTCGGCGTCGGCCACCTGCCAGCCCCGGAAGTTGGAGTGGCCCACGTAGCGGACCTTCCCGGAGCGGACCAGGTCGTCCAGTGCGGCGAGCGTCTCGTCGACCGGGGTCGCCGGGTCGGGCGCGTGCAGCTGGTAGAGGTCGATCCAGTCCGTGCCGAGCCGGCGCAGCGACGCCTCGGCGGCCCGGACGATGTACCGGCGCGACCCGCGCGACCCGAAGTCCTGACCGTTCGCGCCCTGAACGTCCAGCCCGAACTTCGTGGCGACGAGCACGTCGTCGCGGCGCCCCTTGAGGGCGGAGCCGAGCAGCTCCTCGGACAGGCCGGGCCGCGCGCCGTAGGCGTCCGCGGTGTCGAAGAAGGTCACGCCCGCGTCGATCGCGGCGTCGACCAGGGCCGTCGCCCCCTCCGCGGTCTCGGTGACGGTGCCAGCGCGGCCGAGGTTGTTGCACCCCAGCCCGACGACGGGAACGGACAGGCCGGAGCGCCCGAGACGGCGCAGGGGAAGGTCGGACATGGTCGCACCCTACGACGTCGGTCCGGCCGGGCTGACGGCGCTCCGGCCCTGACGGTGCCGCTCCGACCCTGCCGACGCCGCCCGCGACCTGCCGACGCCGCCCGCACACGGCTGACGTCGCCCGGGCAGGTGTCACCGCAGCCGTACCCTGGAGCGGTGACCACAGTCCTCGGCGAGCCGACCGCGCACGGTGCGCGCGACGTCGTCGTACCCCAGGGCGAGACACACGGGGCGGACAGAGCTCACGAGCCGGACGGGGCGCTGGCTCCCGAGGAGTGGCTGCCCCTTGCCGCCGCGCACGCCGAGCGCGCGGACGCGCTCACCGCGGTCTGGCGCGCGGCCCGCGCGGCCGGCCGCAAGCACGCGATCGAGGACTTCCTCTTCACGTACTACCCCACCCGCGTCGCGCACCTGCGCCGCTGGCACCCGGGAGCCGGCGTCGCGCTCGTGCTGCCCGACGGCGGGGCGGAGGCTCCCGGAGCGACGCCCGACGGCGATGCGCCCGATGTACCCAACGCGCCCAGTGCAACCAATGCACCCCATGCGGACGACCGCACCACGTGGCGCTGGCACCGCACTACCGACGGGGAGATCGTCACGCTCGACCCCGACGCGTTCCTGGCCGACCGCGGCGACACCGTGCGGTACGTGCGCGGGCTGCTGTCGGCGACGTCGTCCCGCGCGGGGACCTTCGGGTGCTTCGGGCTGCACGAGTGGGCCATGGTCTACCGCGACCGCGAGGCGGGCCGCGACCAGCGGCACCCGTTGCCGCTCCGGCTTGGGCACGAGGGCACCGATGCCGTGGTCGAGGCCAACCCCGTGCGCTGCTCCCACTTCGACGCGTTCCGGTTCTTCACGCCTGAGGCGACGTCGCGCAACCAGCTCCAGCCCAGCCGCGCCACCCAGGTCGGCATGGAGCAGCCGGGGTGCCTGCACGCCAACATGGACCTGTACAAGTGGTGCCTCAAGCTCGGTCCGGCCGTGCCCGGGGACCTGCTGCTCGACGCGTTCGAGCTGGCCCGCGACATCCGCTGGACCGACATGGCGGCCTCCCCGTACGACGTCTCCGCGTACGACGTCGCCGCCGTCCAGATCGAGACGCCCCACGGCAAGGCGGAGTACGTACGGCGGCAGCGCGACTTCGCGCAGCGGTCGAACGCGCTGCGCGAGCGTCTGCTGCGAGTCTGCGACGCACTGCTCGGCGCGCAGTAACCCGGCGCGCTCTTCACTCAACACGCTCTCGCTCAGCACGCTCTCACTCGGCACGCTCTCACTCGGCACGCATAGCCCGACGTCGTACCGCGGCTCGCCCCTGCCCGGCCCTCCCTGGCCGGCCCTCCCTGCCCAGACGCGCGTCTGATCTACGCATTTCGGTCATTCGCGAGTACGTAGTTGCCCTACTTGTCGCCGATCCCGCGCTTTTCTAGCGTCAGTCCTGTCGCACCCCAGCACTCAGGAGCACTTCAGGAAATTCCCAACTTCAGAACCCGAGGTGAGCGCCATGAGAGAGTCCGCACCGCACACACCCGTCGCCAGAGTCGTGCTCGGCATCTTCGCCGTCCTGGCCCTGACCCTGACGGCGCTGGTCGCCACGCCGAGCGCCCTGACGCCCAAGGCCGAGGCACACGGCTGGGTCGTCTCGCCGCCCAGCAGACAGGACCACTGCGCCAAGCGGACCGTGAGCTGGTCCTGCAACGGCGTCGAATGGGAGCCGCAGAGCGTCGAGGCGCCCAAGGGGTCCATGCTCTGTTCGGGCGGCAGCCGCTTCACCACCCTCGACAACGGCTCTCTCGCCTGGCCGCGCACCAGCATCAGCAGCACACACACCTTCCAGTGGACCCTGACGGCCTTCCACCGCACGGCCAGCTGGGAGTACTTCGTGGACGGCCGGCTCTTCAAGACGGTGAACGACAACGGGGCCACGCCGCCCGCGACCGTCACCCACACGCTCTCGGGCCTCCCGAGCGGCAACCACACGATCCTCGCCCGGTGGAACGTGTACGACACGGCCATGGCGTTCTACGCGTGCATGGACGTCAACGTCGGCGGCGGCGCGAGCGCCGGCAAGACGGCGGTCGACGCCGGACAGCAGGCGACCGGCGGACGCCTGGTGGCCGCCCGCCTGTGACGGGCCCTGAGCACCAGAACTGAGCGCCAGAACGGCCGGTGTCCCACCTCGGGACACCGGCTGTTCTGGCGTCCCGAGGACGCATTCAGAGGCAATCGACAGTGAAATACGGGGAACCGCGTACGAATTCACCCTCATTGTCAGGAAAGCTTCCATTTCCTAGGTTCGAGGCCTACCAAGAAATTTCACCCGCTCGACCCGCAGCATTCGACCTACGGAAGGCTTCACCGTGAATCGTGCACGCAGCACCAGCCCGCAGATCCGACTCCTGCTCTCCGCGCTCGCGGCCCTGGCGGTCGCGGCGGCCTTCCTCGTCGCCGCCCCGAGCGCGCTGCTGCCGCAGGCCCAGGCCCACGGCTGGATCACGAGCCCGCCGAGCCGCGCGGACCACTGCGCCACCGGCAACGTCAGCTTCGACTGCGGCGGCCTCCAGTACGAGCCGCAGAGCGTCGAGGCGCCGAAGGGCTCCACGCAGTGCTCCGGCGGCAGCGGCTTCAGCGTGCTCGACGACGACTCGCTGGCCTGGCCGCGCACCACCATCAGCGGCGACACCACGTTCCGCTGGCAGATCACCGCCCGGCACTCCACGTCCACCTGGGAGTACTTCGTGGACGGCCAGCTCTTCAAGACCTTCGACGACGGCGGCGCCCAGCCCGGCGCGACCGTCGAGCACACGCTGAGCGGCCTGCCGGCCGGCGACCACACCATCCTGGCCCGCTGGAACATCGCGGACACCATAAACGCGTTCTACCAGTGCGTCGACGTGACCGTCTCCGGTGCAGCCGCGGTGGACGCCGGTTCCAGCACGCAGGCACCGGCCGCCTTCAGCGCGCGAGGGACCCTGAGCGCCGTCTGACCCCTGCTCGCTCCCCGATCGCTCCCTGATCGGCCTCTGTCCGATCTCTGTCCGACCTCTGTCCAACCCGTCACGAGGCCGGGTGCCGACGCCGATCCGTGCGCCGACACCCGGCCTCGCCGTGTCGCCCAGTGCCCACCTGCACCACGAACCGGGAGCCCTTTTTCACCCGCTCCGTGGGACGATGGTGCCGTGTCGAGCACGCTGGTCGGCATCAGTCCGACACCCGTCGAAGTACCGCCCGTCGTGCACAACCTGGCCGGACGACTGCGGCCCGTGGCGACGGTCGTTCCCGTGTGGCGCAACGAGTACGGCGGTTTCACCGCCCGGCTCGAGGACAGTGCCCGGCTTGAGGACCGCACCAACGCACCCGGGCGGACGACGCCGCGAGCCGCCGGGCGCAGCTCGTACCTCAAGTGGGTCCCCCACGGTTCGGCCTGCCCCGACCCCTTTGCAGAGGCCGACCGGCTGGTCTGGGCCGGCTCGTTCGCCCCGCTCCCCCGCGTTCTTGACGTCGGCCGCAACAGGTACGGGTCCTGGCTGCTGACCGAGGCCGTCGAGCGGGACGGAGCGATCGCGACGTCCGCGATCGAGCCCCGCTGGCGCTCCCTGGCGAAGCGGTCCGCGATCGCCATCGGACTCGGCCTGCGCCAGCTCCACGACCTGCTCCCCGTGGACACCTGCTCGTTCGTCCGGACGGCGGAGCTGCGCGTGGCCGCCCTCACGAGGAGCGCCGCGGTCGCCCTGTGCGGCACGCCCCTGGGTGACCCGCCGTCCGTCGACCGGCTCGTCGTGTGCCACGGCGACGCGACGGTGCCGAACACGCTGCTCGACCGGGCCGGCCGCTTCGTGGCGCACGTCGACGTCGGCGACCTGGGTGTCGCCGACCGGTGGTCCGACATCGCGGTCACCACGCGCAGCGTCACCCGGCGCTATGGCCCTGGCCTGGAGCCGCTGGTCCTGGCCGCCTACGGCGTCGCGCCTGACCCTGTACGGACCAGGTACTACCGGGCCCTCTGGGACGCCGAGGAGGCGGTCCGCGTGCGGCGGGTCGCGCAGCGGGCCGAACCGCGCTACCCCGACCCGAACGGCAGAGGTCACCTACGGCGCGCGTCGTAGACCCGGTGCATCACCAGCTCGATGGGTCCGCGCGGCCACCGCCGGAGCCACAGGGGCGCCGCCACCATCAGGGTCAGCGAGATGGCCGCCCAGATGAGCGCGACCTGCCACGGGTCGCCGCCCGCGAGGCCGAGACCCCAGTCGTAGCAGATCGCCGAGGCGAGGACGTTCTGCAGCACGTAGCAGGACAGCGCCGTCCGCCCCACGCCCTCGATCCCCCGGCGCAGCAGGCTCGGGGTGGCTCCCGGACGGGTGCGGGCGACGAGCGTCGTGCCCAGCGCGAGGATGCCGAGCGCGACCAGCGGCGGCACCAGGTAGCGGTCCACGAGCACCCAGCTCGGCCCGGCCCAGGTAGTCAGCGCGTTCAGCGGGACGCCGACCCCCAGCCCGACCCAGGCCAGCCGACGGCGTAGGCGCGCGCCCTCCTCGGTCATCGAGAACATCCCGGCCCGGACCAGACGCGACCCCACCAGGAACAGCACCGTGGCCGACGGCACGATGAGGAGCAGCTCGATGCGGAAGACGTCCATGTGCGTGATCCGCAGCAGGACCTGGTCCAGCCAGCTCGCCGTCGACAGGCCGGCGGCGCCGTCGCCCTGCCCACTTGATCCGTCCTGCCCGCTCGCTGCGCCTTGGTCGCTCGTTACGCCAGAGGTCATCGCGAGCAGCGCCGTGAGCGCCACGACCAGCACGACGTAGACGCCGGCCACCACGCCGCCCCAGACCCGCACGACCCGGTCGCTGCGCCCGACCAGGTAGGCGGCGAGGAGGGAGGCGATCGCATACCCCATGAGCACGTCGAACTCGAAGACCAGCACGTAGTGCAGGAGGCCCTCGACGAAGAGGATCGCGGCCCGCAGCGCGTACCGACCGGGCCACGGCAGGCCGCGGCGCACCATCGAGCGGTACTGCAGCTCGAGCCCCACCCCGAAGAGCAGCGTGAGGAGCGCGAGGAACTTCCCGTTCGACAACGCCTGCAGCACCGTTCGCACCGGGTCCGCCGTCGCGAAGCCGTCCGAGATCCAGGCCGCAGGGCCGCCCGGGGTGCTGAACAGCCAGATGTTGCTGGCGAGGGTGCCGAGGATCGCGATCCCGCGCAGGACGTCGAGCGCGAGGATCCGCCCGGTCGCGCCCCTCGGGCCGGAGACGATCCCTGCCGACGACGATGCCGGCGCCGGAAGGGTCGGCACTGGATGGGTCGGCACTGCAGGAGTTGGCGCCGCAGGAGCTGGCACTGCAGGAGTCGGCGCCGGAGGGGTCCGCGCCGGAAGGGGCTTGCTCGTTGACGGGACGGCGGGCACGGACAGGACGGCGGGCACGGACGGGTCGGCGGGCATGGTCCGAGCCTGTCGCGGCCGGCGCGCGACGGCGTCCGCCGTCCGGGCGATCTCCGGCGCCGCACATACATCTTTCGGAGGACGCCGAACGGAGCACTCCCAACAGAGGCTCCGAGCAGAGGAGCATCGCGCACGGCACGGAATTCACCTCGTGCATGCCGCGCCCGGTCTGCCACTGTGGCTCCATGACGATCCCCATCGAAGCCGTCTCGGTGCCTGACGTCGTCTCCGAGCTCGCCGGTGACGGACTCGTCACGCCGGCCTGGCGCAACGAGCTGGGCGGCCTGACCTTCCGGGTCGACCCCACGGCGGACGCGGCAGATGCGGCAGAACCGACGCCGCGAGCGGCCTACTACGTGAAGTGGATGCCCTACTCGGACCGCGCCACGACCGAACGTGTGGACCTGGCCAACGAGGCCGCACGGATGCGATGGGCGGCGCCGTACACGCCGGTGCCGCACGTGCTCGACGTGGGTTCGGACGAGGAGGCGAAGTGGCTGGTGACGGCCGCGATGCCCGCACGCTCCGCCGTCGACCCCCGCTGGCTGGCCGAGCCGGAGACCGCAGCGCGGGCGATCGGCGCCGGGCTCCGGGCGCTCCACGACGTCCTGCCGGTCGACGAGTGCCCCTGGACCTGGAGCGTCGAGGACCGGATCGCCGTCGCCGAGGACCGGGCGGCCCGCGGCCACGCGGCCGACGGCTGGTCGCTCGAGACCCGGGCGCGTCTCGCTGACGCGCCCGAGCACGACCGGCTCGTCGTCTGCCACGGCGACGCCTGCGCGCCCAACACCCTCCTCGCCGACGACGGCACCTGGGCGGGGCACGTGGACCTCGGCGGTCTGGGCGTCGGCGACCGCTGGGCCGACCTCGCCGTCGCGACCTACAGCCTCGGATGGAACTACGGCTCCGGCTACGACCACCTGGTGTACGAGGGGTACGGGATCGACGAGGACCCCGACCGGGTCGCCTACTACCGCCTCCTGTGGGACCTCGGATGAGCGCGAACGATCCTGGGCCCGGCCTGCTCGTCGTGACGGGGCCGCCGGGCTCGGGCAAGTCCACGGTGTGCGAGGCCCTGGCCGACCGCTGGGAGCCGAGCGTCCTGGTCGAGGGCGACGCGTTCTTCCGGTTCCTGCGCCGCGGGATGATCCCGCCGTGGCTGCCGGAGGCACACGCCCAGAACGACACGACGGTCCGCGCCGCCGCGGCCTCCGCGGGCGGCTTCGCAGCCGGTGGGATGGCCGTGGTGTACGACGGCGTGATCGGGCCGTGGTTCCTGCCCGCCTTCACGCGGCTGACCGGCCTCGACGTGATCGACTACGTGGTGCTGCTGCCGCCCGTCGAGACCTGTTTGAAGCGCGTCGAGACCCGCATCGGCCACGGGTTCACCGACCTCGACGCCGCCCGGCACATGCACGACGACTTCGTCCGGGCGACGACGTCGGACCCGGGGGCCGCGAGCCCGCCCGGGGTGGTGCTGACGGACCTGCCGGACGACGTCGCCGGGGTAGCCGACGCGATCATCGCCGCGATGGCCTCGGGCCGCTCCCGCTACACGGTCGCGGACTGACCCGCGCGGCGCGCCCGGTGGGCCGCCTGCGCGTTGCGGTTGCTGCAGGTCGTGGAGCAGTAGCGGCGCGAGCGGTTGCGGGACAGGTCCAGGACGATCCCCTGGCAGTCGTCATCGGCGCACACCGCGAGGCGGGACAGCTCGTCGTCCCGGATCACGTCGATCATCGCCATCGCCGTCTCGACCAGGATGCGCGTCGCGAGCGGCGCGTCGCTGGGCACGGCGTGGATGTGCCAGTCGGCCGGCGGGTGCCGCACGAGCTGCGGGACGGCTCCGGCTGCCGCGAGCATGTCGTTCACCAGCCCGACAGCCGAGTCCCGGTCAGCGGTGAGGAGCTCGCGCAGCCGCGGCTGCAGCCCCAGCACCTCGTCCAGCTCGACCTGGGTGCTGTCGTGCCGACCGGTGTAGCCCTGCCCGGCGAAGAACGCGTCGAGGTCCGCCACGGTGGTGATCGTGACGGGGGGCTCGCTCGCGTTCACGAGCACGACGGCGGCCTGGAGCGATTCCTCGGTGTCATGAGTGAAAACCACGTTGACACATTACCTCGCCCGCCCGTAGCGTCAGGACCCATGGGCCCTGTGACACCTGACACCAACAAGCCGAGCACTCGGCTGCCGCGTCACCTCACCCTGGGCCTCGTGTTCGCCGGCGCCTCGGCCGTGGCGTTCAGCCTGTCCGGGGTGTTCGCCAGCGGGCTCCTCGACACGGGGTGGAGCCCTGGCGCCATGGTCCTCGTCCGCGTGGCGATCGCGACCCTGGTCGTGCTGCCTCTGGGCATCGTGTCCCTGCGCGGCGACTGGCGCCCCGTCCGCAAGAACCTCGGGCTCATCGCGGTCTACGGGGCGGTGTCGGTCGCGGGCTGCCAGTTCGCCTACTTCTCGGCGGTGCAGCACATGCCCGTCAGCCCGGCGCTGCTCATCGAGTACACGGCACCAGCGGCCGTGGTCCTCTGGTTCTGGCTCCGGCACGGCCAACGTCCGACGGCGGCCACGATCGGCGGAACGCTGCTCGCCGCCGTGGGACTCGTACTGGTGCTGAACCTCGTCTCGGGCACCCCGGGCGCGACAGCCGTCGACCCGGTGGGCATCGCCTGGGCCCTGGTCGCGATGCTCGGGGTGTCCACGTATTTCGTCATCAACGCGAACGTCGAGACCGGTCTGCCGCCGCTCGCGCTGGCCGCCGGCGGCCTCCTGACCGCGACCGTGGCGCTCGGCCTGCTCGGCGTGACCGGGCTCATGCCGCTGGAGTACAACACGACGTCGCCGGTCTACGCCGGAACGGCCGTGCCGTGGTGGCTGCCGGTGGTCGGCCTCGGCGTCATCACCGCCGCGTTCGCCTACGTCGCCGGCATCGCCGCGGGGCGGTTGCTCGGCCCCCGGTTGTCCTCCTTCGTCGGGCTGTTCGAGGTCGTCTCTGCCATCGGTTTCGCCTGGCTGCTGCTGGGCGAGCTGCCGCAGCCCATCCAGCTGGTCGGTGGCGTGCTGATCCTCGCGGGCGTGATCGCGGTCCAGGCGGGCGAGAAGCGGGTCGACCCCGGATCCGCCGACGAGGAGCCCACCGGGACGACTCGACCGACGCCCGTCCAGTCGAACACCGTCCAGTCGAACGACGCACAGCCGAACACCGCACAGCCGGGGCTCGCACTGCCGACGCCCATGGAGCCGAACACCGCACGGCCGAACCTGGCCCGGTCGGATCCCACCCAGCCGGATCTCACCCAGCCGGATCTCGCGCAGCCGGGTCTCACCCTGCCGGATCTGACGCAGCCGGATCTCGCGCAGCCGGACCCCGCACAGCCGACCCCGCTCTAGCCGACGGGCTGTCACGAAGGCACCTGCGGCGACCCTGCTGCCGAATCATCTGATGCCGCCGAGCCGTCTGGTACCGCCCGGCCACCAGCACCACCAGCACCACCGGGTCACCCAGGTCGGCCGGGTCACCCAGCACCGCCAGGATCACCGAGCATCACCGGATCGGCCGGTGCCGCCGGATCGGCGATCGTCCTGCCGTGCCGGTCCGTGAACGCCCATCCTCCGACGCCCTCGCGCCAGCGCATCGTGACGCCGGTCGTGTCGACCAGGTCGTGGTGGTGGTAACAGAGCAGGGCGCCGTTGGCCACGGAGGTCTCGCCACCGTCGGCCCAGTGCCGGACGGCGTGGTGGACCTCGCACCGCGACGGTGGCTGGTCGCACGACGGATAGACGCAGTGCTGGTCGCGAGCCATCACCGCCCTGCGCATCTGGCCGGTCACCGTCCGGTGCGCCCGTCCGACGTCGAGGACCGCACCGTCCGGGCCGAACACCACCCGCGTCACGGCGCTGTCGCAGGCCAGCCGACGGAACAGGCTCCTCGGCACGACGCTGTCCCGACCGTCCCCGACCAGTGTGGGCGGGACCGAGTCGAAAGCCGCACCCGACCGCACGGGCGAGGGCAGAGCTGAGCCACCAGCACCAGCACCAGCACCAGCACCAGCACCAGCACCAGCACCAGCACCAGCACCAGCACCAGCACCAGCACCAGCACCAGCCAATCCTGGCCCGGCGCCCGTACCCACACCCGCGCCTCCGCTGCGGCTCGACCGTTTGACCAACCGGTCCATCTCACTGAGCGACACCAGCACGCTGATCTGCGGTCGGACCGCCGACCCGGAACCCGTCCGGCCGTTGTCGAGCGCCGTACGCGCCAGGTCCGCGAGCGCCTGCGCGCGGCGCTGGGTCGGGGTCCGGTCGTCGCCCGGGGTGGGCTTGCCCATCACCGACCCGAGCGCAGCGCTCAGGGCGTGGCCGTGCTCGTCGGTGAGGAATCCCTTGATGTGGAACCCGCCCAGTGTCTGGGCCAGCTCGAGGTGCTCGCGCTCCTTGGCGATCCGGTAGCCGCGCTCGTCGGCATCGGGGTCCGCCTGGTCGGCGAACCGGTCGACGATGCGCCGGAAGCCGTCCGGCGTGTTCAGGTCGACGTGGGTCAGGAGCAGTTCCTCGCCCGTCAGCAGCCTGCGCTTCCGCTTCGTCTCACCGCCGTCACCAACTCCGCCGCCACCATTCCCACCGTCATCAAGCCCGCCGTCACCAACTCCATCACCGGCAGCACCTTCGCCGGAGCCGTCGTCGCCTCCGGGCCCGCCACTCCCGATCACCTCGAACTCGGTCACGCCGGGGTCCACGAGGATCTCCTCGGCGAGCGCCTCGGCACGCATGTCCGACGTCGGCGCCTTGTCGATCATCGCGCGCACCTGCTCAGGCCCCACGCGGCCGGCCAGTGCCCCCGCGAGGGTCGCCGGAAGGTACGCCGCGAGCCGCCGTCCGGCTTTGACGTCGCGGCTCGCCGTGCCGAAGCGCACGTGCTCCCGCCGGGCGAGCCACGCCGGGAAGGTCCGTGATCCGTCGGTCGCCCACAGGCCATGTGCCTCGATCCTGGGCAGCCACGACACGCGCAGGACGTCGAGCCGGTGCACCGCCGCACGCATCGCCGGCGACAGCGACGTCAGCCGATCCGCCACGGCACCGGCGCCGGCACCACCACCACCAGCACCAGCACCAGCACCAGCACCAGCACCAGCCAGTTCCTGCGCGTCCAGCACCGCCGGACCGCCCACCTCGACGAGCTCGTCGACGATCCGGCCCAGGTCGGCGACGACGTCGACCAACCCGCGCGGGGATTCCGTTCCCACCCGCTGCTCCGCCTCGACCACCACGGCCGTCACCCCCTTCCGCACCTCGGCCACAACAATCCCGAAACCTGATCGATGACCCCCACCGTAGGGAACAGACGTCCGCAGTGGAGTCCAGAAATCAGATCTGTGCACAACCCTTCGAAAAGGTCGCCTGTGGTCGCACTCCCTCAGTGCAACCACGGCACGAGGGGCTCTCACTGCCCGGGCAACACCGACCACTTCCCCGGCAACACCGACCCCCGCCACCACGCTTCACCCCGCCTGCCAGACCCGCCTGCAAGAATGGGCAGCACCATGACCGCGCCCTCCTCGACAACGTCGACAACCTCGACCGCTCCCCCGTCCACCGACCGGCCCGCCTCGTCGTCGGGCGCCCCGAAGCCCGCAGGGACACTGATTCCCTACCTGCCCGCGCCCACGGGCAAGGACCCCGACCCGGACGTCCTGTTCGAGAAGTTCGGCGAGTGGGCCGCGGCGGGCGGGCGCGCGCTGTACCCGCACCAGGAGGAGGCCCTCCTGGAGGTCATGACGGGGTCCCACGTGGTCCTCGCGACGCCCACGGGCTCCGGCAAGTCGATGGTCGCCAT
Source organism: Promicromonospora sukumoe (assembly GCF_014137995.1). Taxonomy (NCBI): domain Bacteria; kingdom Bacillati; phylum Actinomycetota; class Actinomycetes; order Micrococcales; family Promicromonosporaceae; genus Promicromonospora; species Promicromonospora sukumoe. The sequence continues at coordinate 301,032 of NZ_JACGWV010000002.1, forward strand.
GGGCGCGCAGTTCGCCGCGCTGGCCGCCCACCGCTCCGGGCGCGGTGGCCGCACCTATTACACGGCCCCGCTCAAGGCGCTGGTCAGCGAGAAGTTCTTCGACCTGGTCGCCGCGTTCGGTTCGAAGAACGTCGGCATGATGACGGGCGACTCCGCCGTCAACCCGGACGCCCCGATCATCTGCTGCACCGCCGAGATCCTCGCGAACCTCGCCCTGCGGCGCGGCGACGCCGCGGAGGAGAGCGACACCGCCGCGGACGACGAGGCCATCGCCCAGGTCGTCATGGACGAGTTCCACTACTACGGCGACCCCCAGCGCGGCTGGGCGTGGCAGGTGCCGCTGCTGGAGCTCACGAACACGCAGTTCATCCTGATGAGCGCCACGCTCGGCGACACCGCCCGCCTGCGCGAGGACATCGAGGAGCGCACCGGGCGGCCCGTCGCCGAGGTCGCGGGCGCCGAGCGCCCCGTGCCGCTCACCTTCTCGTACGTGGTGGAGCCGCTCACCGAGGTGATCCAGGAGCTGGTGACCACGCACCGCGCCCCGGTCTACGTGGTCCACTTCACGCAGAAGGACGCCGTGGACCGCGCGCAGTCCCTGCTGTCGATGAACGTCTCCAGCAAGTCGGAGAAGGAGGCGATCATCGCGGAGATGGGCGCCTTCCGGTTCGGCACCGGGTTCGGCAAGATCCTCAGCAAGTTCCTGCGGCACGGCGTGGGCGTGCACCACGCGGGCATGCTGCCCAAGTACCGCCGCCTCGTGGAGCGCCTGACGCAGAAGGGCCTGCTCAAGGTCGTCTGCGGCACCGACACCCTCGGCGTCGGCATCAACGTGCCGATCCGCACGGTGCTCCTGACCAGCCTCGTGAAGTTCGACGGCGAACGCATGCGCCACCTCAGCGCCCGCGAGTTCCACCAGATCGCCGGGCGCGCGGGCCGCGCCGGGTACGACACGGTGGGCGAGGTGCTCGTCATGGCGCCCGAGCACGTCATCGAGAACCGCAAGATCCTGGCCAAGGCCGGCGACGACCCGAAGAAGCTCAAGAAGATCGTCCGCAAGAAGGCGCCGTCGGGCTCCGTGAACTGGACCGACGCCACCTTCGAGCGCCTGCGCGACGCCGATCCCGAGCCGCTGGTCTCCCAGTTCCGCGTGAACCACGCGATGGTGCTCAACGTCCTGGCGCGCGGCACGGCCCACGGCACGGCGCGCGGTGCGGCCCACGCCGACGCGGGCGACCCCGTCGACGCCATGCGCCACCTCCTGACCGCCAACCACGACTCGGAGACGCAGCAGGCCGCGCATGTGCGGCAGGCGTTCCGCATCTACCGCTCCCTGCGGCTCGCGGGCGTCGTGGAGAAGGTCCGGGTGCCCGACGGCGACGGCGGCCTGCGGCCGTCCGCACGCCTGATGGTGGACCTCCCCCGCGACTTCGCGCTCAACCAGCCGCTGTCGCCGTTCGCGCTCGCCGCCATGGACCTGCTCGACGTCGAGAGCCCCACGCACGCGCTCGACGTCGTCTCCGTCATCGAGGCCACCCTGGACGACCCACGCCAGGTGCTCATGGGCCAGCAGAACCGGGCGCGCGGCGAGGCCGTCGCCGCGATGAAGGCGGAGGGGCTGGAGTACGAGGAGCGCATGGAGCTGCTGGAGGAGGTCACGTGGCCCAAGCCGCTGGCCGACCTCCTGGAGCCCGCGTTCCAGACCTACCGCCGCACCAACCCGTGGGTCGCGGACGCCGAGCTGTCGCCCAAGTCCGTGGTGCGCGACATGGTCGAGAAGGCCATGACGTTCGCCGAGATCGTGAGCGTGTACGGGCTGGAGCGCACCGAGGGCGTGGTGCTGCGCTACCTCGCCGACGCGTTCCGGGCCGTGCGCCAGGTGGTCCCCGAGGAGCACCGCACCGAAGAGGTGCAGGAGATCATCGAGTGGCTCGGCGAGCTCGTGCGCGGCGTGGACTCCTCGTTGCTCGACGAGTGGGAGCGCTTGGCGAACCCTGTGGACGACGATGCCGACCTCGTGACGGACGGCGAGCTGGCCGACGCCGGGGCCGAGGCGCCCGTGCGGCCCGTGACCGGCAACCCCCGTGCGTTCCGGCGCCTGGTCCGCAACGCGATGTTCCGCCGGGTCGAGCTCGTCGCGCGCGAGGCTTACTCGGCGCTGGCGTCGCTGGACCAGGGCTGGGACGCCGACGCCTGGGGCGACGCCCTCGACCCGCTGTTCGAGGAGCAGGGCGACGACGCCGTCGGCATCGGCCCGGAGGCCCGCTCGGCCGCGCTGCTGACGATCCTGGAGCCGGGCGCGGAGCTGCCCAGCAGCAGCGGCACCAGCGGCACCAGCACCAGCGGGCAGGACGGCGAGACCGGCCGCGTCGAGCCCGGTACCTGGTGGGTGCGGCAGGTGCTCGACGACGCCGACCGCAACCGCGACTGGGCCATCACCGCCCGGATCGACCTGGCGGCCAGTGACGAGGCGGGCGAGGTCGTGCTGACGGTGGTCGCCGTCGGCCAGATCTAGCCGGCCAGATCCAGCCGGGCAGATCTAGCTGACCCACCCACGCCCTGCCAACCGCCGCCCGCCGTCCACCTCGGACGGCGGGCGGTGCGCATGCCGGGCACAACCGGCCACGGGAAGATTTCCCGGGTGATTTACCGTCTATTTACCCAAGTTCGGCCGTGCCATAAACTCCGGTATTGAAGATCCGGTCAGCAGCGCCGCACGAGCGCTGCCTGGACACAGGAGTGCCAATGACGACGCACCTGCCCTCGCCCGACCGCTCCACCCATCCCTATCGACGCCCGTTCACCCGACGCTCGTTCGCCCGACGGCCCCTCGCCCTGCTGCTCTCGACCTGCCTCGCCGCCGCGGTCGCCGCAGCCGCACCCGCGGCCGCCGCGCCCCTCCCCACCGCAGCGCCCCTCCCCACCGCCGCCCCGCTTCCCACCGCCGCGCCCCTCCCGACCGACGGCCCCGGCGTCGGCACACCGTGGGTCGTGACCCTCGGCGACTCCTACATCTCCGGCGAGGCCGGCCGCTGGGCGGGCGCCTCCAACAGCGACTCGGACCGGGCCGACGCACTCGGGCCGACCGCCTACTTCGACAACGCGGGCGGGACGGGCGAGACCATCCCGCGCTGCCACCGCGCCTCCTCCGCCGAGGCCTACATCGGCGGTGGCGTGGAGGGCCTCAACCTCGCGTGCAGCGGCGCCACGACCGCCACCTCGACCGGATCGAACTTCAAGCCGGGCATCGACTTCTACGAGGGCTCCGCGGGCCAGGGCCAGGCCCGCATGCTCCAGGAGGCCGCCGCCACCCGGAACGTCCGCATGGTCGTCGTCTCGATCGGCGGGAACGACTTCGAGTTCGCGAGCGTCGTGCAGAGCTGCGTGGTCAACTTCCTCACGTCGCCGACCTGGTGGAAGAACTACTGCCACGACGACAGCTCCGTCACGGCCAACTTCACGCCCTCGAACGTCGCCGCCGTCCGGGCGCGGGTGGTGGCCGCGCTCGACAACGTCGCGACCGCGATGAGCAACGCCGGGTACGACACCAGCCAGTGGACCCTCGTGGTCCAGACCTACCCGTCGCCGGTGCCGAACGGCTCCGGCATCCGCTACTCCGAGTCCGGGTACACCCGCCAGTCCACGGGCGGCTGCGGCCTGTGGAACCAGGACGCCGACTGGGCCAACTCCACGGTCCTGCCCACCATCAACGGCGCGCTGCTGGGCGCGGCCGCCGACGTCGGGCTGCCGAACGTCCGCACCCTCGACATGACGCACGCGTTCGACGGCAAGCGGCTGTGCGAGCGCGGCGTCGGCCTGTACGAGGAGATCGGCCTGCCGAACTGGCAGTCGGCCGGCGCGGCCGACCGGACCGAGTGGGTCAACCAGATCCGGACGGTCAGCACCATCGGCGACTCGCCGTACTACGTCCAGGAGTCGCTGCACCCGAGCTACTGGGGTCAGCTCGCGATGCGCAACTGCCTGCGGCAGGTCTGGAACGCAGGCGACCCGCGCAGCGGCAGCTGCACCGTGGGCAACCTGGGCACGGCCATGCTCGCGCCGTCGGGCGAACCGTCGATGGTCCTGGGCCCGCTCGAGTAGCCGCCGCAAGAAGCCCTGTCAGACGTACAGGTCCCCCCGGGGACCTGTACGTCTGACACGTACGGGGTGGGACAGGTGCAGGTGGGACAGGTGCAGGTGGGACAGGTACGGGGTGGGACAGGTGCGGGGTGGGTCAGGCCGCCAGGCCGAGCAGGCCCCGGGCGAGCGTCGCGAACCCACCGATGTAGGCGAGCGTCACGAGCACCTTGCGCGTGGCGCTCGCCGAGATCCGTCCGACGAGCAGCTCGCCCAGCCCGATGGAGGCCACGAGCGCGACGCCGACGGCCACCCACTCCCAGACGGCGAAGCCGGGGAACGTGACGTCGGCGACCAGGAGCTTGGCCGTCATCGCGGCGATCGCGTTGGTGAGGAAGATGGGCTGGGCGGTGGCCGCGAAGTCGCGGGGGTCCCAGCGGTCGAGCACGGAGTAGACGGCGATGGGCGGGCCCCCGATCCCGGCGGCCACGCTGCCGAAACCGGCCGCGGCACCCGTGACGAGCAGCGGCAGCCGGGCCTCCGGCGCGAACGGCCGCTCCGCGCCCCGCAGCCGCGAGGTCACCAGCGCGAGCGTCATCGCGACCACGACGACGCCGCCCACCCCGATCTCCAGGGCCGACGCGCTCGCCTCCCGGATGACCAGCGCCGCCGGCACGCTGACCGCCACGGACGCGCTCACCAGCCAGCCGTAGCGACGCCAGTTCACGTGCCGGATCGTGCGCCCGAGCACGAGCAGCGCCATCAGCGCCCCCACGAGGTTGACGAACATGACGCCCTCGATCGGGCCGATCAGGAGCACGATGAACGGCCCGGCGACGAGTCCGAAGCCCATCCCCGCCACGCGTTGCAGGGAGCCCCCGACGAGGATGGCGAGGACGAGGAGGGCAAGCACGCCCCCTACGCTAGCCACGTAGTTTCCGACCGGACTCCCGGGGATTCGGTCCGGCGCCCCGTCCGACGACGGCGCCCCGCCCGACGGCGCAGCCCCGTCCGACGGCGCAGCCCCGCCCGGCCCGACGACGTCGTCCGCACCGCAAAACCGTTGCGCCGCGACCCGGCCCGCACGGCACAATCGCGTCGTGGCCAAGAACTCGAAGTCCGCCCGCGCCAGCCACGGGACGCCCGCCGTCGTCGCGCTGGAGAAGTCCGGTACGGCGCACACGCTGCACCCCTACGAGCACGACCCGTCGAGCGAGCTGAGCTACGGCATGGAGGCCGCGGAGGCGATCGGCGTCGACGCGCCGCAGGTGTTCAAGACGCTGCTGGCCGACGTCGACGGGAAGCTCGTCGTGGGCATCGTGCCCGTGGACCGCAAGCTCGACCTCAAGGCCCTGGCCCGCGCGGCGGGCGGCAAGAAGGCGGCGATGGCCGAGCCCGCGGCCGCCGAGCGCGCGACCGGGTACGTGGTGGGCGGCATCTCGCCACTGGGGCAGAAGGCCCGGCACACGACGGTGCTGGACGAGTCCGCCGAAGCGTTCGACGTCGTCTACGTGTCGGGCGGCCGGCGCGGGCTCGACGTGGGCCTCGCACCGGCCGACCTGCTGACGCTCACGGGCGGGACGACGGCCCCGATCGCCCGCGACTAGTCCTTCGCGAGCAGCCCGTCAGGACGCGGCGACCTGCTTGCGGTAGGTCGGCAGCAGGGCGTCGCTGGGGACGATCTGCTTGCCGAGCGGCATGAGCGAGACGGGAATGAGCTTGAGGTTCGCCCAGGCCATCGGGATGCCGATGATCGAGATCACCAGCGGGATCGCGGTGACGACGTGGCCCAGCGCGAGCCACCAGCCGGCCACGATCACCCAGATCACGTTGCCGATCAGGGAGAAGATGCCGGAGCGCGGGCTCTCGACGACCTCGCGCCCGAACGGCCACAGGGCGTACCCCGCGATGCGGAAGGACGCGACGCCGAACGGGATGGTGACGATGAGCAGGCAGCAGATGATCCCCGCGAGCATGTACCCGAGCCACAGCCCGAACCCCGCGAAGATGACCCAGATGATGTTCAGCAGCGTTCTCATGGGACCCATCCTTCCGTAGAGCAGCAGGTCACGGAACCAGGCACCTCCCTGATCCGACCCTGAACACCGGTTCCGCAGGCTGCGCCCTCCGTCCAGTCTGCCGACGTCCGTCTGCCCCGGCACGCCGAAATAGACTCGGCCCGTGCCCGACCAGACCCAGCCCGACCAGGTCCAGCCCAACGCCGCCCAGCAGTCGCCCGGCTCGGTCGCCGGCCGGCTCGCCGTCGTCCGGGGCCGCATCGCCGCGGCCGCCGACGCCGCCGGGCGCGGCCCGGACGAGGTGCGGCTGCTGGTCGCGACCAAGACGCAGACGGCGGACGCCGTGCTCGAGGCGCTGGCCGCGGGCGTCGACCTGATCGGCGAGAACCGGGTGCAGGAGCTCGTCGCCAAGGCGCCCGCGGTGGCCGACCGGGTCGCGGACGGCACGCTGGCCGTCCACATGATCGGTCACCTGCAGCGCAACAAGATCAACCAGGTGCTGGCCACGGCCACGGGCCTGGAGACGCTCGACTCGCTCGACCTCGCGCGGGCGATTTCCGACCGCTGCGTGCGCGACGACCGCACCGGCAGCCAGGCCCTGGACGTGATGGTGCAGGTCAACGTCACGGGCGAGGAGAGCAAGTCCGGCGTCGGGCCCGACGCCGCCGCCGAGCTCGCCGCCGCCGTCGCCGCCCTGCCGGGGCTGCGCCTGACCGGGTTCATGACGATCGGCGCGCGGCTGGCGGACACGTCGGAGCGAGGTGTCCGTGCGGGGTTCGCGCGGCTGCGTGCCGTCCGGGACGAGGTCCTCGCGTCGGGCGCACCCGGGACGGGCACCGCGACCGAGCTGTCGATGGGCATGACCGGCGACCTGGAGCTCGCGATCGCGGAGGGCGCGACGATCGTCCGGGTGGGCACGGCGGTCTTCGGCCCGCGCGCCGCGCCCTGAGCGCACCCCGCAGAGCCCGAAGACGGCAGGGCCAGTGACCGCCACCACTCTTTGACCCAGGTCACAGACGTGCGTGGGGCCCGGCGGCTAATGTCTTCGGGTCCCCGACTCCCCTGCGTACTCCTTGGAGTGATAGAGCCATGTCCACTGTCACCGTGCTGCGACCCGCCACTGACGCCGACATCTCTGAGCTGGTGAGCCTGAACAACGCAGCGATCCCCGCCGTCCCGGACACCCCGGCCGACGACATGTCCGAGCTGCTCGGCGCCGCATCCCTCGCCCTGGTGGCCGTCGACGCGGAGACGCCCGCGCGACCGCTCGGCTTCGTCGTCGCGCTCGAGGGCGGCGAGGACTGGGAGGGCGAGAACTACGCCTGGTTCGAGGAGCGCGGGCTGGACCACCTGTACGTGGACCGCATCGTCGTGGGCGAGGGCGCCCGGGGCCGCGGCATCGGCCAGCTCTTCTACGACGCCGTGTTCGACGCCGCCCGCACCGCGGGCCACGACGTCGTCACCTGCGAGGTGAACCTCGACCCGCCGAACCCCGGGTCGATGCGCTTCCACGGCAGGCTCGGCTTCTCCGAGCGCGGGCAGCAGCTCACCAAGGGCGGCGACGTTCTGGTCGCGAAGCTCGCGGCCGACGTCCGCGAGGCGGGCTCCCGCCGCCCGGTCGCGGCCTGACCTCCTGATCCGGCCGGTCAGGCAGCGAGTTCGTTAGTTTGCATTGAGATCGGCACAGACCTGTGCCGATCTCAATGCGTACTGCCGACCTCGATGCGAACTGCCTACCTCACCGCGAACTGCCGACCCTGCTTCGTACTGCCGAACTCACACCTTGCTGACGGAGCTGGTCAGGCCGGCTCGATGCCCAGCCTCGCCAGCGCCTCGCGGACCGACGGCCCGGTGAACCGGCCCGGCTCGACGGCCAGCGCCGCGACCGCCGCGGACCGGTCGACGCCCGCCACGAGCATCACGAGGGCTGCCCGCAGGTCGCCGTCGGTCGCCGCGAGCGCGTTCGCGCACACGTCGGCCTCCAGGTCGGTGGCCTGCGTGAGCAGGCGCACCAGCCGCTTGCGCAGCTTCTCGTTGGTCGCGAGCACCTCGACCATGAGGTTCGAGTAGGTCTTGCCGAGCCGCACCATCACCGCGGTGGAGAAGGTGTTCAGGACCATCTTCTGGGCGGTGCCCGCCTTCATGCGGGTGGACCCCGTGATGGCCTCCGGCCCGGTGTTCACCAGGATCGGTACGTCGGCCTTGGGTGCCAGGGCGGCGAACGGGTTCGACGCGAGCAGCACGGTCCGCGCCCCGCGGGAGCGGCCCATGTCGAGCGCTCCCCCGACGTACGGGGTGTTGCCGCTGGCGGCGATCCCGAACACGACGTCGGCCGGCCCGACGTCGGACACGAGCGCGGCGCCGGCCTCGACGTCGTCCTCGGCGCCCTCGGCCGCCTTCTTGAAGGCGCCCAGCCCGCCCGCGAGGTGCGGGACGAACATCTCCTCGCCCACGCCGTACGTGGGCAGGAGCTCCGCGGCGTCGAGCAGGCCCATGCGGCCCGACGTGCCCGACCCGACGTAGTGCACCCGCCCGCCCGCGCGGATACCTTCCACCGCCAGGTCGATCGCCTCGACGATGCGCGGGTGTGCCGCGCGTACCGCGGCGATGACGGCGGCGTCCTCGTCGGTGATCATGCGCACCATGTCCGCCGTGGAGACCACGTCGATGTCACGGGTGCGCGGGTTGCGCTCCTCGGTGGGTGAGACCGGGCGCGGCGCCGACTGTGCGTGCCGTTCGAATCCCGCCTCGGCGATCATCAGCGAGCCCCCTTCGTTCTGCTTGCGCTGTGCTCATGGACTTCTTGCTGCACATCTAACTGCTGGTCAGACAACTGCTGGTCATCGCTCATGACTGCTCATCACTGCCGGGGTTCTCGGTGTTCTGCTCTCGTGCCCGCTGCCACGCCCCGGAGCCGTTCGACGGCCGCCGCGGCGTTCGCCCGACCCGTACCGCACGCCACCACGACCGCCGGGCCACCACCGCTCAGCGTCCCGAACCAGTCCTCGACCGGTCCGGGCAGCCCCGTGTGCACCACCACCAGGTCCGGGCGCACCGCCCAGAGCTGCTCCAGCCGGGCTCGTTCGGCCGAACCCGGGACGGGCTCACGGGTGATCACGACGAGCGGCTCGGCCTCGCGCGGAGCGTCGTCAGGAAATTCTGCGCCACGTTCGGTACCGATTCTGTCGAGATCCGCCGATACACCGTACCGGGTGAATCGGGCAATAAGCACTGCAAGTCCATCATCGTCCAGTCCGAGCCCGCTCGACAGTGCCTCGGGGAAGTCTCTCGATCCAGGCCAGTCCCTCGATCCAGGCCAAGCCTCGGCGATCGCGGTCTGGACGTGACGCGCCGTCCGGCCCGCGGCGTGGTCCAGCCGGAGGCGCAGGTCGACGACGTCGGGCGCGGCATCCGGGGCGAGCGGCACCAGGTGCCCCCGCGCGTGCACGACGGCGTCCGCGATGGCCGCGCCCAGGTCGGCCAGCTCCGCGAGCGCCTGCTGCGCGACGGCCGCGTCGGTCACCGCGCCCACGACCGACCGCCGGTCGCGGACGGCGGCCACGAGGGCCCGGGTGCGTGCGCCGGACTCCTCCAGCCTCTCGACCCGGACTCGGCCCGATGCCACGGCCCGGCTCAGGGTGTCGTACGCCTCGGTGTAGAGGGCGGGGTCGAGGCCGAGGCAGAGCAGGTCGGCGCCGGCCTCGACGGCGCGGACGGCGGCCTCGCCCACCGAGCCGGTGAGCTGCCGCAAGGCGCCCATGTCGAGGGCGTCGGTGATGATCGGGCCGTCGTGGCCCAGCTCGCGCAGCAGTCGGGTCGCCGCGGGCTCGACGGACGCGGGCGCCGGCCCGACGGCGGGGAACAGCACGTGGGCGGTCATCACCGCGTCGAGCCGCGACTGATCCCGCACAGTTTGAGCCCGCACGACCTGGTTCGGCGTGGCCTGGGCACGCACAGCCTCAGCACGCACAGCCTGGGCACGCACGACCTGGTCAGGCGCCCCCTGGTCACGCACAGCCTGGCCCGGGTCGGGCACGCCCTCCGGGCACAGGGCCCGCGCGAACGGGACGAGGTCGCGCGCCCGGACGACGTCGAGCGGCTGGTCCACGACCGGGAGGCCCACGTGGGAGTCCACGGTGGTGGCGCCGTGCCCCGGGAAGTGCTTGCCGCACACGCCGACGCCGGCGCTGCGCACCCCGCGGGCGAACGCGATGCCGTGGCGGGCGACGACGTCGGGCGTGGTGCCGAAGGCCCGTACCCCGATGACGGGGTTCTCGGGCTCGGAGACGACGTCGAGCACGGGCCCGAGGAGCAGGTCGATACCGGTGGCGGCGAGCACGCGGCCCAGCGCACGGCCCGCGTCCAGCGAGATGGCGCCGCCCGGCAGGACGCCGAGGGCCGCGGCCCCGGGCAGCGACGAACCGTCGGCCGCCTCCAGCCGGGACACGTCGCCGCCCTCCTCGTCGACGGCGATCACCAGGTCGGGCGAGATCTCGTGCAGCGCCGCCGACAGCGCGGCGGTGGTGGCGACGTCGGGCGTGTTGCGCGCGAAGTAGACGACGCCGGCGAGGCCGGCCCGGGCGGCGTCGGCCAGCCAGTCCGGCACGCCGGCGCCGTCGGGCCCGACGCCGTCAGGCCGAACACCGTCAGGCCCGACGGCGTTCTCGAACCCCGGCAGGAGCACGCCGTTGACGGCGCGTTCCGTGCGACCGGGCCCGGCCTGCGGCCCTGCTTCCGGCCCCGCTTGCGGACCGGCGTCCGCCCCCGCCGTCGGCGCGTCGGTCATTCCTTCACGGCCCCGGAGGTGAGGCCCGAGGCGAGGCGGCGCTGGACCAGGACGAAGAAGATCATCACGGGCACCGTGATGATGGTCGACGCCGCCATGATCGCGCCCCAGTCGTTGGAGTGGACGCCGAAGAACGAGCGCAGGCCGATCGCCACGGTGTAGTTCTCGGATGCGCCGCCGAGCATCGTCATCGCGAAGATGAACTCGTTCCACGCGGTGATGAACCCGAAGATGCTGGTCGCGACCAGCCCGGGCGCCACGAGCGGCAGCAGCACCGACCAGAACATGCGGCCCCAGCTCGCGCCGTCGAGGTACGCGGCTTCCTCCAGCTCGACCGGGACCGCCGCGACGAACCCGCGCAGCATCCAGATGCCGAACGGCACGGCCAGGGCGACGTAGACGACGATCAGCCCGGTCAGCGTCTCCAGCAGCTGGAGGTCGCGGACCTGCACGAACAGCGGGATGACGAGCGCCTCGAGCGGCACCATCTGCACGATGAGCACCATCATCAGGATCTGGGTGCGCATCCGGAACCGGAAGCGGGCCACCGCGACGGACGCGAGCAGCGCGAGCGCTGACGAGACGAGCACCGTGCCGAGCGCCACGAGCAGGGAGTTGCGCAGGAAGGTGCCGAACCCGCCCTCGGTGAGCACGAACACGTAGTGCTCCAGCGTCGGCTCGGAGGGCCAGAAGCTGTTGGTGTGCCCGGCCTGCGCGTCGAGCGAGCTGTTCAGCATCCAGTAGACGGGGAACAGCGTGAAGATCAGCAGCAGGGCCACGAGCACGCCCTTGCCGAGCTGGCGCAGGGGCGACCGGCGCGCGCTCATCGTTCCTCCTCCGCCAGGACGGTACGGACGTAGACGGCGGTGACCACGAGCAGCAGCACCGTCAGCAGCACGGCGATCGCGGAGCCGAACCCGTACCTGTTCTGCCCGAACGACTCGACGTAGGACCACACGCCAAGGTTGAGCACGGACCGGTTGGACCCGGCGCCGCCGGGCATCAGGTACACCTGCGCGAACACCTTGAAGTCCCAGATGGTCGACAGGATGATCACGACGGCGAACACCTGGCGGAGCTGCGGCACGATGATCGAGAAGAACCGGCGGAACGACCCGGCGCCGTCCATCTCGGCGGCCTCCAGCATCTCCTTCGGCACGCCGAGCAGCCCGGCGAGCACGGTGATCGCGACGAATGGGAAGCCGTGGTGGATCACGTTGAGCAGCACGATCGCGTAGAACGTCCAGCGGTTGGTGAACCAGTTGGTCGGGTCGTCCAGCAGGCCGAGGCTCATCAGGACGTCGTTGAAGACCCCGCGGTCGGCGTCGAAGATCCACACCCACACATACGTACCGGTGACGGCGGGCATGGCCCAGGCCGCCATGATCGCGCTGGAGGTGACGGTGCGCCAGAAGGGGCCGAGCGACGCGAGCAGCACCGCGACGGCCGTACCGAACGCGACGGTGCCCGCCACGGCCAGCACGGCGAACCCGACCGTGTTGGGCAGCACCACCGTCCACAGCTCGGGCGTCGCCAGGATCTCGGCGTAGTTGCCCAGGCCGATCCAGTTGGGCTCGCCGGTGGTGATCTCCCGCAGGCCGTAGTCCTGCAGGGAGAAGAGGAACACCCGCACGAGCGGCCACAGCAGCAGCACCGCCAGGACGAGCAGGGCGGGCGCGAGCAGCAGCCAGGGCCGCACGGCGGCGGCCCTGGCGCGGCCGGTCCACCCGCCGGCCACGGAGCGGGCGACCGGGCCTGCGCCCGAGCCGGCCCCCTCGGGGGCCGACCCGTGGGCCTGCGGGGTGGGCGGAGCCGGCGCCGTCATCCAGCGCCGTTCAGGATGGTGGTCATCTCCTCGGCCGCGGCGGACGACGCCGTGGCGACGTCCGACTCCCCGGAGAGGATCGACTGCATCATCGTGCTGGTGGTGAGCTTGGCCTGGACCGCGCCGTAGGTGGGCGCGGCCGGCACGGACGCGCCGCCGTCCACGAACTGCTGGGCGAACGGGGCCACCAGCGGGTCGGTGCTCGCCAGGGTCTCGTCCAGCAGCGACACCTGGCCGGGGAAGTACCCGGACTGCTCGGCCCACTGCTGCGCGAACTCGCCGGTGGTCATCATCTCGACGAACGTCCAGGCGAGGTCCTTGTCGTTGGCCGTCTCGAACATGCTCAGGTGCGAGCCGCCCAGCACCGACGGGGCGATGCCGCCGTCCTGGCCCGGGATCGGCACGGCGGCGAACTTGCCCTCCATGTCGGGGTTGGCCTCGACGATCGCACCCGGGGTCCACGACCCCATGACGGCCATGCCGACGTCGCCCGCGGCGAACGAGTCGAGCACGTCGGTCTCGCGCCAGGTGGTGGCGCCGCTGGAGGAGTACCCGCCCTCGGTGGCCAGGCCGGTCCAGAACCCGATGCCCTCCTGCGCCTCGGGGCTGTCGAGGCCCGAGGTCCAGGTGTCGCCGTCCAGCGCGGCGACCTCGCCGCCAGCGGCCCAGACCCACGGGTAGACCGTGAACTCGGCGTCACCCGGCACGGCGACGGCGATCTTGTCGGGGTACTCCTCCTTGAGCGCCGCCGCGGCGTCCTCCAGCTCGGCCCACGTGGTGGGCGGCTCGACGCCGGCCTGCTCGAACATCTCCGTGTTGTAGACCAGCGAGCGCACGCCGGCGTACCAGGGCATGCCGTAGAGCTGCTCGTCGTACGTACCGGCGTCGACCAGGCCCTCGACCAGGTCGTCGGTCACGCCGGCGCCGTCCACGTACTCGTCGAGCGGGGCGAGCGCCCCGGCGTCGGCGAACTCGGGGGTCCAGGTGGTGCCGGTCTCGGCGACGTCCGGGGTGGTGCCGCCGGCGATGGAGGTGACGAACCGGTCGTGGGCGTCGGCCCACTCGACGAACTCGACGTCGAGCGTCGCGCCCGTCTCCTCCTCGAAGGCGGTCGAGACGTCGGCGAAGAAGTCCTCGGCGTCCGGGTTGGTGCCCTGCATGATCCAGACGCTGAGGGTGCCGTCCCCCTCGCCCTCGCCGCCACCGCTGCCGCAGGCGGTCGTCGTGGCCGCGAGAAGCAGTGCTCCGGTGGCCGCCACCAGGGGCCGTCGCATCGCTCGAGTCATCGTTTCGGCTTCCTTCCGCTGGACTTGCTGAGGGCCGCGAGAGTAGCCAGATGTTATTTCTGAGAAATGAACTTCCCAATACGCGGCATTGCGTGGAGATTACTGACCGGGTGAAACATCTGCTAGGGGTGTTACCAAACCGTGATTGCCCATCATGGCACGCCCTCTTTCACCCGCTCCGCAAGGACACACTCAGCCCACTCAGGGAACGCGCGCGGTCCATTCCGGCGTGCCGAACTTGGTCTCCACCAGGGTCCGGGCCTGCGCCCACTCGTCGGCCGTGATCTCCCCCGGCACGGTGCGGTAGCGCTCGCGGAACGACGCCTCCAGCGCGTCGAGGACCTCGGCGCGGGTCAGCCCCGTCTGCGACCGCAGCGGGTCCACGCGCTTGTTGGCGGAGCGCGTGCCCTTGTCGCTGAGCTTCTCGCGCCCGATGCGCAGCACGTCGGTCATCTTGTCGGCGTCCATGTCGTAGGCCATGGTCGCGTGGTGCAGGACGGCGCCCCCGGCGAGCCGCTTCTGGGCGGCGCCGGCGATCTTGCCGGCGGGCGAGGCGATGTCGTTGAGGGGC